>NZ_JBVISU010000006.1:0-326329 GCF_055575355.1 Amycolatopsis sp. NPDC034160 | reverse complement strand
GGCGCCCGGAGACCGGTGAACAACCGGCGCATCCCACCGTGCCGGATCACGTCCAGATCCTCGATCGAGTCCCCGCCGGCGACCATTCCGGCCACTACCGACAGTGCTTTCGCGCCCGTGTTCGCCCCGACCGCAATCCCCAGGTCAACCCGGTCTTCGATCAGCTGGCCGAGGCCGATGGCCTCGGCCAGCCGCAGCACCGGCACCAGCCCCGCGCACGACACGAGACCCTCATCATCGAACCTCACCGACACCGATCCGGCGGTATGAGATGATCGCATCCAGCAGATGCCCTCTCGCTACGTGGTTTTTGTTCCGTCGCAAGAACAATCATCCCAAGCCAGAGGGCATTTGCGTACCCAGACACACCCCAAACACCCACACCACACCGGTGGATCCAGGTTGAGTGTCTCGGATCTTGCGTTGATCAAGGGCTGAGACCGGGCGACCCGTCCGACGAGGCGGGAAATCAGGACACTCACCGTTCGGATTCCTCGGACACCCGATAGCCGACGTCCACTCCCGCGGGACCCAGGTAAGAAAGCTTCCAATGCTTGGTCGCGGGCCACGGCAAGGGATGGCCCGCCGGTCGCTGATTCAAGGTCAGGCACAACGGTGTCGCGAAAGCCACTCCCGCAATCACTTCGTTCTCACTCGGTGGTTCGATCGTCGTCTTTCCGCTCGGGGCGTCCGAGCACGGAGTCCACCATCTCCATGGCCTTCTTCTTCGCGTCGTCGAGGTCGAGTGCCCGCGGCGGCGGTGCGGCGACCGGGCGGCCCAGCACCTGGGGAGCGTTGCCGGAGGCGTCCCAGACCTTGGGGTCGACGCCGAGCAGACCCATCGGCTGCCGTTCGTTCTCCGTGTCCTGGCCTCCGCCGACAGCACCGCCTCCGAGCATCGGTGACATGAGACCGCCACCGGTGCCGTGCATGGCCTCCCCGGGCATCCGGGGCGAACCGGTCCCGCCGGGAACCACCGGAGGAAGTCCGGGGGTGGAACTGCTGTCGAAGCCACCGACGGGCCGGAACGCCGGTGAAGCGGGCAGTGCGCTCGGCAAGGAAGTCTCCCCCGCGACCGGCGCGACGACCGGTTGCACCGGAACGCCCAGTGATACCGGAGTGGCGTTGCCGGGAAGTCCGGCGCCGGAGCCGTGCGGTAGCGGAGGTGTTTTGAGGACCTCCGCCGGTGCGGCGGTTCCCGACGGCGAAGGCGCTGTCGCGGGAGCGGGTGCGGAGGCCGAAGGCGGAGGAAGCTCGGAAGCCGAAGCCTCGGCATGGACCGGTTCGTGACTCGCAGGAGCCGCGGACGCAGCGTCGGTCGCGGACACTGTCGCCACCGACGGGGCCGGCTCCGCGGTGCTCTCCGGAAGATCCGCGTCGAAGGTGGCCTCCGCGCGCGCCGAAGCACCCGGCGAAGTGAGGTCCGCGTTCGGGATCTCAGGCTTCAACGGTGGCTCGTCCTGCTCCGCGGTCGCGCTTTCGTCCCCGCGCGAATCCTTGTGCTTGTCCTTCTTCGACTCGGTGTTCCGCGGCCCGGCCTGGACCCCTTGCGTCCGGCCCAGTACCGCGAAGTAGGCGCCGTTTCCCTGCCCGTCGACGGTTTCGCCACTCGACTCCGGTTGCGCGGCCGACGTTCCCTTCCCCACGACCGCGGGCGCCACCAAGGCGGGCGTGCCCTGGGTCGTGTCCCCCAGCAACCCGGCCCAGACATCGCCCTGACGACCCGACCGTCCTTCCGCCATCGGTCCGCCCATAGGCAGCAAGGCGGCGGCAGGCACGATTCCGCCACCTCCGGATGTTGTTGTCCCGTCGCCATGGCGGCCCAGCTGACCGTCGGCGGAGGGCTGGACGGCGCCCGTGGCCGGCGTCGGCCCCGTGGGAGCGGACGCGTTCACCGCCGGGCCCTGACCGTTCATCGGGACATCGGTTTCGGCACCGGGGAACGGAGTGATCGCCGTCCCGATCTCCTGATACGCGACTCCGAGGTCGTGCACCACCTGCCGAGCGGCCGGGAGGTCGCCTTCCCGTTTCTGCGCCTGCAGGTCGCGGATACGTTGCTGCGCGAGCGCGAGAGCGTCACCGGCCCGGCGGAGCGTGGCACCGTAGCCGGGACTGGCCATCGCTTGGATCGCCGTGTTGCCGAGGGCGTTGACATTCCGGACGTCGTCGCCGAAGGCTTCGGCACCTTCGCCTCGCCAGGCATCCCACAACTCACGAGTCCCGCGCGCCAGGTCGTCCTGGATCTGTTCCAACCGTGCTGTCGCCGTGTCGAAAGCCTGCGCACGCTCGTAGTAGGAATCCGGGCTGACCTCGTTGACCAGCTGGACAAGCTGCTCGAAGGTCAGCACTTCGATCTCCGGGTCCACGATCGTTACCGGTTCGGACGCCGTCACGGATCAGCCCCTGTTCAGCACGTGTACCAGGTCGGCCGGAGGCTCCGGCCGGCTTGTTCTCACCGTCCGAAATGGACGGTAGCTTCGCCGCGTTCTTTGTGCGATGCTGTGTTCGCTCTACCTCAGGTGACAGGCCCTTTCTTCCAGGTCCAGGCCCTCGTCCCGGCATCCAAGCTAAGCCCGGCCGCACTGCGGGCGGCCAAGCCGGACCGAGATCCCCGAAAAACGGGGAGAACCACTCACCAAGGGAGAGCCTGTGAGCACCACGCTGTTCGCCCGGCGCGCGCGACGGCCCAAACCGCCCGCCCCCGAGATCGAAACCGAGCTCCAACCGCCTCCTGGCGTGCCCGAGAACACCGGCGGCGGCATCAGCAGCGTGCTGATGTACGCCCCCATGGCACTCGGCTCACTCGCCATGGTGATGATGTTCGTCCGTCCCGGCGCCGGGGCCTTCGCCTACATCGGCGGTGGCCTCATGGTGCTGTCGGCGCTCGGCATGCTCATCACGCAGATGGTACGGAACTCGGTCACCCACAAGCAGAAGCTGAACGGCCACCGGCGTGACTACATCCGCTATCTCGGCCAATTGCGCAAACAGGCCCGCGACGCGCTGAGCGCGCAGCGGAAGGCCGCCCGCTGGATCCATCCCGACCCGCACGCGCTGTGGTCGATGGCGCTGGGCTACCGGCTCTGGGAACGGCGCCCCGCCCACGACGACTTCGGCGAGATCAGGCTCGGCCTGGGCACCCAGCGCTCGACCTTCAAGCTGGTCCCCCCGAACAGCCAGCCGATCGAGGACCTCGAACCGCTCACCGCGCACGCCCTGCGCCGGTTCATGCGCGCCTATAACACGCTCCCGGACGCGCCGATCGCGGTGTATCTCCGAGGGTTCGGGCAGATTCAGTTCTCCGGCGACGACGACGCCGTCCTCGGCCTGACGCGGGCGGTCCTCGCCCAGCTGGTCACCGCGCACGCCCCCGGTGACGTGCGGGTCGCGGTCTGCGCCTCCGAAGAGCATATGGACCGCTGGGACTGGCTGAAGTGGCTTCCCCACCACCAAGACACCGAAAGCCGCGACGCCGCCGGAGCACGACGGCTCGCCGCCGACGACATCACCCAGGCGGAACTCCTGCTCGGCGGGCCCTCGTTCACCGGGCGGCCGCGGTTCGAGGCCGACACGCCGATCACCGCGTCCGAGCCGTTCGTCATCCTCGTGCTCGACGGGGTCTCGGTGCCCGCCGACCACCGGGTCGCGGACGAGGGCTACCGCAACACCGTGGTCCTGGACGTCTCCGGATCGCTGCCCTGGCAGCAGCGGGCCGGAGCGTTGTTCCTGGAGGTCGACGCGGACGAGGTCCGGACGGTGTCGTTCGACCGGGTCGGCAAGCAGCAGACCGCCCGGCTCTGCCGTCCCGACCGGATGAGCGAGGTCGCCGCGAACGCGCTCGCCCGGACGATGGCCCAGTTCCGGATCGGCGAGGTTTCCGAGGACGACGAACCGCTCGCCGTCGACTACGACCTGGCCACCCTCCTCGGCATCGGCGACGTCGCCACCTTCGACCCGGTGAAATACCGCCGCGACCGGATGACCGGCAAACGGCGCTTGCGCGTGCCGATCGGCATCGCCGGGGCGGGTTCCCCGCTCGAACTCGACATCAAGGAATCCGCCGAAGACGGCATGGGGCCGCACGGACTGTGCGTCGGCGCCACCGGCTCCGGCAAGAGCGAACTGCTGCGCACGCTGGTGCTCGCGCTCGCCACCACCCATTCCCCGGAAGACCTCAACTTCGTGCTGGTGGACTTCAAGGGAGGCGCGGCCTTCCTCGGTTTCGACCAGCTGCCGCACACCTCGGCGGTGATCACCAACCTCGCCGAAGAACTCGAACTGGTCGACCGTATGCAGGACGCGCTGACCGGCGAGATGAACCGGCGTCAGGAACACCTGCGCGCGGCCGGCAACTACGCCTCCCGGCGCGACTACGAGGCCGCCCGCGCCCAGGGTGTGCCGCTCGAGCCGATGCCCGCGTTGTTCATCGTGGTGGACGAGTTCAGTGAGATGCTCTCGAGCAAACCCGAGTTCATCGACGTCTTCGCCATGATCGGCAGGCTCGGCCGCAGCCTCGGGGTACATCTGCTGCTGGCCTCACAGCGCCTGGACGAAGGCCGGATCCACAAGGTCGAGACGCACCTTTCCTACCGGATCGGCCTCCGGACCTTCTCCGCGATGGAGAGCCGCAGCGTCATCGGCGTCCCGGACGCCTACGAACTGCCCAACAGCCCGGGCAACGGCTACCTCCGGCCGGACACCCAGACCCTGGTGCGGTTCAAGGGCGCGTTCTCCTCGGCGCCCTACCGGCCGAAGCGACGACAGACCGGGCTCGCCGTCGAGCAGCACATCGTCGCGTTCGGACAGCGGTACATCGAACCTCCGGTGGCGCCAGAGCCCGAAACCGTCGAAGAGGACCAGCCCAACGAAGCCACGGAGACCATGATCGACGTGCTGATCGGCAGGCTACGAGGCATCGGCCCGAGGGCGCACCAGGTCTGGCTGCCACCGCTGAAGACGTCGGCGACCCTGGATCAGCTGCTACCGCCGCTGGTGGACCACCCGACCTACGGCCCGCGTCCGGTCGGCGACCTGAACACGGCGAACATGACCGTGCCCGTCGGGCTCATCGACCTGCCCGCACAGCAACGGCGCGAGCTGCTGATCGCCGACCTGTCGGGCAGCAAGGGCAACGCGGCGGTGGTCGGCGGACCGCAGAGTGGCAAGAGCACGATGCTGCGCACGCTGATCTGCGGCCTCGCGCTCACCCACACCGCCGAACAGGTCCAGTTCTACTGCCTGGATTTCGGCGGGACGCTGTCCTCGCTCGCGGCGATGCCGCATATCGGCAGTATCGCCAACCGGCTCGACCGCGACCGCGTCACCCGCACGGTCCTGGAGATCACCAACCTGATGGCGCGGCGGGAGACCATCTTCGCCGAACACAACGTCGACTCGATGGTCAGTTACCGCCGGGCCCGTGCCGAGGGCCGTTTCCATGACCTCGATCCCTACGGCGACGTGTTCCTCGTGGTCGACGGCTGGTACACGATCCGGCAGGACTTCGAGGAAATCGAGGAGAAGTTCACCGAACTCGCCGCACGAGGACTGAGCTTCGGTATCCACCTCGTCGTCGCGTCCAACCGGTGGTCGGAAATGCGGCCGTGGCTCCGGGACGTCATGGGCACGCGCTTCGAACTCAAACTCGGCGACCCGGTCGACTCGGAAATCAACAGCCGGTTCGCCGCGACCGTGCCGTCGATCCCCGGGCGCGGGATCACCCCGGACCGGCTGCACTTCCTTGCCGCACTCCCCCGGATCGACGGCGACTCCCGTACCGACGACCTCGCGGACGCGACGGTGGAACTCGCCGAAGCGCTGGCACCGCCCGGAGCACCGCGCGCGCCGAAGGTCCGGCTTTTGCCGCAGACCCTGCACGCGCGGGAACTACCGGCCCCGCGCGCACCGTCCCCGGCGGCGGAGATGCGCATGGCGCTCGGCCTCGAGGACCAGCACCTCGAACCGGAGTGGCACGACTTCGACGTCACGCCACACCTGCTGATCTACGGTGACGCCGAATCGGGCAAGACCAACATCCTCAAGCACATCGCCCGTTCGATCGTGGCGCACCACAGCAGCGACGAAGCCCGCATCATGTTCGGCGACTTCCGCCGCGAACTGCGCGATTCGATCCCGGCCGAGTACCAGCTCGAATACGCCGTGGGCGCCGAAGCACTGACGAAATCGATCGCCGGTGCGGCTTCCGTCATCGAGAAACGCATTCCCGGTCCGGAAATCAGCCCGAGCAGGCTTCCCCTGCGCGACTGGTGGACCGGTGGACGGCTCTACATCATCATCGACGACTTCGAACTGTCGGAATCCGCCGGAAGCGCCGGCCCGCTGCAGGGCCTGATGCCGGTGCTCGCCCAGGCCGCCGACGTCGGCGTGCACATCATCCTCGCGCGCAGTATCGCGGGAGCGAGCCGGTCGATGAGCAACCCGGCGATCCGGCGCATGTGGGAACTCGGCACACCGGCGCTCCTGTTGTCCTGCCCGAAAACCGAAGGTTCCTTCCTCGGCAACCTCAAGCCTCGGGTGCTTCCGCCGGGACGCGCGCAGTTCATCAACCGCCGCCGATCGGTCCGATTGGTACAGACGCCGCTGGTGGAGGATGGGTCGGCACCACTGCCATAGAGAGAAACAGGCTCACTCAAGAGGCTCGATCCGCCTCTTGAGTGTCCAAAAAGGACATTTTTCGAGATGGGAGCGCCCGAGCGCGTAAAACTGTGTCGCGAAAGCCACTTTCAGGACATGTGGTGTCCCGAAAGTGGCTTTCGCGACATGAGCAGCAGCGACCTTCCCCAGTACATGATGGCCCCCTTCCTTGCGCCTGACGCAAGGAAGGGGGCCATCATGTACTTCACGCGAGCCGTGAACCCGCAGGTGGGCGTAGATCAAGCTCCGGTGCGAGGGCGGGAGAATTCGACCACCCGGGCCCGCTTCCAGCCGCGGCGCTTGGCACCCAGGCACAGGCGGAACACCAGCAGGCCGAGCAGCGCGAGAACCGGCACGGAGACCGTGGCGACGACGGCGACGACCTCGCCGGGACCGTCCGGGCGGACAGGCACCGGCAACGGCGCCGGTTCGGCCGCGACGACGGGCGCCGCGGTGCCGGATTCCTCGGGCAGCAGTGTCGTCACGGCGGCCATCGCGTTGACCGTTCCCCAGCCCAGTTGTGCGTCGGGCAGCACCGCGGCCGGGTGGTCCGCGGTCGCCTCCAGCCGGTGCTTGACCTGCTCGGCGGACAGTTGCGGCCGGTAGGCGCGCACGAGTGCGGCGACGCCCGCCACGAACGGCGCGGCGTAGCTGGTGCCGCTGCCCACCCAGTGCCCGGCGCCGCCGGGGCCGAGGCTGGTGACCCCGACGCCGGGAGCGACCAGGGAGAGGAACTTCCCGGTCTGCGAGAAGTCCGCCTTCTTGCCGAGCATGTCGATCGCGCCGACGGCGATGACGGTGGGATACGAGGCGGGGTAGGTGATCGGGTCCCCTTGTTGGGCGGTGTTCGCCGCGGAGGCGACCACCACGACGTCGCGCTGGGCGGCGTACCGGACGGCTTCGGCGAGTTCCGGATCCGGGTTGTCGGTGCTGGCCGAAATGTTGATCACCCGGGCGCCGCCGTCGACGGCGGCGCGGATACCCTTGGCCATCTCGGCCGCGGTCAGGACCGGAGGTGAGCCGTCCGCGGTCGTGATCGCGCACCGGATCGGGAGAATCGTGGCCTCGGGCGCGACCCCGGCGAATCCGGTCCCCGGCCGAACGGCGGCGCCGATGATCCCGGCGACGAACGTGCCGTGCCCGAAGCAGTCGTCGTTCGCCGGCTTCCGTTCCGGGGTGGTGACATCGAGGCCGGGCTTCACGCGTCCGCCGGACAGCTGGGGCGTATTCCCGTCGACACCGGTGTCGACCACCCCCACGGTGACGCCGGCGCCTTTCGTCAACGACCAAACCCGGTCCACCGCCATCCGCTGCTGAGCCCAGGGCACGCCGGGCTCGGTGGCCTCCGGTGCCTGCAGACAGCCCTTCTGCTCGGTCGGCAGCGGAGCGGGCGCCTGCTGTGCCGCGGCGGGTGACGACGCCCAGAGCAGGCCCGTGACCACCGTGATCGCCAGAACGCCGGGGCGCCCCGCCTTCCCGTTGCTCATCAGATGTCCTCTCGAGTCCGCTTACCCCGCACCGATCCGGACGGCGGACGGGTCCAGTGCACAGTCGACCACACCGGCCTCAACGAAATCTCTATCCCGCACCCGGGAGATCCTCACGCGTCATCCTCGGGTTCCGGCTTGACGATGTCCTTTTCCGCCATCATGTCTCATCATCTTTCGAAGCTTGCCGTTATTATCCGGACACCCTCTCGCGCAGGATGCGCGTATCCACACACCATCTGACAAGCAGTCCAGCGGTCCGGCAGATGGAAGCGATCCCGCTCCCCGCCTGACGCGGCGGGTGCTCACCCCGGCCTACAAGCTGGCCATGGTCACCGGGTACGAGAACGCCCCAATGGAGAGAAGGGCGCGGTCCTGCGTCGTAAAAGCCTGTGCCCCTCGCACATCATCGAATGGACGCAGGCTCGTGACGCCGGGGTCTTATCCAGCGGCCAGGCAGAGTCAGCAGCCCCGGCGAACGCGGAAAGAAATCGGCTGAACCGATCGAATTGGAGAAACTTCGCCGGCGGAACGAGAAATTGGAATCCGATCTGCGGACAACGACAGGCCGCCGAGGACATCACGATTACCACCTTCACCCAATTGCGTTCGATAGAGATATCGGTGAAGAAACCCTGCGCGCTGACCGGAACATATTTGTTTCGGGGCCGCGACAATGGAGGTGACCGAGCTTGCTCGTGTTGCCTGAATCCGGTGGGCGATCGAGTAGTACTTCCAAACCACGGAAAAACGAGACCGGCTGGACCGTTACCAAGTGCGCGGTTACGAAGCGTGGTATCGGCATATCACCCTCTCCATGGCCGCTGCGGCATTCTTGGTCACGATCCGGAATGCCGCAAAAAAGGGACTCCTCCCCGTGCGGCATTTCACTACCCACATCCTTCACTGGCCACTGTGGCGCCGGACCAGTCAGGCGCGAGCGCGAGCCAGTCACTACCGCCGAAGACAACGTCACAAAGTGTCACTGCAGTCCTAAGGCACGCTCTTATTCGGGTTCTTCTTTAATGACTGGAAGCCCGCTGAAGAATTCGTGACTGTACTCGGCCCAGAGCACGTGGTGCGGGTTATCAGAGGAGTCGTATGCGTTATCCAGTACGATCAGCGCGATAACCATGTCTTCTACATCTTTGCCGTCTTTGCCTGGGATTATGACTTTAAAGGGGATGAGCAGCGAGTTGACCGCGCTGTGATTGATTTCCAGCGGGTACACCCCTGGTACGGTCGGCGCGTTCACAAAACCGACGGAGTTGGTCATCCCTTCCCCGGCGATGTGGGTGGTGTTCGCGCCCCTTGAACGCGTAGCGAAAGTGTAGTGCGGGGCCTGTCGGTATTTCTCTTTCCACTCCTTCTGAGCATCAGGCGTTCTCAACGCCGCCCCCATGTACAAACCCTTCGAGTCGATTTTGCTCCCCGCCAGAGCGCGGTTCCCGGGCATGGCCGCCTCGGTGTCGCTCAGCTGCACCCCTCGCTGTATCCCGTCGGCCAGTCCCTGGTCATGATTCCGAACATGCTCCCGCAACACCGGGCCCACCTCGAGCCGAGGCGCCGGCAACGATTTACCCAGAACCACCCGCTTCAGCTCCGCCGCCACCTTTCTTTCCAGGAATCGTTGCACGGCAGTCATCCTCGTCATCAGCTCCGCGGGCAACCGGGGATCGTCGGGGTCCTCGACGATGCCTTTGAGCATCGCCATGCCCTCCGCCATCTTGGCGGTGATCCGATCGGCGCCTTTTTTCACCGCGGGGTGCACATCACCGTTGTCATCGGCGTAGGGCTCGTCGACCCGGTCCGGATCACGGCGATCACGCAAGATGAACAGGTCGTCCATGCCCGGGAACGGTTCGACCTGGTGCCTTACAGCCCGCAACATGTACGTTCCCTCGCCGACCTCGAGCCCGGACTCGCCCCACACGGTTTCTTCCCTGCCCCGGTCAAGGGTCCGCTGCTCAGCGCGAGCCGGAACGCTCCCGCTGTCGTCGCCGGCGGGGGCCACGCCCGCGGTGTGCTCCCGGTCTTCCAGATCGCTGACCCTGGTCGGCTCACCGGCGCCGGACTGTCCACCTGGCATCATGGCCGTCCCGGGCGGGACGTAGAGCATCGTGTTGCCATCACGATCGAACACGTGGGAGTAGAAATCACGGAAATTATACATTTCCCAGGACGCGTCCTCGGTTCGCGCATACAGGGTTTCAGGAAGCCTGGGCTGGTCGGCCCAGATGTCACCATTCTGGATGTCGACATACACGAGCGTGCCCTCATCGTTGACGATGTTGATCGCATGCCCGTGCAGATCGCCTTCGGCGTCCTCATAATCGAAGGTGACGATCGCGCTGGCCCCGGGCCCCAGCCGCTCAAGCTTGACACCTACCTGGCGCAGATCACGAAGGCTTTCACCCTCATAGTCCTGATGTTTACCGGCGAACTGATCCAGCTTCGACACCGGCTCTTCAG
Source organism: Amycolatopsis sp. NPDC034160 (assembly GCF_055575355.1). Classification (NCBI taxonomy): domain Bacteria; kingdom Bacillati; phylum Actinomycetota; class Actinomycetes; order Pseudonocardiales; family Pseudonocardiaceae; genus Amycolatopsis; species Amycolatopsis sp. NPDC034160. Next base: position 315,716 of record NZ_JBVISU010000006.1, on the reverse strand, counting down.
CAAAGACCAGATTCCCCTGCTCGTCGTGTTCAGCGTATATAGAGGCCGCGACCGTCGGCTGACCCCGCCACGTCTGCTCGAGCGCCAACGCCGTATCGTAACAATTATCCCGGCGGAGCTGAAAGTTATCCTTTTTGGGGTTGATTCGCGCGAGCCACGCAACGGGGTTTTTGTTCGCTGTCCGCATCCGCGCGTGCACCCGGAAAAAACCATCCCTGTCTCGAGGGAAAGCGTTCTCCATCTTGGCCTGATACGTGTCCGGCACCGGCTGCACTCCACCCTTGCCATACACGCGGACCTCATCCAGCGACCGGCCCACACCGGAAAGCACCCTCCCGGCCACTACCCCGACCGGGCGAGGCCGCCCCACCCGGTCATACATTTTGACGCTGCCCGCGTAGTCCCCAGCGGTCTTGGTAAGCAACCATCCACCTCTATACCGGACAACGGTGAAGCCGGCAGCGGGCTCGCCATGATCGGTCACCACCACCTCACCGGTGTCACGACTCCACCGCACGACCAGGTCGTGCCCGTAAGTCCTCTCCGTGGGAAGGTCGACCTCCTCCGACAGCAACCGCCCGGAAGCATCCACCACCCACTCCAGACCAACCTCGGACAAGATGATCCGCCCCGCCCCGTCCTGAGCCCATTCCACAAGCTTGGGCGCGTGCCCCGGCAGGATCAGCTCATGAGTCACCCGGCCCTCCGCCACTCCCCCGATCGCCCTCAGCAACTCCAGCACACCCGTGACAGGTGACCCATCCATACCCGCATCCGCGTCACCACCTGTCCCGTCCTGTGGCGAATCCGCCACGACCGGCGCATCCTCCATCTCCACATCGTGGCCGCCCTCTTCCTCCGCCATCTCCACATCGTCGCCGCTCTCGTCTGCCGCGAGAGGCCGCGATGCCGCCCGGCTTCGCGCCATCGCCTCCTGCGCCTCATCCCGAAGTTCCGCGGGTATCGCCGACGCGCCAGCCAGGGACAGCGATTCCGGAATCGAGAAGTCGTCTTCCGTGCCCGGAAGCAATCCCTTGATCGGCTGGTCTGAGATGAGCTTCTTGAGTTCCTCGATGTCCTTGTGATCGATCTGCTCGGCTCCTTGTTCCTGCTTGTTCAGCAGCCAAGCGCGGATCCAGATCAGCGTCGCTTCCGGGAGCACGCCGCGGCTATTGGGCACCAGCGACACGTTGTAAGGAAGTTTGCTTTCGTTCGCCGCGAGGAACTCCATCAGCGTCTTCGGCGAACCAGGTGAGGAATCAGGCCACCACCCGGTCACCCACTCCGGTACCAGCGACAACGCCTCGTCCAGGCTTCGCTGCTCGAGACCGGCGCTCCAGGAGGTTTCGATGGTGCCCTTCGCGGCCATACCGCCGGACAACATCGACATCATCGCCGCAGGGATCAACCGGCCCGTGAGCTGCAAAGACTCCTTTTGCATGGCGAGAAACCACTCATGTACCCAGAGCAACGTCGCCTCCGGATACTGACCCCTCTCGTTGCGGTCCAGCTCGATGATCAGCGGCAGGTCGTCTTTGCGCGTTCGCAGTAACGACAACAGATCGGGAAGGAATTCCGGCCCCCTCCCCGGCCGGAATCCCTTGAGCCAGGCCGGAACCAGGGCCAAGGCCGCCTTCGCGTCGCTCCTCGGCAGGTTCTCGGTCCACGCGCCGACGGTGCTCGGACCGGCCAGTCCGCCGGTGTGCAACGCGAGCCTTTGCACTGAGATTCGCAGGCCTGTCAGCCGCAGTGACTCTGCCTGCACCTCTTGTACCCACACCTCGGCCCACCGCCTCGACGGCTCCCCGAAACCGTTCGTGCCCATCGGCTCCACCGAGACAGCGATCGGCAGCCTGGCACGGTTCGCCTTCAAAAGGGACAACAGATCGGCGGGCTGCCCGGGACCAGGACGATAATCCTTGACCCAATCCGGCATCAACTCGGCAACCGACTCCAGCCGAGACTTAACAGCGTCTTTGTTGTACTCACGCACTGTTCTCTCCGCGATCAGCTCACCGGAGAGAACACTCAGCACATTCGCGGGCACCCGCAAACCGGTCTTCCCCACCGACTCCTTCTGCATACTGTGCACCCATTTATTCAACACCTCCGGCGTCGCCAGATCCAGCCAGCCCGCCTTCTCCAGGTACGCCTTCAACGTCTGCGGCTTGGTCTCATCGTCGTCGGGACGCCACGCAATCACATCGAGCACCTGCGTTTCGGTAGCTTCTACTAGCCACCGCGACTTCTTTCGCGGCCTACTCACAACACTGAGACCGCCCTCATTGGAAGTACCGGCCTCGCCCACCGGAGATTCGCGAACGACCGAATTCGGCAGGTCGGCTACCCAGTGGCCTACGGTCGACTCGGCGACGATTCCACCGATGAACCCATGAAGGTCACTTGCTATGAAGCGACGACCGGTCCGCCGCAACGACTCCGTTTGTACATGACGCAGCCACAACTTAGCCCACTTCTTCAACGGTTCGGGATAACCCTCCGTGTCCACCGGCTCCAGCCAGATGCTGAGCGGTAGCTTTTCCTTGTTCTCCTTCAAGAGGGACAACAGATCGGCGGGCTGCCCGGGATCAGTCCCAGGACGGAACTTCTTGACCCAATCCGGCATGAGCAAAAAAATCTCGTCCGGCCCGAGATCGTCGATGCCTTCGCTGAGCCCACGCGCCCTTGTGGTGGTGATCAGTCCACCGGAAACGAGCGACAGCACATTCGGAGGTACCCGCATACCGGTCTTCTCAATGGCCTCACGCTGGACACTCAGCAGCCACTCACGCCACCAACTCGGTTCTGCTTCAGCCAAGAGGCCCTCCTCTACCAAGAACGCCCGCAAGGTCTCCACCCCATTACCTGGACGCCATTTCACCACTTTCTCCGGAATTCCCCCGGAGCGGCTCGTTGCCGATGACTCCGATTCCGGTATCCGCTGCTTTTGCCGCGCCCTCTCCGAAACGTGACTCTGGTCCGACGGGCCGGGGACAGCTGGATGATCGTCTTCGTGCACGGGGGATTCGTCAACGGCCGGATTCGCGGCCCTCATATCGAATTCTATGACCAAATGCACTGTCCACTTGTGCAGAGCCCATCCGGTGGCGATTCCGCCAGCGTACTGCTCGAACTTTAACAGCGGGATCCCCTTGCCGGTCAGCCGCAGCGATTCCTCCTGCATTTCCAGCGCCCATATTTTGACCCACTCCTGCAAAGGCGCCGTGTATCCTTCGCCCACCTTCTCCAGCCAGATGTTGATCGGCAACTCATTTTTTTTCGACTTCAAGAGGGCCAACAGATTAGCGGGCTGCCCGGGACCAGGACGATAATCCTTGACCCAATCCGGCATCAACTTGGCAATCAACTCCGGCTTATCCTTGGGACCCGTCTCGTTGTACGTACGCGCCCTTCTCCCATCGATCTCCCCACCGGAGAGAACACCCAGCAAATTCGCCTGCACCCGCATACCGGTCTTCTTCACCGCCTCCTCCTGCACACTGTGCACCCATGCACGCAACACCCGCGGCGTCGCCAGATGCGATCGGCGCGTGCTGTCCAGGTACGCCTTCAACGTCTGCGGCTTGGTCTCGTCGTCGTCGGGACGCCACGCCACCACATCCGCCGGAATTTCCGGAGCAGGGCGACGCACCACCGGCGCGCGCCACTCAATGCGGGGCTCCTCCGATGGCCCGGGAACCGAAGAACTGCTGGTCTCCTCCGGGATGGCCTCGCCGACGGACGGATCCGCGTCAAGCTTGGCCAGCTTGGCCATCCACGCGGACACCGTCGGCCTCTGGGCGATACTTCCGCTGAACGAAACGAGGTTCGTCAGCAAGATGCCTTTGCCGGTCCGCCGCAGCGACTCCCTCTGCACCTCCCGCATCCACAGCTCGGTCCACCGCATCAACGGCTCCGTGTATACGGCCCTACCGGCCTTACCCACCGTCTCCAGCCAGATGTTGACCGGCAACTCATTTTTTTTCGACTTCAAGAGGGTCAACAGATCGGCGGGCTGCCCGGGACCAGGACGATAATCCTTGACCCAATCCGGCATCAACTCGGCGATCAACTCCGGCTTATCCTTCGGGGCATCCGCGTTGTAGTTCATCGCCCTTCTCGAATCGACCAACCCGCCGGACAAGATCGACAACAAGATCACGGGGACACGCATGCCGGTCTTCTCCACAGCCTCATTCTGGATGGAGATCGTCCACTCGCGCAGCCACTGCGTCTTGTCCGCCAGATTCATCGTGGCCAGGTACGCCTTCAACGTGTTGACCCCACCGACACCGGGACGCCACGCCACCACCTCAGGCGGAGCACCCCCAGGAGGAACCAGCATCGGTTCTCCGCCAGGCCCGAAGGACACGGACTCGGCGGCGCTGCCCGGCACGGTACCGCCGACTTCCCCCAGGGCACCGGCGTGGGGACTCTCGGTTACGCCATCCAGGCGCTCCGCACGAAGTGGCCCCGGCCGCCTCGTTCTCGAAGCGGACGCGCCGGGGGTTTCGCCAGTTTGCTCCGGAAGCGTTGGCAACACCGCCTGCAGATGACTTTGCGGCAGATCGGCGATCCGGCTGTCTTCGCTATTCGCACTGGCGGTTCCGCCGGTGAGGGCCGACATCCTGCTCGACGGGATCCGCCTGCCGGTCACCCGCAGCGCCTCCTCCTGCACCTCTCGCGACCACACCCGCCACCACCGCAGCAACGGCTCGGCGTACTCATTCCCGATGGGCTCCAACCAGATGTTGACCGGCAACCTGGCCTTGTTCGCCCTCAGGAACGACAACAGGTCCGAGAACGACTCCGAACCCTCTCCCGGCCGGAACTGCTTGACCCAGTCCGGAACCAACCCGTCAATCAACTCCAGCCGGGCCGGCGGAGCACTCACGCTGTACGCACTCGCCCGCACATAATTGAGCAACCCGCCGGACAAAGCCGTCAACACCAGCACCGGCACCCGCATACCCGTCTGCTGCACGGCCTCCCGCTGCACACTCGACACCCAGTCGCCCAACGCCGCCGGACTCAGTTCGTCCAACCCCTCCGCCTCCACGAAGCCCCGCAACGTGTCCGCACCACCAACCCCAGGACGCCAGGACACCACATCCGCCGAGACCGCGGCGGGAAGACTCACCGAAGGCGCGCCGTCCCCATCGAAGGACACCTCCGGATTCTGGACGTTTCGCTGAGAATCAAGCGATTCGCCCCCCGAACGTGAGGATTCCCCACGAGGATCATCGGACGCGAGGTGCCGTGGTTCGTCGAGGCCGAGGTTGGCAGGAGCCGTAGCCGGGAGATGCAGACGATAAGTTCCTTCGATCCGGCCGTCACGGTTCTGCGCCGAAGGCGCGACGTGCCAGACCCAGCCATCACCATCGGCATCCGGCAACACCGGTGTCCCATCCTCGGTATAACCAAGCGACCCCACCCGCACCGCGGTACCCACCCCCGGAACACCCAACCACAACAAATCCACCGGATGCCCCACCGGAACCCTGAACCGCTCCCGCAAACTCACCGCCAACGGCTCCAGATCACCGACCTCATCCGCATACAACCGAATCGCTTCACCCTCTTGCCAACCCGAACCCCGGATCACCCGCTCGATCACCTCCACATCACGCAGACCGTGATCCAGCAACACCACCCCAAACACACCCTCCTCCTTCGGCAACCACCGCGCCGCAACCGCCAACGCCGAAGAACCATCACCGACAAGCACACCCACCGCCGCCAACGGCGACATGGTGAACGGCGAATCCTCCTCGGGCTCCGGCTTGACGATGTTCAGACCCTTGAAGATGTCCAGGTAGGACTTACCGTAGGAGATAGTGATGATACCGAAGGGGTTGAGAACCGGATCGAAGGCGTTGTCCAGAGCGACCAACACCGAACTCATCATCTTTCGAATCTTTCCTTCCCTGTCCGGAATGCGGACCGCGAAAGAAACGAAAAAAGCGTTGATACGAGAGTCGTCGTAGGCGATTTCACCGGGTTTGAGCGCTGTGTTCACGAACGCCGCCGCGTTCGCGGCCCCCTCCGCGCTCATGGTGTACTTGACTCCTCCACCTAGACCCATGTGATAGGAGGGAAACAACCGATAGGTTTGTTTCCAGGTATCTTCCGTCTCGTCGTCATCAATGACCGCACCGAGATACATCGCCAACACCCGGCCGTCACGCACGGACGGCCGATCACCGGGCGCTATTTCGGCCGGAGACTTCGACAGTCGCGCACCCCACTTGTCCACGAGGAATTCCCGCTCATGTTCGACCAGATGCTCCGCCAGCATCCTGGTCGGAACAATCCTGGGCTCCGGGCCCTGTTCCGGGTCCTCCAGCGCGAGCAACTTCACGAGTTCCGCGACATCCCGCTCCAACTGAGGCCACAACGCCGTCATGTCTTTCGCCGACAAGCCCGTCAAACGTGGGTCATCCGGACTAGCGGCTATTTCCTTGAGGAATTGTTTTTCGCCGACCATTTTGGCAGTGACCTGATCCAGGGCGGCCAGCACCGCCGGATGCACACGCCCGTTCTCGTCCGCGAAGGGCGCGTACACCCGGTTCACCGGATCCGCCGCGTCGCGCCACGGGAACTTGTAATCCATCCCAAGTTCCGGCTCCCATCGCAGCTCGTGCTCCACCGCACGTGTCATCTGCAGATCGGTATCCTCCCCGCGCTGGTGGAAGAACACCTCACTCCGCCCCTGGTCCAGGATTCGGACCTCTTCACGCGGCGGCGAAGCCTCCACGACAGGCGCATCCTCCATCTCCACATCGTGGCCGCCCTCATGCGGCGGACCGGGAACCGAAAGACTGCCGGTCTCCTCCGAGATGGCCTCGCCGATGGACGCATCCGCGTCACGCTGTGCCGACTCGTTAATCCACCTTTGCACCGCCGACATTTTGGCGATTTCTCCGATGCGCGAAACGAAGTCCTTCAGCTTGACTTTTTTGCCGTCCTGCCGCAGTCGCTGTGACTCTTCCTTCACCCACACCTCGGCCCACCGCACCAACGGCTCCGTGTATATGGCCTTACCGGGCTTGCCCACTTTCTCCAGCCAGATGTTGACCGGCAACTCCTTTTTTTTCGACTTCAAGAGGGCCAACAGATCGGCGGGCTGCCCGGGACCAGGACGATAATCCTTGACCCAATCCGGCATCAACTCGGCAACCGACTCCAGCCGAGACTTAACAGCGTCTTCGTTGTACCTACGCACTGTTCTGTCCGCGATCAGCTCACCGGAGAGAACACTCAGCACATTCGTGGGCACCCGCAAACCGGTCTTCCCCACCGACTCCTTCTGCATACTGTGCACCCATTTCTTCAACACCTCCGGCGTCGCCAGATTCGACCGGCCCGCCTTCGCCAGGTACGCCTTCAACGTCTGCGGCTTGGTCTCATCGTCGTCGGGCCGCCACGCCACCACAGCCTCCTCCGTGACCTCCTCGGCATCGACCGCCGGCGTTCCCGCAGCTTCTCGCCCGCTGCCGGCCTCCTCCGGGATGGCCTCGCCGATGGACGCATCCGCGTCACGCTGTGCCCACTCGGAGATCCAGTCATGCACCGTCGACTTTTTGGCGATTTCTCCGATGCGCGAAACGAAGTCCTTCAGCGTGCGTTTTTCTCCTGCCTGCTTCAGCCGCAGTAACTCTTCCTTCACCCACACCTCGGCCCACCGCACCAACGGCTCCGTGTATACGGCCCTACCGGCCTTACTCACCGTCTCCAGCCAGATATTGACCGGCAACTTTTCCTTGTTCTCATTCAAGAGGGACAACAGATCGGCGGGCTGCCCGGGACCAGTCCCAGGACGGAACTTTTTGACCCAATCCGGCGTCAACTCGGCGATCAACTCCGGCTTTTCCTTGGGGAGAGCATTCTCGTTGACCGTGCGCGCCCTTTTCGTATGGACCAACCCGCCGGAAAAGATCGACAACAAGACCGCGGGGACACGCATGCCGGTCTTCTCCACAGCCTCATTCTGGATGGAGATCGTCCACTCGTTCAGCCACTGCGTCGTCATCTTGTCAGCCAGATTCATCTTGGCCAGGTACGCCTTCAACGTGTCGACCTCACCGTCACCGGGACGCCATGCCACCACTTCAGGCGGAGCATCTCCAGGAGGAACCAGCATCGGTTCTCCGCCAGGCCCGAAGGACACGGACTCGGCGGCGCTGCCCGGCACGGTACCGCCGACTTCGCTATTCGCACCGGCGGTCTCTCCGGTGAGGGCCGACATCCTGCTCGACGGGATCCGCGTGCCGGTCACCCGCAGCGCCCCCTCCGGCACCTCTCGCGACCACACCCGCCACCACTTCAGCAATGGCTCGGCGTACTCATTCCCGATGGGCTCCAACCAGATGTTGACCGGCAACCTGGCCTTATTCGTCCTCAGGAACGACCACAGGTCCGGGTACGACTCCGACGGCCGGAACTGCTTGACCCAGTCCGGAACCAACTCGTCAATCAAATCCAGTCGGTCCGCCGGAGCACTCGCGCTGTACGCACTCGCCCGCACCCGATTGAGCAACCCGCCGGACAAAGCCGCCAACACCTGCTCCGGCACCCGCATACCCGTCTCTGCCACAGCCTCCTGCTGCACACTTTCCACCCAGGCGCGCAACGCCTGCGGACTCAGTTCGTCCAACCCCTCCGCCTCCACGAAGGCCCGCAACGTGTCCGCACCACCAACCCCAGGACGCCAGGACACCACATCCGCCGAGCCCGAGCCCCCCGAACGTGAGGATTCCCCACGAGGATCACCGGGCGCGAGGTGCTGTGGTTCGTCGAGGCCGAGGTCGGCAGGAGCCGTAGCCGGGAGATGCAGACGATAAGTTCCTTCGATCCGGCCGTCACGGTTCTGCGCCGAAGGCGCGACATGCCAGACCCAGCCATCACCATCGGCATCCGGCAACACCGGCGTCCCATCCTCGGTATAACCAAGCGGCCCCACCCGCACCGCGGTACCCACCCCCGGAACACCCAGCCACAACAAATCAACCGGATGCCCCACCGGAACCCTGAACCGATCCCACAAACTCACCGCCAACGGCTCCAGATCACCGATCTCACACGCATACAACCGAATCGCCTCACCCTGCCAATCCGAACCCCGGATCGCCCGCTCGATCACCTCCACATCACGCAGACCGTGATCCAGCAACACCACCCCAAACACGCCCTCCTCCTTCGGCAACCACCGCGCCGCAACCGCCAACGCCGAAGAACCATCACCGACAAGCACACCCACCGCCGCCAGCGTCACCTGATCAACCTGATCAACCCACTCCGGCGCCTCCCAGACGATCGAATCCCACGGCCCCGACGAAAGCCACTCCGGCAAGGTCTCCACCATCGCCTCGAAATCAAAAACCCCCGAGAACAGATCCAGTTCCGGATTGGTGATATCCGGCAGGAATCCCACGAGATCTTCCGTCGAAGGCGCGATCGCCGGCCGACCGTCCTGCCCGACCGTGACCCGGACCCCGGCCATTTCTGTGGCCAGCCCGCTGCCGTCGGACTCGTGCACTCCAGCGCGCGCGTCCCGCCGGCCGCGATTCCGGGCCTGTTCCGCTTCCCGTGCCAGCCCGGCAGGAATTCCGGAACCGGCGTCGCCGGTTCCGGCCGGCCGGTCTCCCAGCGGTTCACCGACGCGGACATTCGCCGGGACATGCGCACCCGACCGAACCACGTGATCCGAGCGGTCCAACCTCACTTCGGCGGCAAACTCCGCGAGGTCGACCTGCCCGGTCCACCCCCGCGACCGCAGCCCCAGCACAACCGACGTGGCACCGTCCAAGACAATCTTCTGGACAGCGGCCTGCCGTTGCACCTCGATACCCTCAGGCTCGCTCCGCGACGACCCCAAGGTCAAAGTCAACGGCCGCATTTTCGATTCACCCGCCTTGAGCGCCCGAAGCGTCTCAGTCTGCGACATCCACCGCACCCGATCGACCTGCGCGGCCGTCAAGCCCGGCTTCCTCGGCGGGAAAGCGACATCCAGCGAAGTCATTCTCCGATACGCGATGGGCGACTTCGCCTCATCGTCATACCGCAGCAGCTCAAGCCGCATCTTCTGGGTACTGGTACGCGTCCCCAAGCTGATCCTCAGCTTCAAAGACTCCTCGAGCCCGACTTCACTTAATCCCGCCAGCTCCAATTCTTCGCGCATGAGCGCGGCGGCATCGCGCAACCGCGTCGTATGCGCGGGAGTGCCCTCGGTGCGCGGACTGATGTTCAGGACAATCCGCAGATCAGGAGCCTGAAGACGTGCCTCGCGACGCCGGGACACCTCGGGAGCCAACGCCCTCACCGCGGCACGGAACGCCTCCAGGTCCTCCGGCGACAGGGTGAACGAGGTGTCGCGAGTCAGCGGCGCCGACCACTCCACCACCGGCGCTCCGCCGGCCTTGAACGCGGCCAGAGTCGCCGCGTCGACCCGAGCCACCGGCGCCGAGTCCTCGCTCGCCAGCATCGCCAGCAAGGCGGCCTTCAAATCCGCCGTGGACGGTGCCTCCTCGGAATCGAGGTCCCGTACGTCATCGGGCTCGGCCGACGGCTGGTCGAGGCTCATCTCGACCAGGTCTGGGCCGTGGGTCTTGGCGGCGCGGCCGGAGTCTTCGAACGTCACCTCGCCGACGAAGCTGTCGAGGTCGATCTCGGCACCACCGGCCGTCCGCCACGCGGTCAAGACCGTCGCCGCCGCGGCCTCGACCAAGTCCGTCAGATGGCCCTCCCGCTGCTCCCGCAATTCCGGCGAACCATGGAAGGCGGGGTCCAGGACGAAAGTGACCGGGCTCATCCTGTCCTTTCCGGACAGAATCGCCCGCACCACCTCGCCCTGCACCGCCCAGAAAACCTGATCGAAGTACGCCACCGGCAACTTCACCGCCCGCTGCGCGAACGCGACCACCTGCCTGGTCGACTCCCGATACTCATCCGGTCGCAGCTCGTGGTCGGAATACCGCACCAACTCGAAACGCGTCCGCCCGCCTGCGTTCAGCCGTTGCGGAGCTTGATCGATCTTCACCCGGAGATCCGGCCCCGCAACCGGGACCTCCGCGCCCGCCGCCACCAGCGCCTCGATCCCATCGTCGATCATCTTCTGCGCCAGCGCGGCCACCGCCTCCAGCCGCTGCCGCTGAATCGGACGGTGCGTGTCCTTGTGATCGACATGCAGACGCAACCTGAGATGGGGAGCCTGGATTCCTTCCCTCCGGCGCCGCACGATCTCCGGGAGTAATCCGGCCACCGCCCCCTGCAAGCCACCGAGATCCTCCGCGGCCACGACAGTGGTCTCACTACGCCCGGCCACACGCCCCGTCCACTCCACAGTCGGTGGCGCGTACACGACCTCGGCACCCGGCGGCAGCGCCAGGGCGGCGGCATTGCGTACACGCCGCTGAACTGCCCCCGCTCGCCTTGCTTCTTGCTCGGCAGGCCCTTCATCGGCGGCCGGACGCACCCCCTTGAGCCACTGACCCACCACGTCGAGGCTGACCAAATTGCCGGCGAGAAGCCACACAGCAGTGTTCTTGTAAATCCGGCCGGTGCTGGGATCGATCTCGGTCGCCATTCCCTCCACCCAGGCCCGTATCCATTTCAGGGTGGCTCTGTTCAGCCTTCCGGACGCCGGGACCGAAATACCTTCGGGCAGAGTGAGTGTTTTCAGATAAGCCCGCAACGTTTTCGGCCCTGTTTCACGCGGCCGCCATTCCGCCACGTCCGCGGGAACGGTCGCCGAAGCTTCGCCCGAGGTCCGCGCCGGCACCTCTTCGGCGACGTCCGGCACCTCTTCGGCGACGTCCGGCACCACCAGATGCAGGTCCTCCAGCGTTTTGCCCTGCGCGAGCTCCTTCCATAAGCGACCGACCTCGACATGGTCGGTCACCCTCCCGGACAGCCGGACGACATCGCGCGGGGTGTATTCCTTGCCAGAAGGACCCCTCTCGCCGCGAAGCCCTGCCACCCAGACAAGGATCCATTTCTTGGCGGCTCGGCTGTTCCTCGTGTTCGCGGCGGCCGATTTCAGGACGTAGCCCGCCGGAAGCCTGCCCTCGGCCAAGAATGCGTCGAACGTCCGCGGACCGGATCCATCCGCGTTGGGCCGCCACCGCGCCACCTCATCCGGCATCGGGACGTCGGCCACCTTGCCGGAACGCCTGGGCACAGTACTTCCGGGCGCACCACTCGACGGTCCCGCGACCGGCTCCTGCTCCGTGACCACCGGCGCCGCCAGCCCCAGCTCCACCAGTGTCTTACCCTGCTCGAGGTCCTTCCACAGCTCACGGATCTCCTCACGGGTGATCAGCCCTCCGGACATCTGTGAGACTTCATTCTGGGTATAGGGATCACCCAAGGCGTCTTTCGCACCGAAAAACCCTGCCGCCCACGCCCGGATCCAAATCTTGGCGGCCTTGTTCGAAGTCCGACGAGCCTCCGATTTCAGGCTGAAACCCGCCGGAAGCCCCCGATCGACCAGATACGCCTTCAACGTCTGCGGCTTCGTCTCATCCTCGTCGGGCCGCCACTCCACCACATCATCCGGCACTGGGAACACCGCGGGCGCGAGGTGTCGGGGTTCGTCGAGGCCGAGTTCGGCAGGAGCCGTGGCCGGGAGGTGCAGACCATAGGTTCCTTCGATCCGGCCCTCACGGTTCCGCTCCGAAGGCGCGACCTGCCAGACCCAGCCACCACCATCGGCATCCGGCAACACCGGCATCCCATCCTCGGTATATCCAAGCGACCCCACCCGCACCGCGGCACCCACCCCCGGAACACCCAACCACAACAAATCCACCGGATGCCCCACCGGAACCCCGAACCGCTCCCACAAACTCACCGCCAACGACTCCAGATCACCGACCTCACACGCATACAACCGAATCGCCTCACCCTGCCAATCCGAACCCCGGATCGCCCGCTCGATCACCTCCACATCACGCAGACCGTGATCCAGCAACACCACCCCAAACACGCCCTCCTCCTTCGGCAACCACCGCGCCGCAACCGCCAACGCCGAAGAACCATCACCGACAAGCACACCCACCGCCGCCAGCGTCACCTGATCAACCTGATCAACCCACTCCGGCGCCTCCCAGACAATCGAATCCCACGGCCCCGACGAAAGCCACTCCGGCAAGGTCTCCACCATCGCCTCGAAATCAAAAACCCCCGAGAACAGATCCAGTTCCGGATTGGTGATATCCGGCAGGAATCCCACGGGATCTTCCGTCGAAGGCGCGATCGCCGGCCGACCGTCCTGCCCGACCGTGACCCGGACCCCGGCCATTTCTGTGGCCAGCCCGCTGCCGTCGGACTCGTGCACTCCAGCGCGCGCGTCCCGCCGGCCGCGATTCCGGGCCTGTTCCGCTTCCCGTGCCAGCCCGGCAGGAATTTCAAACCTGCCTTCACTGCTTCCGACTACGTGACTGCGTTGCGACGCTCCTACGCGGACACTCGCCGGCACATGCGCGCCCAGCCGGGCCTCGTGAATCGAGCGGTCCAACCTCACTTCGGCGACGAACCTCGCGAGGTCGACCTGCCCGGTCCACCCCCGCGACCGCAGCCCCAGCACAACCGACGTGGCACCGTCCAAGACAATCTTCTGGACAGCGGCCTGCCGTTGCACCTCGATACCCTCAGGCTCGCTCCGCGACGACCCCAAGGTCAGAATCAACGGCCGCATTTTCGATTCACCCGCCTTGAGCGCCCGAAGCGTCTCAGTCTGCGAAATCCACCGCACCCGATCGACCTGCGCGGCCGTCAAGCCCGGCTTCCTCGGCGGGAAAGCGACATCCAGCGAAGTCATTCTCCGATACGCGATGGGCGACTTCGCCTCATCGTCATACCGCAGCAGCTCAAGCCGCATCTTCTGGGTACTGGTACGCGTCCCCAAGCTGATCCTCAGCTTCAAAGACTCCTCGAATCCGGCTTCGTCCACTCCCGCCAGCCGCAGTTCTTCGCGGACGAGCGCGGCGGCATCGCGCAACCGCGTCGTATGCGCGGGAGTCCCCTCGGTGCCCGGACTGATAGTCAGGACGATCCCGATGTCAGGGGCCTGCAGTCCCCCTTGCAGGCGCCGGATCCTTTCGGGCGCCAAGGCCCTCAACGCAGTGCGCAATGCCGTCAAATCATCTGCCGAGAGAGTGAAGGAGGTGTCACGACTCAACGGCGCCGACCACTCCACCACAGGCGATCCGACCGCTCTGAAGGCGGCAAAGCTCATTCCGCCACCCGGTATCAGCGGCTGCGTCGAATTATCGTCCGCGGCCAGGATCGAAAGCAGCAAGGCCTTCAGATTCACGGTTTCCGGTGTCGCCGCGATTCCCGTGCTGTTCTCGTCGGACGGCTGTTCGATGGTCATGCCGACCAGATCCGCACCGAACTTCCTGGCGGCCCGGCCGGAGGGCTCGACCGTCACCTCACCGACGAACCCCTCGAGATCGATCTCGGGTTGCCCGGCCGTCCGCCACGCGGCCAGGACCGTCGCCGCCGCGGCCTTGACCAAACCTTCCAAGTGGTCCGCTCGCTGCTCCCGCAATTCGTCCGACTCCTGATACGCGGGATCCAGGGCGAACTTGATCGGGCTCATCTTGCGTCTTCCGGAAAGAGCCGTTCGTACCGCTTCGCCCTGAACGGCCCAGAAAACCTGATCGAAGTGCGCCGTCGGCAACTTCGCCGACCTCTGCGGGAAGGCGATCACCTGCCGAGTCGATTCCCGGTATTCACCCGGCTTCAGCTGATGATCGGCGAAGCGCAACAGTTCGAAATGTACTTGCCCGCCGGCGGTCAGGCTCTGCGTATCCTTGTCGATCTTCACCCGGAGTTCTCCGGCGGGAGGCGGACTTTCCCCGGCCGGGGTCGCCGCGATGACTCCTTCGTTGATCATCTTCTCCAGCAGCGAAGCGACCTCCTCCAGTCGCTGCCAGTGAATCTGGCTGCGCATGCTCGCGTGATCGACGTGGAGACGCAGCCGGAGGTCAAGGGGCTGGATGCCTTCCCGCTGTCGCCGCATGATCTCCGGCAGCAGCCTGGCCACCACCGCTTTGAGCTGCTCGACATCCTCCGCCGTCCTGATCCCGACGTCGGTACGGCCCTCCACGTTCTTCGTCCACTCGACCGTGGGGGCCCGGTCGACAACGCCGGCACCCTGCAGGGGGGTCGCGGCGAGGCTCGGTGCGACGGCGGCGGCACCGGGCGCGCGCCGTGGCCCCGCGATCCCTTCGGCCGCGCGAGCCTCCTTGAGCCATCTGTTCGCCCGGTCGACGCTGACCAGGCCACCGGAAAGAATGACCACGCCGGTGCCTTGGTAAAGCCGGCCCTTTTTGGGATCGTTCTCGTTCGCCAATCCCTTGACCCAAGCCTGTACCCATTTCATAGTGGCGTGGTTAAACCGCCCGGTCGCCGAAGTGAATGAAATACCTTCCGGCAGCGCGAGTGTCTCGAGGTAGGCGCGCAATGTCCGCGGTCCGGATCCATCCTCGGCGGGGCGCCATCGCGTCACCTCCGCCGGCACCTCGACGTCGGCTGTCTCGCCGGAACGCTTGACCCCGCGGCGTCGCGGCGCGGCGCTCGCCGGCCCCGCCTCCGACGCCTGTCCGGCATCGGCCGGCGCCGTCAATCCCAGGTCCTCCAGGCTTTTACCCTGCGCGAGGCTGTTCCACAGCTCGCCGAGTTCCTGACGATCGATCAGGCCACCGGACATCCGGACGACGTCCTTGTAAAGCAGGTTCTTCCCGTCGCGGTCCGTCTTTCGGTAAAGCCTTGCCGCCCAGGCCCGGATCCAGGTCTTGGCGGGCTTGTTCGACTTCTGGCTCGTGTCCGATTTCAGGACGAAGCCGTCCGGAAGCGGCAGATCGATCAAGAACTGCCGCAATGTCCTTGGACCGGACCCGTCTTCGGCAGGCCACCACTGCAGCACCTCGTCCGGTATCGGGAAAATCGTGGCGGCGGTTCGCGCCCCCGAACGCGAAGACTCACCACGACCCGGCGCACCACCCAGCGCTCCCTGCTGCCGAGGCCACATCACCTCATCGACCAGGTCGCGTGAGATTGCCTCGGCCGAGGCGAGTCCCTGCCCGTCATCGTCATGGAACAGTTCCCAGGCGACCAGATCCACCGCGGCCCGATACCGTGACCGATGGGCACGGTCGGCCCACGACGATCTCTCGACGAATGTCCGGGGTGCCTGATGCCGTCGGTTCACGATTTCCCGCGCCCGCTCGAACACCGGGTCCGACTCCGCGAGCCCGGCCAGCCCGGCCCGCGCCCGCGCCAGCTCCGCCGCCCGGTGCGGCAACGGATTCGCCGGATCGGTGAAGACCTCCGGGCCGAACAAGCCCACGGCAGGCCGTTGCCCGGACACCTGAAGCTGCACCGCGCCCACCGACCTGTCACCGGACGGCCGTTCGATCGACGACACCTTCACCCGGGCCAGGACTTCCTCGGCGGACACACCGGCCGCACCGGGCGGATACGCGTTCAGTCGCCCTCGGATCGCCGACTCCACAAGCGACAACACCCGGCCGGTCGTGGCTCCGGACTCCGGCGACACGAACACGCCGCCTCGCAATGACGGGGTCACACCCCGTCGAGCGGCCACCACGGCATCGACGAATCCCTCCACCATCAACACAACCGCCGAGCGGTCGGGACCACTCAACCCGTCCGAACCATCCAGACGCCCATCCCAGGTCACCCGAGCACGCCCGACGGCCGCCCCGGCTCTCGGCTCGGCAATCGAGTCGGCGTCGCTTTCGCTGTCCAGAAAGGTCTGTTCGGCACTGTCCGAATCGGACTCGCCGACCTCGGTCAAGAACGTGCCCCTGCCGTCGGCCGACGAGATCGCCGCGACGGGCGATCGGCTCTCTCGCGGTCCGGCGCCCGGCTGCGACCGGCCGGCGCCCGGCTGCGCCGCCCCGGGCGTCCCCAGCTCGTTGGCCAACTCCCGCGCCAGCACCCTGAGCAGGCTCGCCGCGGAAGCCGGGCTCTCCCCGCCGAGGTGGTAGTGCACGCGTTCCGCGGTCATGATGGTGTGCAGGATTTCCCGCAGTTCCGCGACCTCCGGCGCGGTGTCCGCCGGTCCCGGGAAATGCGCCGACAGCGTTTGTCGCGCTTCCGCCGCGAGACCGGCGAGCACGCCCCCGGGCACCCGCGTCGTCTCCAGCAGCTCCCGCGCCGAGTCCGCCTTCGACCGCACCCAGTCCGGCAACGAGATTCGCGGCCGGCCATCGGCGGCATCCGGCGGTACCGGCCCATGATCGGCCTTGCCGTACTCGCCGTCAGAATCTGGCAGCTCCTTGCCCTTCGACCAGGAGCTGCCCTTCGAGGAGGAGCCGCTCTCCAACGAATCGGTGCCATCGTCGCTCTCCGAGCGCTGCGGCCCGCGCAGTCCCGCGTTGATCTCCGCCAGCTCGCGTTCCAGCTCTTCCTTCGCCCGGAGCCAGGCCGCCCGGGCCACGTCGGCCGCGCGGGCGGCCACGGTCAGTTCGGCGCGCGCCTGAGCCAACTCTTCGGCGGCGGTGTCGAGATTCGCCTCCTCCTTGGCCAGCTCCGCGGCCAGCCGCTTGCTTCCATCCCTTGCTTCGTCACGAGTGCCGGTCCCGGCCGCCTGGAGCGCGGCGATCCGTGCCCGCCGCGCGGCGATCCGTGGATCGACCGAATCATCCGCGGGCACACCGGCCACCACGCGAAGCCGGTGCTCGACAGCCTGATGGACGAACCACTTCTGGTCGGCGACGCCCTGTTTCCGGTGCAGGATCGTCTCCTTGGCCCGCCATAGCGCGGCGGTCTGCGAGACCCTGTCCTGGGCTTGTGCGGCCTTCGCCGGAAGCGGGATACCCAGGACCTTGGCCAGGTCGGCGTTGATCACCCGGGGCATGGCCGAGGCGGGAAGCCGGACGACCACGGCACTGGTGACCCCGTCGACGTCGGCCACGATCAGGTGTTCGGTGTCGAACCTGGTCAAGCCGCTCCGGCCGGTGTCCTGCAGGGTCACCGTGCGCGAGTCCGCGGCGGCGCCGGAACGCTGGCCGCTCGCCACGGTCGCCTGTGTGCCGGCTCCGCCGGGGATGTGCAGGTTGTCGGCTCGATCGGTCAGACTGCCGTCACCGCCGACGACCTGGCCGCCGGCGGCGCCGGAACGAGCCGTATCGGAGGTGAAGCCGTCCAGGTTTCTCGCGGACTGGTCGAAGCGGACGTTGTCGCTCAAGCCGGCGAGCTGCGCCCCGGTCAGCCGGGAGTAGATCCTGACGTTCGCTTCCTGGCCGCCGGCGAGCGACATGGTGTACAGGTTCGGCAACGGCAGCGAAGCCGCGGACGTCTTCACGAGATTGGCCCGGATGGCCGTGTTGGTCACCGACAGCGCGAGCGTGTTCATCGCGCCGGTTTCGCTGTTGGTCAGCCCGGCCTTCGCGCCGGCGCCCTTGATCGCCTGGACCACCCCCTCCCGGATGTCCGCCGCGCCGCGGAAACCCTCCACGAGCACGTTCACCGGCAGGGCGAGGCCCTCGCTCTGCCATTCCTTCACGCTGGCGTCGGTGTGCCGTCCGAGGGGGATCATCGCGCTCGCGTGTGTCGTGCCACCACCACCGTCGAGCTTCTGGTCGTCGGCGTTGGCCCGGATCGTGATGTGGTCCGTCAGCGCGCTCGACGCGACCTCGCGGCCCGCCTTCTCGATCTTCAGCTCCCACCGCAGCCGGACCCGGTACCGCGCGGCGGGACCGGACCCGGTGGTCGCGCGGATCGAGGTCAGACCGGAGCCGGTGACCCGGCGGTCGGTGCGCTCGCGCGTGCCGCCCACGCCCGCCGAGCCGCCCATCGCGCCGCCGCCGCTGGGATCACCGGTGGAGAACAAGGACCGCCAGCCGGGGCGAGCCCACCCGCCCCTCGACTTCGAACGTTCTTCGACGGCCTTGCTCATGGCCGTATTGGCGATCGCCTGCTCGATCTCGCTGCCGTCGTTCTCGTAGCCGTCGAACTCGACGGTCTCCGCGGTGGCCTTGAGAACCACGTTGTAGTCGTCCGACCACAGCACTCCCGGCTTGTGGATGCGCAAGGGCAGCCCACCGTCCAGCGCGTTGTCGAGCAACGAGGCCGCGTTCACGCCGTCGACCAGATTGCCCAGCCGTTCGGCGTTGCCCATCACGTCGTCCAGCACGGACTCCGGGATCAGGTTCCGGTGCTTGTCCTCGAGTCCGGCGCGCAGGGCGGGCAGCAGACGGGAAAGATCCGGCAGTTCCTCGGCGACGTAAGCGCCGAGCGAACCCGAGGAGCCGAGCGCCAGTTCCGGCGCGGCGAGCTTCGGCACCGTCTCCCGCGGTTCGGCCGCGGGGAGCAACCCCTGCGCCCTGGCCTGCCGCTCGCTCATCCGGAGGAAAAGCGAACCGGGCATGAACTTGTCGGCTCCGGCGGCGGAGACCGCGCTGTCGACGATCCGCTTCTGCCTGCTCTCGGCGACCATCCGCGCGCGGACGTCGTAACGGACGAGCACGGTGCGGCTGTGCTCCGACGCCTTTTCCTTGTGGTCGACCATGACGCTCTGCTCGCTCGACCGGCCCCGTTTCCTGCCCCAGAACTTGGCCGAGCCACCCAGCGCGATCCGCCCGCCCGCCGCCGACGTCGACGTCGCGTCGGGTGCGAAGAAGTTCATGTTCGCGCTGGGCCCCATCGCCTTCACCCGGGAGAACTCCGACGTCGCCTTGGTCGTGCCGCTGAAGGTCACCTTGTCGCGACCGACGCCGGACACCTTCACCACCAGCGGCTCGGTCAGCTCCAGCTGCATGCCGAGGGCACCGATCCGTTTCGTGGCGCGACGCCCGTAGCTGAGGCCGTTGCGACGGAAGGCCGGTATCGACGAGGATTTGAGCAGCGCTCGCAGCGTCTCGGGGGCGAACCACTGGTGCACGAGCTGGTGTCCCTTGCTCCCCGGGAGCACCAGCACCTCGTCGTCGTTCGTGGCGCGGTTGGACAGGTCGACGGCCAGTTCGCCGAGCTCTCCCGCGTGAGCGAAGGCCTCCACGTACAGGAACTCCGGCACCGAGGTGGTCGTGGCGGACAGTTCGTCGATGGTGGGCGTCTGCCCGGGATCGAGGTAGACGACTTTCGAAGGCCCAGGAGCGAATTCAGACGGATCGGTCGTGTGGACCGCGGCGTCGCTCACCCACAGCTCGGTCGTCCCCCCCACCTTGGGCAGGGCGACCTCGGCGCCGGGCCGGCTGCCCGCGATGGTGCGCACCTTCGGGGTCGAGCGGAAGGGCGACCCGGGGGTCAGCCGCCGCACCCAGCGGCGGGGACGCCGGTGGCTGACGATCTCGATGTCGAACGTGATGCCGTGACTGAACACCTGGGACCGGTCGGCGCCGACCTGTTCGACGGTCACGGCGCCACCGGCCGTCCCGGTGTTCTTCCACGACCGGCTGTCGGCGAACTTGACCGGTGTCACCGCGGCGTTGGTGATCGCGCCGACGTCCAGCGCGCCGGTGAAACCGAGGCGTCCGCGTGCCTCCGGCCCGCCGCTCCAGCCGCGCTCGGCCTTCGCGCCGCCGGCGACGGTGGTGCCCGTGGTCTGGATTCCGGCCACGGTGCGCCCGTCCACCTGTCCGAGGTGGCGGCCGGCGTCGAGCGTGCCCTTGACCCGCACGCTGATGAACTCGTCGAAGAAGAAGCCCCGATGTTTGAGCTGGGTCGATACACCCGGTCCGAGCAGGCTGTCCAGCCGGTTCATCAAGGCGGTCGCCGAGAACACCGACGCCAGCTTTCGCTGGTTCGAGAGGCGTTCCTCCACCTTGTCACCGGAGCCGCGGGACGTCTTCGCCTCGTGGCTGCTCCACTTGGGCAGCAGATCTTCCAGGCCCGGAGCCCGCCGCAACGCGTTTTCGATCCGGGGCAGGATGCCCGTGGCAGCTGGCGTGACGCCGGCGCGGATGTGCCCGCCCGCCGCCGCGGCCGCCAGGTACGGAGGTTCGAAGCGCGGTCCCACGTCGATGAAGCGCTTTTCGTACCCCGGGGGCACCGGCAGGTTTTCGGCAGCCGCCTCGTGCAGGTCGAGCCGGACGTACTTCGTCGCCGGCTCCGTCACCCAGTCGCCGTGCGAGGTCTGCACGGCGACCTCGCCCGTCACGCGATAGCGGCCGACGTCGCCCTTGACGTACATGCTGGTTCCCGTGGTGGCCGACCGTCCGCCGGCGGCGGTGTCGGAGATGCTCGCCGCGATGGTTCCGCTCACCCCGCCGTACCCGGCCGCCACCCCGGGCACGCCCGCACCACCGCCGATGCCGCCGACGAAGTCCGGCCCGGCCTTCGAGGTGAACGCGACCGATTCCTCCGCCGTCGCCGTGTCCTGCGTACGGGATTCGCCCTCCGCGGGCACCACACCGACGAACTCCACGTCGTGCGGACGGAACCTCATGCGAGCGGCGTCGCGGTAGGCGCCATGACGGCTCACCAGGTCCGCGGACGTCGCGGCCTCGCCCGGCCACATCTTCCTCGACAGCGCGCGGATGTTCGCGGTGGAGACGAATTCGCGCAAGGCGGCCCGGCCGGGGGCCCCCAGTTCGGTCACCGACGGATGGAGCTTCCGCTGGACCTTGTCGAACAGCGCTCGCTCGTCGAAGTGCACCGCTTCGACGGCGAGGTATCCAAGCCTCTTTTCCCAGCCACGGTAAGGCTTCCCCACCGAAACCCCGTCCGGCTTGGTGATTCCGCTGACCGAGTCCGAGAGAAGCAGGCTGACCTCGCCGGCGGTGGTGCCTCCGGTGACACCGCCGTCTTCGCCGGTGACGGTGATGTAGTAGGTCACGGGCACCTTCGCGCTCAGCGCCTTGGCGTTGGGCCGCCAGATGGTCTGCGCGTTCGCGGACGCGTCGAAGGTGCGTACCCCGACCGGCCGGGCCAGTCCCGCGCCACCACCGGCGATCAGCGGCCAGCCGCTGCTCATCAGCGAGATCGTGGAAAGCCCCAGCCGGTAGGCGGAATTGTCCGCGCGGGACTGCGTGTGGCCGAGGATGTGCTGGTCGCGCACTTCGCGGACGGCCCTGGCGGGCTCCCGCTTGCCTTCGCCGGGCGTCGCGCCGTCGAGGTCCATCACCGCGACGACGTCCACCTCGAACCACTTCTCCCCGACCCGGACCTGGAAGCTCCGTCCGCCCGACGCCCGCGGACCATCGGTCCCGGCCGACCGGCCCGGTGCCGAGCCGAGGAAGGTCTCGAACCTCGCGCGGTTCAGCTTCCCCACGATGGCCTTGACGCCTTCCGGAGCCGCGGTGTCGAACGGCGCCAGCAACTCGGTGATGCGTTCGCCGACCTCGTCGCGGTCCTTCACCTCGCTCACCACGACCAAGCCCAGCGCCTTGCCGTCGCGGGCGTACTCCGGCAGTGCCTCCCGGAACGAGGAACCCGCCGTGCTCGTTTCCGGGCTCGTGAGCGGCGCGCCGTCTCCCCGCCCATCCGAGCGCGAAGTCGCCGACGACGATTCCGACTCGTTCTCCTCGGAAAGTGTGGCCGGGCGGCTCTCCGTGCCGCCCGAGCGCGCGAGCTCCGCCGGTCGGACCGGTTCGTCCTCCTCCCGGATAGTGGCCAGCCGGCGGTATTCCCCCCTGCCCGGATGCGAAGACCCCGCCGGGGCGCCGTCCTCGTTCTTCTTGGCCCAGATCTCGATGACCGGGTGCCCGGCGCCGGGCACGACCTGCGGGGCGTTCGTCAGGCCGAGCGCCGCCGGTCCGGGCCGCGGCGCGGCGCCGGGAAGCGACACCTGCGCGAGGTGGACCGCCGCTTCCAGGGCGGGCACGACCAGCGCCTGGTACGTGTTTTCCGCTTCGTCGCCGAAAACGCGGGCCCGCACCTCGGCTCCCGGGTTGTCCAGAAGGAAACGGGCAACGTCGCGGGCCTGTTCACGAAGTTCGGCGCCCTCGCCCCGATCGCCGGGAGGCAGTTCGACGCGCAGGAGACGCTGTCCGCCGGGCAACGCCGGACCGGCTTGCGGCTGTGTGGCCGAGGCGACAGTGGGCTCGGTGGGCACAGCCGGCGGTGCGGCGATCGGCGCCGTCGAGCCGTATAGGGCCCCCATCGCCTCTCGGAGGGCGGCCCCCTCCAGCGTGCCGTAGCCAGAGTCGTTCAGGTTCGATGCGTCCGAACGCACGTCCGGGTCGGAATCCCCATCGGACGATTGCCTCGCCTGCGACTTGGGGCCCGCACCGGCACCGTCGGAATCGGAGTCCGAGTCCGGCTCGTCCTCTTCCCATACCGGGGGCAGACCGGTGTCGGCGTCCTCGTCGACGACCGGAAGCCGATCCGTGTTCTCGTCGACCCAGATCTCGATGATCGTGTTCCCGGTGCCGCGCAAGACCTCGGGTTTGGTCGCCAAGCCGAGTTCGTTCCGCCCGAGCCGCTGCCCCACAGGCGTCGCCAACTGTTCGAGGTTGGCGAAGGAGTCCAGTTTGGGCATGACCACGCCGGTGAAGTCCAGCAGGGCCGCCAAGGGGTCACCGATCACGCGATAACGCACCCGCGGGGCGCGATCCTCGTCGTGTGCGGCGAGAAGGTCACGGGTGAGCTGGGAAAGCGGCTTCCAGTGTTCGACCGGTACCGTCCGGGTACCCGCCGGGATCTCCATCCGGACGACGCGGCGCCCGCCGTGCAGCGCCGGATCCGCCTGTGCGGCGGCGAGCGCGTTGTCGTAGTCGCGTTTCGCCTTCCAGAACTTCGCCGCGGCGCGCCGTTCGAAGGCGGTCTCGGCGGCGGTGCCGACGGGATTCCTGGCGGCCACCGCCCGGGCCTTTCCCCTGGCCTCGGTCCATTGGCGGTCGCGCCGGGCCAGTTCGAGGACGCTGTTCTTGAGCGATAGGGGCAGCCGGTGGTTCTGGTCCTTGCGGCGGACGTGATAGCCCTTGTCGTAGTCGACGTCGGCCACCTGCGTGGTGCGCCGGGCGAGCGCGCCGGTCGAGACGGGTTCGGCCACCAGCCGGAACCGGGTCGGATAGGACCAGGTGGCGGTGATCGGATCGGCCGCGGCGGAAGGGCCCGGCTTCGGCAATGCCTTGCCGCCCGAGCTGTGGGCACCCTCGTGCTCGTGGCCGTCACCGACGGCGCCGTGGGTCTCGAACCCGAAGAACAAGGCCTGCATACTGCCGAAGACCTGCCGGCCCTCTTCGTAGGTGGTGTGCCCGGGAGCCTGGGGTACGCCCGCGCCGACGACCGGCAGGGTCGCGACCACCTGCGCGGTTTCGGTGCCGCCGCTGGACTCCTTCGTCCGCGTCGAATCCGTGTGCCCGTTCAGGGTGACCCGCCCGCTCACGTTCTCGAGGCTGCCGGGGCCGTCGACCATGGCGTGCAACGTCAGCTTCACGCCCAGTTCCGAGGGGAGGACCAGTTCGGTTCCGGTGGCGTCGTCGGTTTCCGGCAGGACGGCTTCGGAAGGCAGGGCCGAGGCGCTGCCCGCACCGAAATGAGACCGCGCCAAGGCGTTGAGCCGGCTCGGCGTGAGCTGTTCGCGGACCATCGCGAGAGTCCGCGAATCCAGCTCCTTCCCGGTCGCGGCCTCGAGGACGGTTTGGGCGGCGTCGCGCAGAGACTCGACTCGGCCGTCGAAATGGGTGATCCGGAAATCAGCGGGGTCGCCCGGAAATTTCGCCGCGCCGGACGGATGCCGCCACTTGTCGAGACTGTCCTTGGTGGCCTCGGTTTCCGGACGCCGGGTCACCGTGCCCTCGTGCGGAAGGTCGTCGCCGGTGCCCTGGTCTTCCACCGCGGACCGGGTGAGGACCGTGCGTTCGACGGAGATCTCGGCGAGGCGCTCGCCGTGCCGTTCGAAACGGATGTCGAAGGCCAGCTCGACGCTGCGCTCGGCCAAGGCTCCGCTGACCGACTCGGACTGCACCGACTCCGCGGTGCGGCTGTCGGAGCGGCTCCTGAACTGGTTCAGCCAGTCGAGGATGTGCCCGACGCCGTAGCCGAGCGTGGTGAGGGGCGCACCGTGCTTACCGGGGTCGCGCTGAGCCTCCTGGGCGGCCGATTCCGACTGGAACATCATGGCCGCGGCCGGGATGGTCATCAGTTCGACGAAGCTCCGCTTCGCGGTCCGGGTCGTCGCCGCCCACACGGACGCCACCGACGTCTTGGTGAGCTCGCCGTGCACCACACCGACGGGCTTCGGCTCGCTCTTCGGCCGGGCTTCGACGACGAGATCGTAGGTCTCCCCGCTGAGCTTGTTCTCCAGCCGCAGACCCGCGCTGACGCCACCATTGGCCAGATCGACCATCGAGGCCCGGAAGTCGGACAGGAATCGCACGATCGCGCGATGGTTGTCGTGGCCGGTGTCCGAGGCCGCGCTGTTCAGCAGCTGAGCGGCCTTCTCCTTGGTGATCGCGGCCTCCAGCCGCGCGTAGAGCCCGGCCGTGGTGCCCGTCCCATCCGCCGTGTCATACAGCCGATCCGTGAGATCCACCGGTTCGCTGACCCCGTCGGCCCAGTTCGAGCCGCCGAGGCGGTGGCCTTCGGGGACCTCGCCGACGTGACCGGCGGGCAGGGGGGCCGCCGGTGCGGGAGGCGCGAGGCCACCGCGGCGAGCGTCTTCGGCCGCCTGCTGGATCCGCACTTCGTGCAGTTGTTCGTCGGTCAGCAGGACCCGCGCGGCACGCGGCAACTCGGACCGGTACGCGGCCGTCTTGGGAGGCCGGGTCGCGCGGAAATGCCACCGGTCGAGAAGACCTCGCCTGGCCGTCTCCACCGAAACCGTCGTCTCCAGCGTGGCTTCGACCACGTGAACCCGGCGCGGCTCGAGGGCCTGCGAGCTCGTCGTCGACACCGACGTCTTGCGGCTCACCCGCTTGCTCATACTGGAGCGCCACAGGTTCAGTTCCGCGAGGATCGGTCCCGCTCCGCGCATGACCGTTCCGGGTGGATTCGCCACGCCCTCGCTGATGGCGAAGATCGCGGGTTCGAACTCGTTCGCGATCCCCCAGGCGCGACCCTTCTCCGACGAGGTCGAGGTCGAGGTCCCGGTTCCCTGTTTCGGCTGCTGCCAGAAGGTATCGAGCACTTCCGGGTCACGAAGGCGATAGGAGACCCCCACGGCCGCGGTGCGGGCGGCCTTGCGCCGCTTCCACCGCAAGCCGTCGATCCGCGTCGGACGGTTGAACACCCGTGGATCCGAACGTAGGGCCTCGACCGAGATCGCCTGTTCGATCAGCGCTGAGTTGTCGCCGTCCCGGTACTTCCAGATCGGGTCGCCGGACGCGCGCTTGAGCGTCCTCCTGACCCGTTTGCGTACCTGGTCGAGCCCGCTCACGGAAAGCACCTGGACGCCGTCGAGGACGCGGGAGGTTCCGGTTCGGAGATAGTCGGCCTGGTTCAGCGGCTTCGACGGCAGCCGAGTGCCCCCTGTCGCCGACACCGACCGCAAAGCGTTCCGCTCCGCCACCGTCAGCTCGAGCACTACGTCGGCGACGATCGTCCGGGGAGCGCGGCCGTCCGCGGCGGCCCGCGAGTCGACGATGGGCAGGTTGTGGTCCGCGGGAACACCCCTGCCCGGCTTGCCGATGGTGAGCCCCTGGGCGAGATCGTTGTACCGGGACCAGTACGAACCCGAAACCTTCAGTTCGACCTTCGCCGCGTAACGGTATTTCGGCTCCGGGACGACCGCGCCGGACTCGTCCAGTTCCGGGCCGACGCTCCCGCCGGTGACCGACTCCGTGTCCCGCGTCCGTCCGGTGGACGTGGTCCGGTCGAAGGACACCTTGTGCGTGCCGGTCATCATGACGGTGTGGCCGCCCAGCCTCCCGTAGATCCGTTCGCGAATCCCGCCACTGACGTTCCAGCCGCGGTTGACGGTGTCCCCGCCGCGCTCGGCGTCACTCAGCGCGATGGTGCCCGCGCCGCCCTTGACCGGCCCCAGCGGCTCCCCGAGTGGCGTCAGCAAGCGGGCGTCGATCTGGAATCCCGTGTGGTACTCGTGCCCCCGGCCCGGTTCGGGCGCCAGTTCCAGGAACTGAGACTGGTCGAAGAGCAGGTTCGGCAGCCGCCGGGCGAGGTTGTCCGCCGACACCGCCGCGTCGATGGCTTCCCAGCGTCCGAGCTGCCGTTCCAGCTTCCCGGTCAAACCCTTCTTGAGCTTCCGGTCGCCGAACGACGTCACCAGTCCCGCGTCCCGCCACGCCCAGCGCTTGTGCCCGGGGATCGACTTCGCCGAGTCACGCAGGATCGACTTCAGCCGGGCCGTGGCCTCCTCCAGTGGCAGCGGCGCCCCGACCGTGCCGGCACCCGGAGCGGGTCGGCCGGTGTTCTCGTCAGGCAGCAGACCTGCCTGACGGGCGTCGTCGAGCTGGGCCCATTGGGTTCCCTCCACGGCTTCGACGAACGTGAGCGGCGCCCGTCCGGGCACCCGCACCTGCAGGTCGTAGACGGTGCGGTAGCGGACCACGCTGTCCTGGTAGGACCGGGTAACCGCACGGCCCGACTCCTGGCCGTGCGTGGTGGTCCGACTCTTGCTGTACCCACCCCCGACGGCGGGACCGGCTCCCGCGGTGGCCAGGCCGTAGTCGAAACCCGGTCCGCCGGCCAGTGCCCCGCTGACGTCGCGGCCGGCCGTGCTCGACGCGGTCTTCGAGCTGGTTTCGGTCTCTTGCTCGCGGAACTCGGCGTCGTCGATCCTCTCCAGATACGCGACCTTGCGGGCGACGGCACGCATCTGCACCTTCCGCGACCGCGGCGAGACGAGCCGTTTGAGCGGATTCCCTCCGCGGACCAGGGCGTGCGAGGTGGTCCAGCCCGCCTCCGGGTCGGCATGCGGAGT
This sequence comes from Amycolatopsis sp. NPDC034160, assembly GCF_055575355.1. Lineage (NCBI taxonomy): Bacteria > Bacillati > Actinomycetota > Actinomycetes > Pseudonocardiales > Pseudonocardiaceae > Amycolatopsis > Amycolatopsis sp. NPDC034160. The sequence goes on along the minus strand of NZ_JBVISU010000006.1, from coordinate 287,920 downwards.
CACCGCCATCTCCGCGAGGCTCGCGGTGATGGTGCCCGTGCCGAGGAATTCCCGCAGTACTTCATGCGAGTCCTTGTCCAGTTTGCCCAGGCGGGTGAGGACCTGCTCGAAGATCTTCCGCGGCGTTCCTTGCTTCAGGGTGACCGCTTCGGTGGCCGAAGGGGGCAAGGCGTCGGGCATCGGCACCGGGCGGCCTTCTTCACGCAGCCCTTCCGGCACGCTGAACTCCGCCGCGACCGGCTTGTGCAACGGGCTGTCGCCCGGGTGCTTGATGTTCAGCCGCAGGTCATCGCTTCGCGGATTCTCAGGCTCTACGATCACGGTCATCGGCACCTTGACCGAGCGTGTTCCCTGATAGCCGCTCGCGCCGTTTCCTGGCCGCTCCGGCAGTGAGACGCTGATCTGCTTGGAGCCGCCCAGATCCTGGCCGTGCCCGCGGACGGTGGAAACATCGGTCGGCAGCGAGAAGACCCCGGTGGCGAACAGGCCGGGCACCATCGGCGTGAAGAAGATCCAGGTGGTCTTCGGGTTCGTCTTCGTACCGGTACGCGCAGCCGTGCTCCCGGCTCCCCCACGGGTGACCGGTTTCGTCGTCCCGGTCCGGTCCGCCGTCGTCTGCCTCGGCCAGTGGAGTTCGTCGACCCGGATCCGGATGGGCCTGCCGCCCAGGGTGAACACGCGGCCCTCGCCGAAGAAGGAGCCCACGTCGTTGCCGAACGCGTGCTCGAGATCGGCGAGTTCCCTCGCGGTGGGCGGCTTCGAGGCGAACGAGCGGGCCGATGCGACGACCTGGTCGACCTCCTCGGTCCGGCTCAGCTGGGTGGTGAGGCCCGATGCCTTGGCTCGGCGGAAGTAGGCCGGTGTCGCCCGGGCGACTCCGGGCAGGGCAACGGTTTCCGTGCCCTGCGTGAGCTGCGGCCGGGTTTGCGCCACCAAGGGATCCTCGGTGGCGCGCGGTCCCAGGTCGTCCAGTTCGATGGACCCGGGAACCATATCCGGTGGCCGAATATCCATAGTGGACGATAATTGCCCGCTTCGGGAGCTCTCCCCGATACGCGCGACGGTGTCCCGGCCCGCCCCGCCGGGCAAGGTGCGCCGGGACCGCGGAGAGGTCCGCGAAGTGCCCAGTTTCACCGCGAGTTCCTGGGACAGCCCCCGGGCGTCCTCTTCGGACAAGCCGTTGGCCAGATATCCCGCGATGACGTCTTTTACCAAGCCGTTGACCGCGACGGCCTCCGCCTGCTCCGGAGCCGGACTTCCTTCCCATACCGGGACGTGGTGATACCGCGACACGATGCTCGTGGCCTGGGCCACATAGCGCTCGAATTCCTGCGCGGGCTTTTTTCCGAAGAGACTCCTGTTCAGGCCACCGTCGTTACGCAGCCACTCGAGCACACCGTCACGACCCGGTGGGATCGACGGGAGATCCTGCCCTGTCTCCATCGGACGATCCACCGTCTCACCGGGAGGCTGCTCGATGAAGGCAGGCAGTTTCTCGGGGTCGAAACCTATCGCCGTGAATAAATCGACATCGAGCTGCTCGTCGTCGTTCCACAGCCAATCCGCGTCATCACCGCCCCAGAAGTCACCGTCCGAGACGCCGGCCATCTCCTGCGACGGTGCTTCCGGAGCCTCGGGCAACTGGACCGGTTTTTTGGCTCGAATTTTCACCGCGTCGGACCACGTCGTAAGGATCTTGCGCGGGGCGCGCTGCCGGTCCAGAGCGTGCTCCGGCCCTTCGATGTCCAAGAAGAGCCACGGGCTCCAATCCCACGGCACCAGATCCTGCCGGAACGCGATATGGTTTTCGATGAACTGCCTGATCTGCTCATCCGACGCCTGAGGCAACGCGGCCCGGACCGCGGTGTTCACTTCGACCGCGATCAGGTCCCGTCCGGCCGCGGCCGACTGCGCCGCGGTGCGAAGATCGAGCACCAGCCGGACCCGCTGCCCAGGGTCGTTGTTGCCCCGCACCCGTTCGGCCAAGCCCTGCACCAGCCACCCCAACCAACGGCGCGATTGCTGCGGCAAGCCCGCGTAGCCGGGAAGGAAGACCGTCTGGAGACTCGTCGCGGCCCGATAACTATCCGCCGGCAGATACTTCGCCCGGTGCACCGTGATTTCGACTCTGGGCACGACGCCTATTCGCACATTGCTTTCCACCCAGTCGAAGGAGAACCGCTGCGCGTCCGCGTCGATACCCTTCTCCCGCAGCGCCGCCCGCACCCGGCTGTCCAGCAATTCGAACAATACGGGCCCGGCCGTCGCCCTCCGCTCCCGTGCGTCGGTCATCCGGATTCTGATCTGCAACGGTTCACGGCCGGACCGCTCCAAATACTCGCTATTCCGGGCGATATCCTCCAGGAGTTTCGCCAGCGAAGCCTCGTCGTCGGCAGACCACCACCGCGTATCGGTCACCGAAAGCTCGGCTCGCCAGCCTGCCACCGGCGGAGGATCGCTGATCCTCGTCACCTTCGCCGACCGAGGACCTTCCGTGACGACGGGCAACGGAATCACCTCGCCGGCCGGGACCTCCCTTGTCGTGGGCATCCGGGTCCAACCAAGCCCCGTCAAATCCGCGAACAGCACCGAATTCTTCCCCGTCGCCTCCTTCCGGAGCGCGATGTGCCCCGTGATGAAGGCCTCGACCGCCTCCGGGGAAGCCTCCGGCATCGCCGCCCGCACCGCCGCGTTCACCTCGGCCGTGACCCAGTCCGCGCGGCTGTCCATCATCGCCGCCGCGCTGCGCAGATCGAGCACCAGCCGACCGGGATCGTTGCTCTTGGCAACCCACCGAACCAGACTCGCCACCATCCATCGCAGCCGCCGTCGCTCGGCGTGCGGAAGTGCGTCCCTACGCGGCAGGAAGGAAAAGTCCAGTTTCCGCGCGCTCCAGTAATCCCGCACAGTCAGGTTCGGCGACTCGTGCACGGTGATCCAGACGTCGGCCGCAGCCAAGTTGCGCGCGCGGGATTCGTCGTGGTCGAAGTCGAGCAGCAGTTCCCCGGGGATACCTCCGGCCAGCACGGCGGAACGCAACTCACTGTCCAGCATCGTGAACACGGCGTCGCCGTGCGCCCTGAGCACTCTTTCCACGTGGGTGAAATGAAGCCTGACGTCCCACGGTTCCCGCCCCGGCACGAACTCGAACTCGCCGACGAGACGATCCACCAGGCTCACCAGGGATTCCCGGCTCGCCTCGGTCAATCGCGGCGGATCATACGACGACAGCACCCCGGTCCACTCGCCCACCACCTTGGCGGGCGCCCCGACGTCGGTCGTGGTGGCCTGCGTTCGCAAGGAAGGTCCGGTGACCACTGGCAATGGGACCAGCGACCCCGAAGCCCCGGACGGCTCGGGCAGGCCGAGAGATCCGGGCACATCGGTCACCTGCTCGCCCCACGGCAGCGACTTCTCGCGCTCCTCCGGACCCCGGTCCAGCTCGTCGTGCACCAGGCCTTCGATGGTCATCACCAGCGCCGGCCCCTCGGCCGAGATGTCGTGACGAGACTCGATGTTGGCCTCGATGAATTCGGTGACCTGTTCCTCCAAAGCCTGCGGCATCGCCGCCCAGACCGCGGCGGTCACCTGCGCCGTGACCATGGCCTCCCGCACGGAAACCGGGTCACCGGGCGCGGAAAGCAGAGTGAGGACCAGGCGAGGTCCCGCCGTCACGGCGCCGCTCTCCCGCACCCGCTGGACAAATCCCGCCAGCTGCCATCCCATCCGACGCCAGGAAGCCTGCGAGAACGCCACACTGTCCGGCAAGAAAGGCAGAGTCTGCACCCGCGCGGCCCGGTAGTACCGCACAGGCCGGTTCGGCGATCGACGTACCAGCACTTCGACACTGGGCGACTCGCCGTCGAGCAGGTCCCTGTCCAACCGGTCGAACCCGAACCGCACCGCGTCCGCGTCCACCCCCCGGTCCCGCAGCGCTGCCCGCAACCGGCCGTCCAGCGAGTCGAGGAGCGCGAGCCCGAACCGCGCTCGCCGCTCGGCGGTATCGGCCAGCCGGAACAGGATGTCCAAGGGCTCCCGCGTCTCCCGCTCCAGCATCTCGGTGTTCCGGGCGATCCGATCCACCAGGCCGACCAGCGAAGCCTCATCCACCCACGACCACCGCGGCGGGCCATTGACTTCCAGTTCGGCCCGCCACGAGGCCTCCACGTCTGCGGACACCCCGTCCGCTCCGGCAGGTTCACTCCGGACGACCTCGATCTCCGCTTCAGGGGCCTCCGCTTCACGGGCCTCTTGGGCCGCACGCGAAGCGATCCGCATCAACTGCGCCTGCTTTTGCCACTCTTTCCCCCGGGACGACGACACCACACCGTCCTTGACCACGTCCACCAAGACGGCGGGCTTCACTTTCTGCCGGATGTACGCGGTGATCTTGACGGACTCGTCCAGGATCCTGCGGGCCCGTTGAGCACCTTCGGGCCCTGGTAACTGCTTGTAGAAAGCGGCGAGGAGGAGTTCTCGTATTTCTTTCACCCCAAGGCCGGCACCACCCTCCCAGGTCTGCACCACTGCGACGGAAAGGGTCTCGTTCCCGCTCTGCGGCGCCTCGTGCCGACCGATGAATCCCGTCGCCAACCAGGTGATCCGCTTTCGGGCGGCTTCCGGCAGAATGACGAGTTTCGCCGTGAAGAACTCCGTCAAGGACGTCGCCGTCAGATAGTGGTTCATTCCCTGCTTCGGTGTCCAGTGTGAGGTGATCGCCACCGGCAGCGACTCTTTCCCCCTCTTTTTGTGGACTAGATAGGTGACGGGCAGTTCATTGAGAACAAGGTTTCGGGCCAGCGCCGCCCGCACCACCATTTCTGCGAGCCCGTCGTGTTCGGGCAAGCGAACTCCGGGAGTGATCTTGGTGAACGATTTCCAGACGTGCAAACGGACATCGTTGAGTTGGTGTCCCTCGTTAGCGCGTTCTTCGACCTCGGTCAGAAGTTTGTCAATGAACTCATCCAGCTTCTTTCGAGCGTCTTCGACGATCGTGAAGGGTTCTCCGGTCTCCAGCACTCCTTCCCATCTGTCGATTTCGACATCGGTACGGTGCCTGAGTCCAACGATCAGTGCCCTTGGCTGCGAATTCGTTGGCGTGTCTTCGACTTGCTCCGCCGCGGGCACGGAGTGGTCCGGCACTCGAGCGAGTTCGACCAGAGTGACGAAAAGACCGACATGTCTGTGGTTCTCCGTCCGGGTGACCCCCAAGACGACATGCCGGGCGATGAATTCCTCGACCTGTTCGGCCGAGTACTGTGGCCACGCCGCCCCTACCGCCGCGTGTATCTCGGCCGTCACTCCCGAGATCCGTCGTTCGGCCGCTCCGTCGCTGGTCACCAGATGCAACTCGAGACGCACCTGCTCGTGGGAATCGGCGTTGTCGTCCAGCCGTTCGGCCATGCCCTCCACCAGCAACCGCAGGCGGCGAACCTCAGCGGCGGACAACACGTGCTTTTGCCTCACGTCGACGAGCGACAGGTCCAGTTCACGCGCCGTCCGATAGCTCTGTTCAGTCCGGTTCGGCGAAGCATGCAAGGTGATGCCGAGTTCCTTGCCCTTGGGAGGTCGGTGCGTTTCGCGGTCGAAGGTGAGCTTCCATTTGTCGAGACCGTGAGTTACCTTTTCGGCCGCCGCGCGTAATTCGCTCTCCAGCCGCGACAATTCGGCATTCTCTGTTTCTGTCCAGCGGTCCGCCCGCCGGTAGGAGTGCAGCCGCGCGTCCGGCATCTCACGTCCCTGTTCGACCGCCTCCTTGACCGCGGCCGCGAACCGGTTCTTCAGTTCCTCCAGCGCCTTCGTGCTGTCTTCGGACAACGGGACCGTGGCGCGCCAGCCGTCCACCGCCACGACTTGATACGCCCGCCCCCGGCGCAACTCACCGTCGGCTTTCGGCAAGGCCGGATATCCGGCCGGGACATCGAGCGCCGGCTCCTCCTCACGGGCATCGTCGTGGTTTTCCTGAAGACCGTGCCTCGTCGGAAGGTCGTCGAACCAGTCCGGTAGCCAATCGAGTTCGTCGAATCCCGGGTCATCCATCGTGGCGATACGGGAGGATTCTCCCTCCTCGACGCGATCGCCGGTTCGCGCGCCGCCAGGCACAGCGGTCGAGTCCTGTGGTGAACTCCGTGAAGTGTTCAGCTTCTTCGCGAGTTCTCGGCTCAGTTCGTGCGCACCCGCTTCGGAGAGACCGTTGGCCAGATATCCCGCGACGATGTCCTTCACCGCGTTGTTCAGCCTGACCGCGTCCGCCTGGTGAGGCGCCGGGTTCTCGATCCACACCGGCACCCGGTGATACCGCGACACGATTTTCGTAGCCTGCTCGACGTAACGCTGGAGGTCCGGTGCGGGCCGTTTTCCGAAACTCTGCCGGGGCAGCCCGCCGTCGTTGTGCACCCACGCCAGCGCGCCCTCACGATCCGCCGGGATCGAAGGCCATTCCCGTTCCGTCTCCACCGAACGGGGCCCGACGTGGCCAGGGACGAAGGCTTGGCTGAAGGCTTCATTGAGGCCGTCGACGATCGAATCGAGCCGCGTCCGCCGATCTTCCGGTGTCGCCGCGGACGGCGATGCCTGGGCGACGCGGAAATCGGCGAGGAATTCCTCGTTCAGCCGCTCGGCCACCGGCGCCGGCACCACTACGTCGGGGTGAGCGGCGCGCCAGGCGTCGAGCACTTCGGTGAAGGTCCGCTGCGCGGCGGTCAACGCTTCGGCGAGCGCGGCGGGAGCGTCCGGCGGGCGGGTGCCGGGTTCGGCGCCGGGTTCTGTGAGCCGGTTTTCGGGGCCCGTGGGCGGCGCGTTGGGCAGGGCGGTGTTCTGGTCGACGGTGGGGTGCCCGGAGTCGGCCTGGAGCCCCTCGACCAGGTCACGCAGGCCTTGCTGCGCGGCGGCGATGGCACGGGTGTCGCCATCGGCGATCGCGTCGGTGTACTTGACGATCGCCAGCTGCACGTCCGGGTTCTGCGACAGCTGGAACAACTCGTCCTTGGGCGAGGAGTAATACACCACTTCCCCGCCGCCGCCGGAACGTCCGGCGCGGTTCTGGGCCTGGACGTCGATGTCGCGTGAGAGCTCCGAATGCGCGGTGATCCGCACCACCAGATCTCCGGCGGCCTTCGCCTCCTTCGTGGTGGTGATGTCCACGCCCCGCGCACCCTGCATGTTGATCACCAGGACCTTGCCCTGTGCGCCGGCGGCGTCGATGACCCGCTTGAACTCATCGTCGAAGTCAGCGCCCTTTTCGAGCTGCCACTTGGCGTCGATCGCCTCATGCGCGACACCGAGTTCGCCCAGCATGTCCGACACCATCGCGACCTGATCGTTCCGGGTCGCCAGGATCAGCTGCGGCTGACGGGTGCCGCCGGGGCCCTGCATCGCGTGGACGTCGTGCGCCAGCTGCCGCAGCTTCGCGGTCTCGTCGGCGGCCACCACGTCATCGGAGATCTTCAGTCGCGACTCGTAGTACCGGGGGATGTCCTGCACCACCGACGACATCCCCTGCTCCGCGAACTTCGCCCCATGCCCGTTCGCTGTCCCCGATGCCCCGGTCTTCTGCCCGTACTCCTTCTTCGCCAGCAACTCGTGGGCCGTCACCATCTTATTCCCGGCGGAGTCACTGCGGACCTCCAGGCCATGGTGGAACTCCACCGCCTGCGCCAGCCCGCCGTTCCAGCGGCTCTCCGAACTGGTCGCCGGATTGAACAGCACGTTGTGCGTCGTCTGATCGATGATGTAGATCTTGCCGTCGTGCAGTACGTAGTGCACGTTCTCCCGGTATTCCCAGCGGGCGGCGGCGGCCATGTTCACCCTGGTCACCTCTTCCATCGACAAGGTCCGCCCCAGCAGCAGCTCGACCTTTTCCAGACCGGTTTCGGTCAGCCGGGCCTGACCGCCCGCCTGCCCTTCCCGCCGCCCGAAATCGGCCTCCGTCAGCCAGCCGCTCTCCATCCCGTCCCGCACCAGGTCGTGCGCCGCCCGCACCTGATCGAGCACCTCCGGTGACGCCACGCCCTGGACCCCGTCACTCAGGATGTACTGCGCGTTCGAATACACGAGCGCCTCGTCGATCTCGTCGATGCTCACCGTCAGCAGTATCGGATCTTCCTTCGCCTGCTGACCCGGCAACGTGTCATGCCGCAGATAGGTGAACCCGACATCTTCGGCGGTGCCCAGATACACCGTCGGACGCCCCTCCCGCGGTGCCGGCGGCGGATTGTCCTGGTTCAGCCGGTGCACGTCGACGCCCAGTTTCTCCAGCAGCCCCAGATACACCGGCATCTCGCGATCCGCGAGGATCCCCCGGGTCGTGGTCACCTGAACCCCGTCCACCCCTTCCCGCATCGCGTTCACCGCCGCGTGCGCGAAGAACAACCACGACTTGCCCTCCCCCGCGGCCATGTTGACCACCTTGCCCTCGCCGAAGGCGTGCACGGCCGAGACCTGGGTCCACCGCAACGCGATCCCTTTTTCGCGCCGGACCAACTCGAACATCGCGGCGAAGGCGTCCGCCTCCGGACCCCTGCCGTACAGCTCCCTCAGCTCCGGCTCCGACAACTCGGTCAACCGGCGGTGCCGCGGAACCTCCGGGCCCGACCGCGCCGCGATGTCCCACAACGTCCTGGCCGCGTCCGGCGCCTTGTTCGCGCTCGCCAGCCACCCCTCGTAGGCCACCACGTCCGTCGCGTGCTGCACCCACCCGCCGTCGCCGTCCGGCACGAACACCCTCGGCTGGGCCAACCAGCTCCCATCGCCGTCCTTCAGCTGCCGGTACGCCACCACCTTCTCGGCACCGTGGTGATCGATCACCCGCTCACTCTCCGGCGGCAACGTCACCTTCGAACCGTCGGCGAGGGTCACCGGCCCGGCTTCCCGCACCTCGGCCGCGGTCATCTTCTGCGCCCGCACCTCTCCGGCGGCCGACCGCGGCGGCGACCACTGGCCGTCCAAGCCTCGCTCGACACTCAGCCCGTCCGCCAGCTCCACATACCGCGCCTCGCCACCCGAGTCGAACACGGCTCGCGCGTCCCGCGGCACCACCACCGGCCCCTCGGCGCCCTGCACCACCCCCGGGCCTTCCGCCCGGTACCAGCCGTCCTCGCCGCGCAACCATGACGTCCCCAACGCCGACAACCGGCCCGGCCACACCAACGTCCCTGAAGGACCCGCGACCACCTCAGGTTGCTTCGGATCCGTTCGCGGCGGCGCCTGCCGTGCCTCGGCCGCGGTGTCCCGGATCGCGTGGTCGATCCCCTCGAGATCCGTCGCGTCCAGGCGTGTGCTCCGCCCGTCGGCGGCGCCGCCGAGCCGCCCCGGTGCCGGCGTCTCCCCCTCCGCGCCGATCAACCGCAACAGTTTCCCCACCGCCGCGTCGGTGTCCCCGACCCGCCAGGACAGCTGCCCGCGCTCCGCCGTCGTGCCCACCTCGACCGGAAGCGACCGGGAACCGTCCCGCTCCCAGCCCGGACGCGGTGGCGCCTCCGCCGTCTTCGCGTCGATCCTCACGTGCAACTGATCCCCGTCCGGGAACCGGTGCCTGCCATTGACGCGCTCGTCCAGCACCCGCTGAATGTCGCGGGCCAAGGCCCGGCGCGCTTTCGCGTCCACCCCACCCGGTTTCGACACCAGTTCCACCGGCACCGACAACTCGCGCACCCACCGCCCCGGCGCCACCTCACCCCGCCGCACATCGAACCGGAGCTGTGCGATGCCGGGTTCCTTGTCCGCCGCGGTCGAGAGATCCCGGCGCTCGCCCCGATGCCGCGTCGGCGGAACCGACTCCCGCACCGAGCCCCAGTCCGCGGTGGTGACGAACTCCGTCACCGGACCGTCCGGACGTCCGTCCTGAGTGGACCTCGTCACTTGCTCCGACCGGGTCGATCCCAGCTGTGCCGCCAGAAGCGCTCCCTGCGCCTCCGCGAGGCCGACGCCCGAATCCGCCCGCGGCCGGTCTTCGCCCGTTCTACCACCGGGACGGTTTTCCGGCGTTCCCACGACCTGGGGCAGTTCGCCGGGAGGCCGCAGACCACGCTGCGCCGCGACCGACTCCCCGCCGGGCCGGGCACTCTCGCCCGAAGGACGCGGTCCGTCACTCTTCGGCGGTTGTGCCGCGGGCGCCGCTTCCGTCCGGGTGGGCTGTGGCCCATCGCCGCCACCCTTCGGCGGCTGCGCCGCGGGACCGGCCTCCGTCCGAGCGGGCTGACCCCCACCGGCAGAAGACTCACCACGCAAGAACTGCTGCGCCGCCGACCCGCCACGACCCTCGGCATCACGCCCCGGCGTCCGGTCCACACCAGACCCCTGCCCGGAAGCCGGCCGCGCGGCTTCGTTCGTCCCCGGCTGGGTCCCGGCGGCATCCGCGCGCCCGGCCTGACCCGACCCCGCCTGACCCGAGACAGGCGACGGCCGGGCGGGGTCGACCACGACGGGCTGACCGGCATCGGACCGCACGCGATCGTCCACCTTGCCGGGAGCCGGTTGGTCCACTGTGGACTGGTCCTTGGCAGGTCCGGTGCCCTCGGCGTTCGATGCCCCCGGCTGCGGCGGGCCATCGGCCTTCGGCGTGCCCGGCTGGGCCGGGGAATCGGCCTTCGGAGCGGACGGCTGGTTCGTGCCTTCGGCTGGGCGCCCCACCTGCGGCTGTCCCCCGGACAGGCTGGTCTCCCCGGCCTTCGACGTTCCCGGCTGCGCCGGACCACCGGCCGTCGTCGCAGGCGCCTGGCTCGCCGCAGGCTGCCCGGCCGCGGCAGGACGTCCATTCTCGCCCGCACCCGGCTGACCGGCAGTTCCCGTACCCGACTGCGCCGGACCACCGGCCGTCGTCGCGGGCCCCTGGCTCGCCGCAGGCTGCCCGGCCGCGGCAGGACGCCCATTCTCCCCCGCACCCGGCTGACCGGCAGTTCCCGTACCCGACTGCGCCGGACCACCAGCCGCCGTCGCAGGCGCCTGGCTCGCCGCAGGCTGGCCCACCTGGTTCTGCGCCCCGATACCCGGCTGCGCCGGACCACTGGCCGTGGTCGCGGACGACCGGCTCGCCGCGGGCTGCTCCGCCGCAGGCCTCTCGGCCGCACCCACCGGACCCTGCGTTCCCGTACCCGGCTGAACCGATGTCCCGGCGCCCTGCTGCAGGGATCCACCGGCCGTGCTCGTAGACGGCTGCGCCGTGGACGGCTGCCCCACGATCGATCCCCGGCCATTCTCGCCCGCGCCCGGCTGACCGGAGGTTCCCGTACCCGGCTGCGCCGGACCACCGGCCGTCGTCGCGGGCGGCTGAACCGACGAAGGTTGAGAGGGCGTTCCGGTCGCCGCTGTGGCCTGGGCACCGGCGCTGACCGACTGCCCGTTAGTGTTCGACGTGGGCCTGCCTGCCGACTCCGACGTGGACTGCCCGCCCCCGGCCCCCTGCTGGCCGCCGATGGTGGCCGGGCGACCATCACCACTCGCCGAAACCTGGCCATTGCCCGTACCCGCCGCCGGCTGCGCCGAACTGGACGACACCGGGCCACCGGTGGCCGAGGACGCCGGGCTGCCCGCCGCGCCGGTCACCTGCTGTCCCGACGAGACCACCCCACCGGCCGAGTCGGCGCCCGGCAAGCCGGTGGCGATGGCAGGGCTGGTAGTGAACAACTGCCCGACCGGGCTTCCACCGCTGCTGGTGACCGGCTGCCGCACGACACCGGGCGGCCCGTCGGTCCCGGCCTGAGTTCCCGAAGCCTGCGTGCTCCCGGTCCCGGTGACCGGCGCTGGCGCGCCAACGGTTCCCGTGCCCTGACTCTGCCCACCCAGCGACTCGGTGACCGGAACGACCGGAGCCGCCACCTCCCCCGCCCCCTGCGGAATCACCAGCGTCGGCTGATCACCCCTCTTCTCATCCGCACCCGCAACCCCACGCTCCCCTGAATACGGCGGTGGCTCGTCAACCTCCACATAGGACGGCGGCCGCGACGACCCCGGACTCTCCACCCCCGGCTTCTCCACCCCCGGCTTCTCCGACCCATCCGGTGCGGGCTTCTCCGGCGCATCCGGCAAATCCAGGTCGAGATCCTTGGCATCGATCGTCATCCCGCCGTCGCCATCCGCGCCATCCGGCATCCGAGGGCGGCCGAACCCGGACAAGGCTCCCAGCGCTCCACCCCAGAACGCCTCGGGATTGTTCAACGCCGCGTTGATGATCGGCGTACTCCACAACACCGATGCGACCTGGCCACCCGCATAACCCAGCTGTCCCCAGATCACCATCCCCCGCGGGATCTTCTTCCCCAGTTCCCTCGCCGCCGACTGCGCCGAATGCACGAACACCCGCGCGCCACCCGTCATGACCCCGGACGCCGCGCCACCGATGGCGCCACCCACCGCCGCCTGCCACACCGCCGTGCCGTCGATCTCATCCCGCTGGCCGTTGTTCAGCTGGCCCACCTGGGTGAAATAGTCCATCGACGTCATCAGGCCCGCACCCACCGCCGCGGACGCCCCCACATCGATCGCCGCCTGCTGAACGAACGGCGTGATGCGCACCAGAGCCTGTTTCAGCCCCTCCACCGTCAATTTTTCCAACCCCAGCGTCGCCAGCTTCGCCAGCAACTGTTGGAGGATCATTCGCATAGTCAGCTGCGTCGCGGCCTTGACCGCCGGGATCATCCACGAGAAAATCAGTGTGGCCGCCAGAAACGCGATCTGCGCCACCGCGAATACCGCGGCCGCGATCAACAGGATCTGCGCCTTCTCGACATTCGCCGCGGCGGTCCTCGTCGTCTTCGACAGCTCCTTCGAATACGCCGCCAACTGTTCCAACGCCTTCGCGATGGTCCCGCGCAGGTACTCCGCCATCGCCTGCGCGTACTCGCCGTCCATCGACCGATCCAGGTCGGCCGCCCGCGTCCGCACGCTCTTGGCGAAATCTTCGGCCACCGGACCGAAATCCGACCACGCCTGCGACATCGCCCGCATACTCCGGACGTTGCCCTCAGGCCACTCCATGCCCACCATGACCTTCAGGAAATTCTGCAGGGCTTTGGGCGGCTTCGCGGGCCCATCACCGGACTCGAACACCACCCACCCCCTTCACCTCAAAGTCATGCCGTCAAAGAACAAAAATCCTGCCGACTTACTTAATCCTGCGGCGCGTTCTGCTGTTGCTGCTGAAGAGCTTCGGCCAATTGATGATCGAACGTCTTCGCGTTCGCCTCGTCCAGATCGCGGAAGTCACCGACCGTGGTGGCGACGCCCTCGGCCAGTTCGCCCACGCCTTCGGACAGGTCTCCCAGCCCTTCCCGCACGTCATTGGCGTTTTCCACATAACTTTCGGCGAACTTCTTCCCCGCCTTGTCGTCACCCCAGCAACCGTGATACCGCTCCAGGGTTTCGTTCAGCTGCGCGACCGCGGCCGAGAATTCGGCGTTGTCGGACCGAAGCCTGGACAGCATGTCCTGCATTCCCGAGGGATCAAGACGGAATTCGTCCGCCATCGTGCTCACCTTTCCGTCGAAGAACTTCTTGACCGGACCTGTTACGAAGCCAGCGTGACCGTCTGCCCCGCGGCGGCCGGAGCCGACGCTTCTTCGCGCCACTCGTAGAGGGAAGTCGTCATACGGCTCATCAGGCCGGGTTCCTCGATCAAGCGCAGCGCACCGCGATGCCTTCGTTCGAGCGCCCTGTCGAGCTTCGCCAGCACGGCCAGATCGTGGTCGTCCAGTTCACCGGAGGCCGGAACCGCTTCGTTGGGCGCGAGTTCCCGGAACAGCGCGGCCACCCGGGGCGCGGCCGGCTCTTCACCCTGCTCTTCGCCCGCCGGTTCGGTCTCCCGCAGCGCCAAGGCCTTGAACCGGGCCCCGGCGAAGAAGACGACCTCGTTCACCGGCTGCCCGATCAGCAGTTCCGACGTCCGCCGGGCCGACGCGGGCCAGATGAGGACATCGAGATCCGCGTCCGGCACGGTCACGTCGAGGTCCATGCTGCCGACGAGGAACCCGGGCTCGGTCAGGATCGAGCCCGGCGTGATCGTGCGCTCCAGTGCCTGCGCGTCCTTGCTCTGTCGGAGCACCGCACGCCGATGGGTGGGCAGTCGCCGCAGTCCCGACGCGAGACAGGTGACCTGCCCCTCGATCTCCCCGGCGGTCCCGCCGCGGACGGCGGGGTTCAGGTCGCCGAAACCGCCGCGGCCACGGCCCAGATACAGGCAGACCGCGACGTAGTCGGCCTTGACCCCGGAATCGGCCTGGCCGCGCATGGACGGCCAGGTCGCCAAAGCCGCGTTCACCGTGGCGAGCGCTTCGCCGTACTCGTCACCGGCCGCGGCGGTGAAGCGGGCCTGCTCGGCCGCCGTACTGGCCCGATCGGCGACGACGAGCGCGGTGCCCGTCGCCACCCGGGGTTCGACCGGCTTGGCGGGCTCCCGCGTCTCGGCGACTTCGGCCACGGGACGGTTCAAGACCTCCACACGGGTCTCTTTCACCACCGGCATCGGCACCGGAACGGTGTCGTCCGAGCGCGCGTCGGCGGCCTTCGGGATCTCCTCCCGTGCCGTCTGTTTCGCCTCGACCGGTGTGGGTGGCGCCTGCTGCGGCGTGACAAAGGTGGGGACGGCTGGAGAAGGCCGCACCTCCGCGACCGGCTCCTGCGCGGGAGCGGCGACCGCCGCGCCGGACACCGTCGGAACCGGTGCCGAGGACACCATGAGCGCGGCCGGCATGACCGGTCCGCCCTGCGGACGCGGCGTCGCGGCGACCGGACTGGCCAAAGCAGACGGCGCGGACGGCGTTTCCGTGCGCTCCTCAGCCGGTTCGGCCTGCTTTCCTCCGGTGGCGGGAACCGGCCGGGTGACGAGGGCCGGTGGGCGGTCGATCAGTTCGCGGGTCCGGTCGTCGAGCACACCCAGCAACCGGAGACGGGCCACCTTGCGAGTTTCCGGGACGAGTTCGCCGAGCAGCGCTTCCGCGGCGGAGAGCAGGTCGGGTCCGATCGGCTCGCCGGGCGTTCCGAGGTGCAGCGTCCACCCTTCGGGGTCGAACGGCGCCGTCGAGGTCGCGGAATCACCGGCTCCGGTGCGCAGCACGAGCCCTGACGGGACGACGTCGGCCATGACCTGCCCACGCCGATATCCGACGGTGTCGCGCCGCTGCCATCCCCGGGGCGGGTCAACGGCTTCGAGTACCTCTTGACCTCCGTCCGCGCGCTGCAGCAGTTGCGCCACGAACGGCCGATACCGCTTCTTCACATCCATAAGCGGGATTTCGACGACGACGTTCCGGCTGAGGGACTTCGCGAACTCGCTCAACCAGGCGTGTGCACTGGTCTTCGTGGACAGTGAGACCAACCTCGTCGGTACGAGCGGGAGCCGACCGACCACTGTGGACACCAGCCCGGCGGCCGGTACGGCACCTTCCGCCCCGACGACGATCTTGGCGACGGAAGAGTCGGCGGGCACCGAAAAAGCCGCGTCGCCGAGAGCCGCCGGACGTGCGTCCGGACGCCGCACCAGCAGACCGGCCGGCACCGGCTCGAGGATCGCGGCGGGCATCGGTTCGACGATCGCGCCCGGCACGCCGGACGGCGTGGCCGGCATCGCGGTTTCCCAGGCGGGCACCGGATACCGTCGTCCATCGGGACAAGCGGGCACTCCCGGACGGAACCGCAGCCATCCGGTGCCGCCGGTCCCGTGCCCCGCGTAAAGGAGTGCCCCCGGTTCGACGACGAAGGCGCCGTCCGGGGCGAAGATCTCGATGTCGAGCGCGTCGGCCAAGGCCTGCGGGACGAAGGGATCCCGGCCGAATCCCGCCAAGGCGATCCGCACGGCTTCGACGTCCTTCGTCACCACGGAGCGGTGCAACAGGGCGGGCAACGCGGTGGTGAGCGAGCCATCTCTCGCCGCGCCTGGGGAAACCAGGACGAAAACGTGGCCGTCGACCGGTTCCGGCCAGCCGATGGCGCCGGCTTGAGTGACGGCTTCACCGATCCGGCGGATCAGCACGTGGGCACCGCGCCGTTCGACGAGGAAGTCACCGGCGCCTTGATCCACGGTGTCGTGGTTCATCTTGCCTCCTGCTCGGGCAGTGCGGATGGACGGAGCGAAACCCTGGAGGGTGCGGGTCATCGCACACCGGTTTCCAGGTCCTCCGCGGTCAGCAACGTCAGATCGGCCGCGGTCACCTCCGAAGTCTCCGCGAGGCGGGACGCCTGCCTGTCGGTCATGCGCTCGAACACTCGCCGGGCCGTCCGGCCGTTGCCGAAGGTGCCGTCCTTCGGAATCGCCTCGAAGTAGTCGAGCAGACCGCCCGCCGCTTCTTCGTCGAGGCGATAGTCGTGTTTGGCGCACTGGGTCCGGACGATGGTGACGAGTTCGTCCGCCGTGTAGTTGGCGAACTCGATCGTGCGGCTGAACCTCGATTCCATCCCGGGGTTGGATTCGAGGAACTTCGACATCTCGGTCGAGTAACCCGCGGCGATCACGACGACGTCGTCGCGGTGGTCTTCCATCAGCTTGACCAAGGTGTCGATGGCCTCGCGACCGAAGTCCGGCCCGCTGCCTCCCGAACCGGAGCTCAGGGTGTACGCCTCGTCGATGAACAGGACGCCGCCGAGGGCGGTGGTGAAGGCCTCCGTCGTCTTGATCGCGGTGCCACCGATGATCTGCGCGACCAGATCGGCCCTGGCCACCTCGACCAGATGTCCTTCACGCAGCACACCGAGTTGCGCGAGGACCTGCCCGTAGAGGCGGGCGACCGTGGTCTTGCCGGTTCCCGGCGCTCCCGCGAACACCAGGTGGCGGGCCATCGGCGGGGCCGACAATCCCGCGTCCTGCCGCCGCTTGGCCATCTTGTTGAGATTGATCAGTGACGTCACCTCGCGCTTGACCCCGTCCAGTCCGACGAGGCCCTGCAGTTCCATGAGGGGATCGTCGGCGGTCTTGGCCCGAGCGGGAGCGGCGGCGGGCGAAGGGCGCGCCGCTTCGGCCGACGCGGACGTCCCGAACGCGTCCGGACGCAGGTTTCCGCTGGTGATCAGATCCAGCACTTCGATCGCCGTGCCGGGCCGTGTCTGCCGCAATCCGCTGCCGTGGTTGTCCCGCACGGTGCACGACGAGACCCGGACGGCTTCCCGCGTGTCGAGCCGGATGCCGTCGGCCTTGCCGCCGGAGAACTCGGAATCGGTGATGCTGCCCGACGCTCCCTCGGCGAACTGGCAGCCCATGCCATCGCTGCCGTGCACGCGGCAACGGGCGACCGACAGGTTGGCGCCGCCCCCGGCGTGGACACCGTCCCCACCGGCACCGGTGATGGCGCTGTCCGCCAGGGCCAGTGCGGCGTCGATGACCTCGACACCGGCGGCCCTGGTGTCCCGTACGCTCAGCCCGCTCGCTGTCAGCCGAGAGCCACCTAGGATGCGCAGCCCCACTTCGCCGCCTTCGATCTCTACGTTCTCCATCGTGCCGCGGCCGCCTTCGTCGACCTCGACGCCGGCGCCGTCCGAGCCGAGCACCCGCAACCGGCGGAAGAACGGATCGGCGGCGTCGGAAACCCGGACGCCGGAGCGTTTGCTCCCGGCGACGGAGAGCTGGTCGAATTCCGGGGTGGATCGCTCGGTCACGTGGACGCCGATCCCGTCCACCTCGGCGACCTCGCAGTTGGTGAGCTTGCCGCCGGAGCGGGCGGCGAAGTGCACTCCGCGGAAGCCGCTGGCGCGGACGCGGCAGCCACGCAGTTCCGGTTTGCAGCCTTCCGCCACGAAGATGCCCTCGGCGCCGACGCGCTCCACCGAGCAGTCGTCGAGGAAGACGTTGCCGGTGCTGGCCAGATAGAAACCGATCCCGTCCGCGGCGGACACGGACAGCCGCTTCGCCTTCATCGTCGCTTGCTGCTCGACCGCGACCGCGGGCTTGCCGGTGCCGGTGATGGTGGTGTCGTCGACGGTCAGCGTGCCGCGGCCGTTGAGGCAGATGCCGTTTCCCGCCGCCTTGACGACGGTGCAGGCGCGCATCGTCAGCGCGCCGTCGTCGGCGACCACCACGGCGGAGGTCCCCAGATCGGTGAAGCGGCAGGATTCGAGCACGCCACCGTCCGCGGCTGTGACCACGACGCCGGCCCCAACGCCATTGCGGACTTCGCAGTCACGCATCAGGATCTTGCCGTCGCCGGAAGCGAAGACCGTGGACCAGCCCGCTCCGTCGAGGGAGCATTCCGTGAGGCTCAGCTGACCTTGCGCCACGAAGACGGCGGGATTGTCCTTGTCACTGGAGACGACGGAGATTCCGGACAAGGCGGCCGAGGAGGTGGCCACCGAGACGGTGACCCCGGAGCCGGCCAGGATGGTGACCGTCCCGATGCCGTCCTCGGCGGTGATCGTCACGGGTTTGGACAACACCAGGTTCTCGCTGTACCGGCCGGGTGCCACCACGATCAAGGCGCCTTCGGGTGCGCCGGCCACCGCGTCGCCGATGCGCCGGTAACCGTGCCCAGGCGTCTGCGTGACCATGATGACGTTTTGGCCCACGTTCCGGCTCCCTTTCTCGTTCAGCACCCCGTACCGGTCCCGAATCCGGGACTTGAGCGCACCAATAAGGCCTCAACGAATTCTTCATTCGCAGCTGGTCTGATCTTCGAGGAGAAACCGAAGATAAAGGCCGCTCGGGGGAAGTTCGGGCAACATGTCGGACAAAATCGCCTCTTGCGCTCCGCCCGTCATCCGCTTCGTAAGGGAAAACCCTCTTTCCGACCGCGACGCTCATCGACGCAAGCACCCCGGATTCGTTCGGTGACGGGGGCGCTGTGGAGAGTGACCACCCGGCGTCCGCCGGTCCACCCGGCGAAGTACGATAAGCGGAGGTGGCCCTCGCCGAGGGTGGCGAAAGCGACCCCACGAAGGCGTTCCGCGACTCGATCGGGGCGCAACAGGCGGGCGGCACGGGAAGGTGTGACTGAACTGGACAAGCCGGACGATGTCGAGGCCGCTCGCGAAGCCCTCGATGCGGCGCGCAGGGAACGGGCACGGTTGAGCGCGCTGGGCCGGTGGAGTGAAGCCGACGAAGCCGCCTTGAGCGCCCTGCGCCGGATCCTCGAGTTCGCTTCACCCGACATCGTCGGACCGGAACTGGGTGGCCTGGTCTACGTGGCAGGCAGTCCCAGGCCCGAGCCACAGACCGCCGGCCGCCACGGGCTCCCTGTTCCGCCGGAACGGCTGAGCGCGACGCACGCGATGTCGCTGGTGAATCACGGGAACGGCCCGCGGGAAGCGGCCGAGTTCGCCCAGGAAGCCCTGAACTCGTTCAACTGGCGTGATATCGGCACATTCTGGTATGCGATCCTGTCGCTCACCTACGTCGACGACGGCGCTTCGGCCCTGCACCATTGCGAGCGCGCGATGACCCGCGCGGGCTGGGCCGCCTCGCCGGTGCTGACCGTGCTCCGGGCTCGCGTCGCGTCCCTCAACGGCGACTCGGTCACCGCCGTCCGGCTGCTCGACCCTCTCGTCACCAACGGCGTCGAAAACCAGTTCACCGAGGTCGCGGTCGCCTGGGCCGTCGAGGCCTTGGTCGATCTCGGCGACCTCGATCGCGCGGACGACCTGATGCGCACCCACGCTTTGAGCGGCGACCTGGACGCCGTCGTCGATCGCGCCGAAGTCCTCGCCGCGCGTGGCCTGCTCAGCAGGGCGATCGGGAATCCGGAGTCGGCTTATGAGGACTTCATCGCCTGTGGCCGGGAACTCGCCGCCTGGGGGGTCAGCAATCCCGCCGTCATCCCTTGGCGCTCGAGAGCGGCACTCTGCGCCGCCGCGACGGGACGCGAGACCATCGCCCTTCCGCTGGCCGAGGAGGAACTCAGCCACGCGAGAAGGTGGGGCACCGCCCGTGCCATCGGTACCGCCTTACGCGCGCTCGGCCTGGTGTCCACCGCGGGCCGGGATGTCGAGCTGTTGAAGAAGGCGGTCGAACTCCTGGCAGACAGTGGCGCACGCAACACGTTGATGGAAGCCCAGTATGAACTCGCGGTCAAATTGCGGCTCGAGGGACGCCACGACGAGGTTCAGCCCGCGCTCCGCGGCCTCCGCGAAACCGCGGTCGCGACAGGCAACAAAGCTTGGGAAGTCCGCGCGGACGAAGCGTTACGGCGGTGGACGGCGGCCGGTGACACTTCGAAGATGTCTTCGAAAGAACGTAAGGTGGCGAACCTCGCTCAGGGCGGGCTGAGCAATGGCGAGATTGCCAAGCGATTGCAGCTGACCACGTCCACCGTGGAATTCCACCTCTCGAACATCTATCGCAAGCTCGCGATTTCCGGGCGAAGCGAACTACGGTCGATCTTAGTGCCCATCCTGTAATCCATGGGGCTTCCGCGAACCGGGTGATCGATCGTCCAACGATCCTGCCCGAAAGGGCAACCCGCCGATCGCGGACCGGTCGGCCACAGGTGAACCACACGCGCACCCCCGTATCGGTGACAAAAGGGCCACCCCGCGCACTGTTCGGGCACTCTTCGCCTTCCGCCGCGAAGTCGGCCGATACCGTCCGGAAATCGAAGCTTCCGCGCATTTTTCGGCGCGACAGAACAGAAGCCGGACGGGTTCCCGGGCAAGGAGCATCAAGTGCGGGTCGATCCTGCCACGGGGCGGTGAGGTCGCGACCGCGAAGAAGTTCGGGTTCACCAACGCGCGAACCTCGGCGAAGGGAGCCAGCGAGATCGTCACGTCCGACGAAGGCGCACCGGCAGGCTTTGCACCCCGTACATCTGCAGCCCCGGGTGATAGGGCAGTTCGCTTTCCGGAACGGCGAGGCTGAGTTCGGGCAGTAGCGGCAGCAGTTCCCGCACCGCAACCTCCGCCTCCAGTTGCGCCAGCTGCGCACCGATGCAGAAGTGGATGCCGAGGCCGAAGCCGAGGTGACCGGCGGTGTCCCGGGCCGGAAGGAATTCGTCCGCCTGCTCGAACTTGGCCGGATCACGGTTGGCCGAGAGCAACGAGACCAGCACCGCGTCCCCGCGGCGAATCACCACGTCACCCATCTCGATGTCCTCGGCGGCGAAGCGGACCAGCGAGGTCAGCGCCGGGCTGTCGAATCGGATGATCTCCCTGATGGTGGCGGGGATCAGCGACGGGTCCTCTCGCAGTTCCCGGACCAGGTCGGGCCGGTGGAGCAGGCTGAACAGGATGTTGCCGATCAGCCGGACGGCGGGCTCGTGTCCGGTGAGCAGCAGCGACGACGCCATCGAGATCAGTTCATGGCCGTCGAGTTTGTCGTCTCCGGTGTCCTTGATCAGGGCGCTCAGGAGATCGTCCTGCGGATCGTCGCGCTTGCGGGCGATGAGCCTGGCGAAGTACTTGGTGATCGAGACGAACAGGTCGTTGTCCGCCTGCCCCGGCACGGTGACGGTGAAGAACGTGTCCGCCCACCCCTGGAAGGTGTCCCGGTCGGCGGCGGGTATGCCGAGCAGATCGCAGATCGTGGCGGTGGTCAGACCGCCGGCGAACTCGGTGACCAGATCGAAGGTTTCGTGCCGCACCATGTTCTCGCGCAGTTCCCGGGCGGCCTTCTCGATGCCCGGCCGCATCGCCTCGACGCGGCGCTTCGTGAACGGACGGGCCACGAGCTTGCGCAGCCGGGTGTGGTTCGGCGGGTCGTTGCTCGCCAGATCCTTCGACCAGAGCTGGGAAGTCTCCGTGCCGGGCTGCCAGCCCGCGGGCAGGCCGACCGCGGTCGGATCCTTCACCAAGCGGGGGTCGGTGAGCGCGGCGGCCCCCTCCGCGTGCCGGGTGATCAGCCAGATCGGGGCCGCGCCGGGTGGTTCGCACCGGTGCACCGGTCCGCTCTCCCGCAGCTCGGCGAGCAGGTCGAACGGATTCGCCGCGAAGTCCGGCGTCCTGAGCTTGCTGTGCAAGGAGGTGTCGACGGGGCACCGTCGCTCTTGGCCGGTGTGGGCGGTCGAAAGGTCATCCACCGAAGTTCCTCCGCTAATCCTGCTGGCTTCGCTGGGGGGTCGAGAGAAGCATCTCGACCACGAGGTTCACGGTCGGGTACTTCCACAGTGTGTCGACGCCCAGCACGATCCCGAATTCGTCCTCGAGGTCGACGGCGAGGGCGACCGCGCTCACCGAATCCAAGCCGTACTGGGACAACGGCGTGTCGGCGTCGATCTGGGCGTCGTCCAGCTTCGCGTATTTGGCGGCCCGGGAGACCAGCCACTCTCGCAGCTTTTCTTCGTCGATCCGCTGCAGACCGTTCTGCTCGATGCTCATTTCCTGCTCTCCTGTGCTCGAGTTCAGCGGGTGTACTGATAGACGGGCCGCAACGAGCCGGCCAGATAACGTTCGCGCATTTCCACGCGTTTCACCTTCCCGCTGGTGGTCCGCTGTACGCCGCCCGGGCGGAGGAACGACACGGCGGCGACCTGGGCACCGAACTCGCGGGCCACCAGGTGCACGACCTTCTGCGCCAGTTCCGCCAGGTATTCGGCCGACGCTTCGCGGACCTCGTGCGTGATGACGACCCGGTCCGGTTCGTCCTCTGGTCCCGGAAGGCGGAAGGCCGCGGTGATCCCCGGCAGTTCCGGGAATTCCGCTCGCAAGGCGGACTCGATGTCCTGCGGGTAGATCTTCAGCCCCCGCACGACGATGACCTCCTTGATCCGCCCGGTCACATAGAGCTCGCCGTCGTGGCGGAACCCGAGATCGCCGGTCCGGAGATACGGTCCGTCGCCCTGGGCCGTGGTCGCGTGGAACAACTGCCTGGTCTGTTCGTCCTTGCCCCAGTACCCCTTGGCGACGCTGCGTCCGCGCAGCCAGATCTCACCGACCTGGTCTTCGTCGAGAGGCTCCAGAGTGTCCGGATCGACGAGTTCCAGGTCGATCTCGTGCGGGAACCCGCAGCTGATGATCCGCTTGCCGGTCTCGGCCGAATCCGCGACCTCGAAGGCCCCGCCGTCGAGCGCGTTCCGGTCCGCGTCGAGGACCCGCAGGGCGGAGGAACGACGGCTCGCCACGATCAGCGTGGCCTCCGCCAGGCCGTACGCCGGGCACATTTCGGCCTTGAACCCGGCGGGGGCGAACTTGTCCGTGAAGTCGCGCATGGTGGACAGGTTGAGCCAGTCGGCACCGTTGGTCGCCATCTTCCAGGTCGACAGGTCGAGCCGGGAGACCTCCTCGTCGGAGATCCGGTCGACGCAAAGGCCGAAGGCGAAGTCGGGGGCCGCCGAAACCGTGGCGCGGTACCGGTCGATGGTGCGCAGCCAGGAATAGGGACGCCGGACGAAGGTGCCGGGATCGAGGAGATACGAGGTGCCACCGAACAACAGCGGGCTCAGCAGCTGGCCGATCAACCCCATGTCGTGGTAGAGCGGGAGCCAGCAGACCAGGCGGATCTCTTCCGGCGGCAGATCCGTGATCTCGAACAGGATCCGGGAGTTGGTCAGGATGTTGTCGTGGGTCAGCACGACACCCTTGGCGTCACCTGTGGAGCCGGAGGTGTACTGCAAGAACGCGACGGTGTCCGGTCCGCACTCCCGCGCGAAGAAGTCCGCCGCCGGGGCGGGGTCCACGGTGTCGGTGAACACGGGAACCAGATCGTCGAGCCCCTCCGAGGACACCCAGTCCAGTACGACACCGCGGTCCCCGGAGTGGGCCAGCACCACCGAGACACCGGCGTCCTCGGCGATGGCCGTCAATCGCCGCTTCTGTTGTTTGGAGCGCACGGGCAACGGCGCCGGAACGGCGATCAGTCCACTGTAGAGGCAGCCGAGGAAGGCCGCGGCGAAATGCGGTCCGGACGGATAGGTCAGCAGGATCCGGTCTCCCGGCCGGGCCAGTCGTTCGAGATGTGCCGCGACGGCGCTCGCCTCGTCGTGCAGCCGCCGGTAACTCCAGGACACGGTGGCGTCCGGGTCGTCCGGGTCTCGGACGAAGGCCACGGCCTCCCGCTCACCGTGCTCCCGGACCCGCTCTTGGAAAACCCGCGCCACATCTGAAGCTGTGGTCACACCGGTCACGTCCGCCTCCTTTCCTGACCTGCTCCGTGGTCGGCTGTCGCTCCGCTGAGCACCGGTGGCGCAGCACGGACACCGTTGAACGCGGCTACGAGACTTTCCGGCCCGCGCAAACTCGGGGTCGCCTTGTAGGTGAGCCGATCCGTCCGCAGCTTCGGCTCGATCACCCGGCAGGCGAACGCCGCGAACGCGGCGGCTCCTTCCACCCGGGCGAGCCCGCTGCCGAGGCAGAAATGCGGGCCCGACGCGAAAGCGAGGTGCTGCCCAGGTCCCGTCCGGCTGATGTCGAACTCGTCCGGCCGGGCGAAGACGGCGGGATCGCGATTGGCCGCACCCAGCAGGAGGACCAGGAGGTCTCCCGCCTCGATCCGCAGTCCACCGACGGTCAGGTCGGCGACGGCCACCCTCGTGGTGATCTGCGCGGGCGAGTCGTAGCGCAGCACCTCGTCCACCACCGCGGGCGCCAGCGCCGGGTCCCCGGTGAGACGCCGCAACTGTTCCGGATGTTCCAGCAGTGCCCGGACGCCGTTTCCGATGAGATCGACCGTCGTCTCGTAGCCGGCGTTGATCAGCAGCACGCAGATACCGAGGACTTCGCTTTCACTCAGCGTGCTTCCGTCGTCGCCGGTGTTCAGCAGGGCGTCGAGGACGGGACCGGGCGGCGTCGAACGTGGTTCCGCGAGCAGCTTCTTGAAGTAGACGAGCAGGCGTCCACCCGCCCGCGCCGCGTCGCCGGCCGCCTCGTGGTCCACCGATCCCAGCGGAAGCGGGTACAGCCCGCGGGAAAGCGTCCTGGACCAGTCGCCGACCAGTTCGTGATCCGCGACGGGAACGCCCAGCTGAGTACAGACCGTCGACAACGCCAGCGGCGACGCGAAGTCCTTGATGACATCGAAGGGACCGTCCGGGGGCACCGCGTCGAGGAGGTCGTGCACCGTCGCGCCGATCCGCGTCACCAGAGGCGCGAGGGCACGCCCGGTGAAGGCCTTGGACACCAGGCGGCGAAGGCGGGTGTGATCCGGCGGATCGAGGTCGACGAGCTTCCGGCTCGCCGGGCGGACGTCCTTGAGGAAGAGGCGGGCCCGGCTCCTGTCGCTACTGATACGCGGGTCGCGCAGGATCGCCGAACAGTGCTCGTGTTTCGCCACCACGACGACGCCGTCCGAAGCCGGATACGGCGAGGATTCCCGCAGGTGGGCGAGAACCGGGTAGGGCTCCTGCTCACACAGGACCTCCGGTAAGCGGGCGAAGACCTCTCCGAGGTCGGTGGTCATCGGCCGGCCTCGGAGCGGTAGAGCGTGCCCTCCGACCAGATGTAGCGGACCTTCCCCCAGCGGGCGGCGGAGGCGACGTCCGGGAAGAACCCGGATCCGTTGAAGTTCGCGCTGGTGTTGCACAACACCGGCACCCCGGTCCGGCGCCGGTAGGCGGTCAGCAGTTCGTACGCCACCGGGTTCTCCGCACCGACGGTCTGCAGCCGGGCGCTGCCGTCGACGTGCACCACGGCCGGAACCCGCGCACGCCATTCCGGACGGACCTGGTGCTCGAACAACATGTACGGGTCCCGGGTGCCCGGCGAGAACACCTCGGGAGCCGCGTCCTCCAGGCAGATCGGTGCCACCGGGCGGTAGGACGCACGCTGCTTGAGCTCGTTCAGCCTGTCCAGCATCCCGGCGTCGATCGCCGGGGCGATGATGCTCCGGTGCCCGAGCGCGCGGGGACCGATCTCGGCCCGGCCGGTCAGCACGATCACCGGTTCGCCTTCGACGGCGAGCAGTTCGGCCAGTTCGTCCAGCGTGCACGGCGTCGACGTCCAGCCCTCCGGCACTTCGGTACCGGGAACGACCTCCGGCCCCGCGAAGGCCGACCAGCGCAGGGCACTGTTCCCGGTGCGGTCGATCATCTCCGCGCAGGCCGCGCCGATGGCCGAACCCGCGTCGTTGGGAAACGGCGGTACCCACACCTCGGAGAACAGGCCGGAGTCCCGGACCCGGGCGTTCCACTTGATGTTCAAGGCACATCCCCCGGACAGCGCGAGCGGCGTGCCGCGGAACTCTTCGTGCTCGGTCACGAACCGGCGAAGCGCCTCGACCAGAAGAGCGCCGAGGTACTCCTGCATCGACGCCATCAGGGTGGCGTCGGAAAGCTTCTTCGGCGCCAGGTCGCGCAGGACGGAGCGGCTCCACAGGTACATGAGCACGACGTCGGTGGGCCGGTGCCTGCTCGAAGCGGCGGCCATGGCGGCCAGGGCGTCGTCGTCCGGGCTCCCCAATGCCGCGTAGGCCATCGCCTTTCCGGAGACCGGCAGGATCACCGTCTCCAGTTTCCGGGCATCGGTGTCGAGGGCGCCGTCCCCGGTGCGGAACGGTTCGAGGTGGGTGGCGAAGATGGGGTACAAGCCACCCAAGACGTCCAACAGCCAGCGCAGTGGCCGCAAGGACCGGCGGACCGGGTCGTAGTGATACAGACAGGGCGCCATGCCGCCGTCCCACACCACGATGAGCGCGGATTCACCCCGCCGGGCGAACGGACTGCTGCAGTAGCCCGCCAGCGCGTGGCCGGTCGCGTGGCTGAAACTGCGGAACTTCACCAGGCCGTCACCGAACAGTTCGGCCGTTTCGAACGGGCGGCTGAGCGGGTCGATGCCGCTGCCGGGCGAGTCGCGATAGGAGGCGACCGGTACCGGACGCCGGACGCCCGCGTCGTCGAGCACGTGGACCTGATGGGTGTCCTCTCCCGCGGTTCGTCCCCAGCCGTCCACCGCGATCGAAGTCAGCTCTTCCGGGCGCAGCCCCTGCCCGTCGAGCACGGCGCCGAGGTCGCGCCACGTGTTCAGCGCCGAGTACCGGTCCCGGTTCTCCAGTTTCTCGGCCTCGATCGAGAAGAGCAGTCGATCGTCTTCGATCGCGGCCAGGGAGCCGTCGTGGGTGAGCTTCAATCCGCAGAAGATCTCGCTCATGGTGGTGCCCCTTACCCAAAGTCGATTTCCCGAATCGCGGAAATCAGCTGACCTGAAGAATTCGGCACCATCTTCGGTACGCGGGATCGAAAATGTCCAACACGACCGGTTCGGCTTGGACTTCAAGCATAGGATCATTGCCTCTTCGGACACTTTCCGGATGCGACCGCCCCGCCCCGGTGTACGCGACGTCAGCTGAAGGGAAATCGGGGCAACCCGGGCTGATATTCGGGCAGATCCCACCACGCCGAGTGCCGTCTGCGAGATCGTCGGCCGAAAAGCCCATTACTCACGGGATTCGTCCCGAAGCGGAGGAACCCGAAGGCATGCGGAACACCAGGTCGATTTCGCATCGCCGCGAACTCGGGCGGGGCCTGTTCACCCGGGTGGTGCCGCTGGCCGTCGTTCTGCTCGCCTCCGGCTGCACCGCGAGCCCCTCGGCCCCGGAAGCACCCGCCGGGCCGACGGACGGTTTCGTGCGGGTCGATCAGATCGGTTACGTCACCACCGAGACGAAACACGCCTACCTCATGAACACGGGCGTCGCGGCTCCCTTCCGGGTGGTCGACGCGTCCGGCCGCACGGTCCTCGACGGCACCGCCGACGCGTCGGCCGGCTCCTGGAACAGCACCTTCCCCAGCCTGCGGCTACTCGACCTCTCGGAGGTACGCACGCCGGGCGACTACCGGATCCTGGCCGACGGCGCGGAGCCGACCCCGGTGTTCCGGATCGACTCGGCGGCCGCCCTCTTCGCACCACAGGTCTCGGCGAACGTCCGCTTCTTCCAAGCCCAGCGCGACGGATCCGAGGCCGTGCCGTCCATAATGGACCGCAAGCCCGCGCATCTGAACGACGCGCGGGCCACGGTGTACGAAATCCCTCGGTACGACGAAGAGGGCACCGAGTTGCAGGACGAGCGACTCGTCCGGGCCGGCGGGCCGGTCGACGTCGCCGGCGGCTGGTTCGACGCGAGTGACTTCCTCAAGTTCACCCACTCCACCGCTTACAGCGTCGCGTCCCTCCTGCTGGCACAACGGGATTCGCGCGCGGGCGGGGCCGAACTGGCCGCCGAGGCCCGGCACGGGCTGGCTTGACTGGTCAAGATGGCGGACGCGGAGTCCGGCACTCTGCTCGCCGCACTCGGCGCGAACGCGGTTTCCGACCATGCGCCCCTGCGTGGTCGGCGGATTCGAACGCTTCG
Organism: Amycolatopsis sp. NPDC034160; assembly: GCF_055575355.1. Classification (NCBI taxonomy): domain Bacteria; kingdom Bacillati; phylum Actinomycetota; class Actinomycetes; order Pseudonocardiales; family Pseudonocardiaceae; genus Amycolatopsis; species Amycolatopsis sp. NPDC034160. The sequence goes on along the minus strand of NZ_JBVISU010000006.1, from coordinate 259,800 downwards.
ACGGCCGACGAGCGCGGTTCGCCGACGACGTCGGCGCGTGGCAGAACGTGGAGCCCGCCATCGACTTCACCGCTACCGCCCTGCTCACCTTCGCCCTCGCGAGCCGCTGAACGCCGTCGACCGGGCGCGGCCACATCGATCTGTCGCCTCGTCCGACTACCGGACGAACGAACGATCTCGTGCGGTCGCGCCCGGTCGCCCGGTGCATGGTGGAGGGAAAGCGGCTACGACACCCAGCCGTTCGCGTCCGGCTTGGGATTGTGGTTCACCGAGGGATCCGGATTCGTATAGGCGTTCCAAGGCTCATCCGGCCTTTCCCCGCTGCTCTGCTCCGTCCCGCTGGGAACCGCCTGAGTGAGATTGTCGTTGTATCCGTCGCCGTCGGAGTTGGTACCCTGCCCGGAATAGTTGCTCTGCTGGTTTTCGGTGTTCTGGTCGAAGGTCGTGATTTTGCCCGAGATCTCCCCTTCGAGCGTGGCGAGAAGGTTCTTGATCGCCGCGGCGTTGTCGCCGTCGGTCTTCTCGAACTCGTCCGCGATGGCCTTCAGTTTCGCGCTCATGGCCTCGAAGGTGAGCGTGAGATGGTCGGCATGCGCGACGACGGCGTTGCGCCGGTCATCGACGACCCTCTCGACCCACTGGGCCAGCGGGAACTTCCCCGCGTTCGGCCAATGGTTCTTCAGCGACTCGAAGGCCGTCTTGTGCTCGTCCATGATCTTGGCGATATTGTCGGCCACCCCTCGGATGGCGTTGGGATCGATTTTCGTCGCCACGGGAACTCCTTAGCTGATGGATCACGGGGAAAGCTTGGTGGATCCTCCGGCCTGGCGCGATACACGGGGACGTCGCCGAGCCACTGCGCCGGTCTTCGTCGCACCGACTGCCGCGCCGGGCGAGAGCCGGGTGGTCATGGGCGAATCACCCCTCCTTGTCAGCGCTTTTGGCCGTGGTCGCCGTCGACGGTAACGCGGCTCCGCCCGCTTCTCCGGTACCGCAGCCGCTCGCGGACGAGGCGGAGGAGTTTCCTTCACCAAAGGCATTCGAGTGAAGTGGCGTGGTCGGTACCGTTGGTCGTGAGTGGCGATTCGGGTTAGAACCCGAATCGCCACTCACGACAGCTGCGAAGTACATGATGGCCCCCTTGCTTGCGCCTAGGTACAGGAAGGGGTCCTTCATGTACTGGGGAAGGAGTCCGTGCCTAAAGTTCGTTCTTCCGGTTCGGCGGGTCCGCGATTCCGGGGATTCGACCCAACCGTGTCGTCCTCGGCCGGGGGGACCGTCGCGCCCGCGCACCGCCCGAACGGCCGGTGAACCGTCGTAACGACGACCGGATGAGGTCGTCCCGCGCCTGGGAACCAGCCTTGCCGCCGTCCGCACCGACTTCCGATGCCATCAGTTCACGCATCAGAATTCGTCCTCGCTCCTTTTCCCGGGGCTCGATGACTTCGAGTACCTTGAAGGCCGTGCCCGGCAGGAAGACCACCCGATTCGGAAGACCATTCTCCTTCGGTTCGATCGACGCGGTGAGCCGCCCGGTCCCCGACCAGACGACCAGATCCGTGGAACCCTCTTCCGCGTCATCGGGCACGGTGAGCAGGTTGAGGAAGCCCCATTCCCACAACACCACGCCGTCACGGAGCAACTCCCACGAACCCGGCGCCGGGTCCACGACCGTCGCCGCGACGTTGCGATGCACCGGAAGCTTCTGCAGACCCGCCGCCACACAACGGCCGAAGTCCACGTGCGGTCCTTCCACACCAGCGCGCAGACCCGCGTCGAGATCGGGATCGTCACCGGCCAGGTACAACCCGGCCGCGACCGCTTCGGTCAGCCCGCTGTCCGACATCGGGCGATTCGGCGAAAAACGGCGCCACGTCTCGGCGATCTGCGCCGACAGCGCATCGTAGGCGTTCTCCCGCCCCGGCCGCACCGACTCCCGATCGGCGACGAATCCGGGGTTCAGGGGCCAGACGCGCGCTTCGGGTCGCGGCGAAGGCTGGATCGCCGTCAGCTCGGGTTCGGTCTCGGGTCGCGGCTCCGGAACCTCGGATTCGTCCTCTCCCCCACCCAGTTCCACCGGGAGATAAGGAGCTTCCGGCGCCGTCACCTTCGTCTCTTCGAGATGCCGTCGCAGGAGCCGCGAAAGCCGGGGCAGCGGCGTCAGCGGCGTGGTGAGATCGGCGGCGAACGGGAGCCCGGCTTGTCGCGGTTCCGGTGCCGATGGGACGGGGAACGGCTTCGCGCCGACACGGACCGGACCGTCCAGCCGGTCGAGCAACTTCGCGACGAGCGCGTCGTGCCCGTCCATCGTGGGATCGAAGAAGACCAGGAAGGCTCCGCTGTCATACGGCATCATCCTGATCTCGGCCGCCCGCTCCGGCTCACGAGTGGTGCGGAGCCACAACCCTGCCTGGACGACCTCGACGACCGAATCCTCTTCGTACCGATACACCCCGGGTCCGACCTCGATCAATCCCTTGAAGGGCAGGCGGCCTTGGCGGATCTGCGGAGCGGCGGCCTTGGCCGAACCGCGCCGTGGCGAGAAGGTGAGCTGTTCGGCGAAGGTCCGGAAGCTGTGTGAACCGTCCTCGCGCAGGGTGAAGAATTCGGGTGACGTGGGCGAACCCACCGGGAGACCGCCGTACAGCACGATCTCCTCGCCGACGGCGTCCGCCAGTGCCTGTCCGAGCGTCGTATCCGAGGGCAGCGGAACGTTCCCGAAGCGCAGAAAGCGAGTCCGGGCGCGGGTCTCCGGCGGTACCGAGGCCCACCACCGCACGACGTCGTCCAAGGCGAGCGGCGGCAGACCGTGTCCGCCGAGCACGGCCGTCAATTCCCGGGGACGCACGCTGAGCCATCGGGTCAGCCTCGCACGGTCGGCGTCCAGCCACCGCTGCGGACCATCGGGACGCAGCCAGACACCGGCGGGCAGCGGTTCGACCACGAGAGCCCGCCCCACCCGCTGGGGGTCGGTGGTGACCGGACCGTCCCACTCCGGCGAGGGGTACCTCCTGCCCAGCCGGACCGGTTCCCTGTCCGGTCCGCAGCCGACCCACCCGTTGGCTTCGAAGGGCGGCAGGAAGCACAGGCCGGAGACGCTCGCGAGCACCACCCCGTCGGGGTAGATCACCGTCCGGTCGATTCGGTCCGCGAGTTTCTGCGCGGTGGCGAGGGTGATGGCCCCGGCTTCGGTGGAAGGGATCAGGCGGAGAGGCCGTACCTCTTCACCGAGAACCGTCCCGACGGCGTTCGCGATCGAGTGAGCGTCGGCACCGGGGCGGTCCACGACGACGACGGTGTGCTCCGGATCGGACGGCACCGACGAGGCCAGATCCCGGGCCTGTGCCGTGATCCCCTCCGGGCCGTGTACGACGAGCGAGGCGCCGATGCGCACGCAGGCGACTCGCGGCTTGCGTCGGCCGAGACGTGGCATTTTGAGGACCTGCAACGGGTTCACCTTTCGAGGTCAAGACTCGGGAAAGTCATCGCGGTCTTCGGTGAAGAACCGGGTGATCGACGCGTCGATCTCCAACCACGCGGATTCTTGGTCGAACGGCACCAAAGCGATCGTGCAGTCGAGGAATTCGGTCAGTTGACGACGGCAGCCGGTCAGTACCGCCCGCCCGGCCGGTGCGTCCAGATGCAGCCAGACGAGTCCAGGGTCGTCCTCATCCGGGTGGATCCGGACGTCTCCGTCCCCCACCAGGAGCGCCGTTCCGCCGATCAGGAGGTCACGCCCGAGTACCCAGTCGACCGGTCCGATCTCGCCGCGAAGAAAGGACAGGGTGACGACCAGCGGGTCCTTGGTGTTGTAGTGCAGGTTCGCCTCGACCGTCACCGCGTCACCCGGAGAGCGCCGTAGCGTGAAATCGGCCCGATGTGCGTGCGAGGTGTGGCCGCCCACCCGCCCGGTGGCGGGTAGCAGATTCCGGCGGCAGCCGAAATTTTCAGGCACCGATGACATCCGACCGCCGCCCCAGATTCGACGTCGCCAAGCCGTACCTGGTGCGGCAGCCCGCTTTGGCGAACAACCGCGTCAGATGTTTCTCGACCGTTTTCTCGCTGATCCGGACGGCTCGGGCGATCTGCCGGTTGGTCCGTCCTTCGCGCACCAGATCGAGGATGTCGATCTCGGTTTCCGACAACGGTTCGCGACCACCCGGACGGCCCGCCGCCTCGCCGCGGCCGGTCTCCGCCCGGACGTCGGCGGGAAACCGGCCGAGTTCGACCAGGACCCGTTCCGTGGGGGAAGTCCCCGTCTCCTCGCCGTTCACCAGGGCGCGCACCAGGGCGGGCAGTTCGGAACACTGCGAGGCTCCCTGGCGGGCGAACCACTTTTCCGCGGCCTCGACCACCTCGGCGTGCCGGACGGCCTCACCGTCGCGCCGGGCGGATCGGGCCAGCCGGAGGAACAGCCGCGTGGCACCGACCTCGTCGGCCGAATCGAAGTGTGTCCACAGCGCACGCCAACCGGTCTCGAACGCCTCGCGCTCGTCTTCGGCCTCCTGGTCGGCGCCCATTTCCACCCAGGCCCGCAGCAAGGGAAGCCTGCCGTTCGCCGGAACCTTGGCCAGCCAGCCTGCCGCGCGCCGGGCGCCACTCAGCCTGCCGCACACCTCCGCCGCGAGCAGCCGGGTGTGCTCCCGGACCAGCTCGTCCACCGAACCGTGCGCTTCGAGCTCGTTCACCGCCTCCAGCGCCTCCGCCCACCGTCCTTCCGCGTACGCGGTCCGCATCCGGTGGTGTGCGGCCACCGGACCGGACGAGGGGGTCCGGTAGTCCCGGCCCAGCACCGTCCGGAACACGGGAACGAGATCGCGGATGGCGCAGGCCTCGGCGAGTTCGTCATCGGGCAGCTTGCGGCGTCGGCCCGGTGAGGGCGCCGCGAAGCTGACCTGACGCCAGATCGGCAGCAGGGACAGCTCCACGTCCTCCGGCACGATCCGCCGACCGGCGAACCATCGGTCGGCGAACTCCACCGTCGCTTCGTCGCCCACCAGCATGTCTCGCACGTTTTCCGGCACCGGACGCCCGAGGTGCACGGCGGACAGGACGGCCGCGACAGCGAGTTCGGCGCGCTCGTCCGCTCCCGGCGCCTCGGTCAGCGCCTCCTGGACGAAGGTTTCCAGCGCCGGGTAATCGGCGGTGCGAACCAGATGACGGAAGAGTTCGGTCTGGCGTCCGGCGCGGTCGGCCGTCCGGCCGGTGTGCCGCCAGATCGCGTGGAGATGCGCGGTGCGCTCGGGGGAATCGGCGGCGAGCGCGCATTCCGCGGCCCGCAGCAGACCGACGTGGTCCGCGCGAGGTGGCATCGCGCTTCCCGCCGCGGCGATATGCCTGGCGAGCGGTTCCCGATGCGGCCCGGTCACCCTGCCGTTGTCCAGCATGCCTTCGGCGATGACACGGTGCAACCGTCGGACGTCGAGTCCACTGTGGACCATCGCCGCCCCGATTCCCGGTACCCGGCAGCGGATCCGCCCGTCCGCAGCGCTGTCAAGCAACCCCGCCTCGATGAGTGCGTCAGCCGCCCGGCCCGCGATCTTGCCCGTTCGGTCGCCGTCCTCGAGATAGGGGATCTCCTCCAGGGCGAGTCCCGGCGAATCGGCCGTGAGCAGCACCAGCCGCTCGCCGATCTCCCCGAGTCCTTCGATCACTTCCGTGAAGGGGTGGCCGTCCGGCACGGCGATGGGGGCTTGCGCGTCACGCAGGCAGGCGAGACCGTCGACGACCTGGAGCCTTTCGCTGCGACGCAGTTCGGCGACCGTCGAAAGCAGTGCCGCCGGATGGCCCCACAGCGGTCCGAGTGCCCGCCGGACCGCCTGCTCCACGGCCGGCGTGATCCGCGTACCCACCGCGCGCCGCAGCAGGGCCGTGGCTTCTTCCGGCGGAAGCGGGCCGAGTTCGATCGTCCGGCCCTGCGTGCCGCGGAACGGGTCCGGCCGGCCGGGCAGCGGTGTGCGGCACGACGCGATCACCGTATGACCGGCGCGGTGCATCGGGGCCACGGCGAGGACGGGATCCGGAAGCTGGTCGGCGTCGTCGAGCAGGACCGTCACCGGGGCGGAGGTCTCGAGCCTGGTGAACAAGGTGCTCATCGCATGCAGGAGGCAGAAGCGCGACCACGGATCGGCATAGGCCACCTCCGTGCACGAACCGCTCACCCGTTCCAGGGACTCCGGCAGCCTGGAGTCGGTTTCGAACCGCTCGTACTGCTCACGGATCGCCGCGAGCACCGATCGGAAGCCGAACAGGTCCCACTCGGGCCGCTCGACACGCAAGGACACGCTGAGCACCGGCGCCCCGTTTTCGGCCAGTGTCCGGCGCACCTCGTCCAGCAAGGCCGACTTGCCACTGCCCGGCAGACCGGACACCACGGTCGGGCCGACGGCACGACGGTCCTCGACGAGGGTCGCGAGTTCCGCCTTCCGTCCTACCGGTCCGCCACGTCGTCGCGCCATTTCGCAGTCCTTCCGGCCTCGGCTTTCCTGGAATATCGGCGATTTCAGCAAGGGCGACTCAATGAATTCTTTATCCCCGCGGCGTCCGGGTATCTTTGGGCAGAGGTGCTGGACAAGCTCGCCGTCCGAGCGGGCATCCCGCGCCGAGCGTGGTAACGAGTGCGCCGGTCCGGCCGCTCCGCCGGTGAGACAGTGCCCTCCGGATCGCGAAGGTGGTTTCAGCGCTCGCGACCCATGAAGGCGATCCAGCTCACAGTGGGCACCTCAAGTCTTCCTTAAGTCGAACTTAAAAGTAGCTCAAGCATTTCCCGTAGGACCTTTCCTTGTTGTCCAGAAGTTCAGACCGGGTATCCGTGGCATTGACCGCGAGTTCGCCTGGCTTCACAGTTCCCCTCGCGGGCCCACTGACAAGCTCGCCGGCTTGGCGCCTTCGATGCTCAGTGGGGGAACCGGGTCGTCCGTCATCACAGGACAAGAGGCTGAAACCCTGATGCGAACTTCAGGAAAAGAGGAAGTGCCCGCTGTCGGCGTGTCCCACGACGCCGGCGACGAAGGCTACAGCAAGTCCCTGAAGCCAAGGCATATCAGCATGATGGCGATCGGTGGCGCGATCGGCACCGGCCTGTTCCTCGGCGCGGGCGGCCGACTGAACTCGGCGGGCCCCGCGCTCGCGATCATCTACGCCATTTGTGGTTTATTCGCCTTTTTCGTGGTTCGCGCACTGGGCGAGTTGGTATTGCATCGTCCGTCATCGGGCGCCTTCGTCTCTTATGCGCGGGAATTCCTCGGCGAGAAAGGCGCCTTCGTCGCCGGGTGGATGTACTTCCTGAACTGGGCGACGACCGGAATCGCCGATATCACCGCGATCGCGATCTATGCGCATTACTGGTCGATGTTCTCCGACATCCCTCAGTGGATACTGGCGCTGATCATGCTCGCCGTCGTGCTGGCGCTGAACCTCGTCTCGGTGAAGATCTTCGGCGAGATGGAGTTCTGGTTCGCGATCATCAAGGTCGGTGCCGTGGTGGTGTTCATGGCGATCGCGATCTTCCTGCTGGTCACCGGCACACCGGTCGACGGGCATACGCCAGGACCGCAGCTGATCGCGGATGGTGGCGGCATCATGCCGAACGGGCTCCTGCCTCTGGTCCTGGTCGTACAGGGCGTCGTGTTCGCTTATGCCGCGGTGGAACTCGTCGGCGTCACGGCAGGTGAAACCGCCGAACCGGCGAAGGTGATGCCGAAGGCGATCAACTCGATCATGTGGCGGATCGGCGTCTTCTACGTCGGCTCGGTCGTGCTGCTGTCCATGCTGCTGCCGTCGGGCGAGTACCGCGCCGGGGAAAGTCCCTTCGTCACCGTTCTGTCCAGCATCGGTGTCCCCGCCGCCGGCGACGTGATGAACCTCGTCGTGCTCACGGCCGCGTTGTCCAGCCTGAACTCAGGTCTCTACGCCACCGGCCGCATCCTGCGTTCGATGGCGAAGACCGGTTCCGCCCCCGGATTCACCGGTGTGATGAACAAGAGCCAGGTGCCCTACGGCGGCATCCTGCTCACGGGTGGCGTGTGCGTGCTCGGCGTCGGCCTGAACTACCTGGTGCCGGCGAGCGCGTTCGAGATCATTCTCAACTTCTCCGCGGTCGCGATCGTCGCCACGTGGGGATTGATCGTCATCTGCCACCTGGTCTTCGTGAAGCGCTCGAAGGCGGGCTTGGTCGAGCGGCCGGGCTACCGCCTGCCGTGGACGCCGGTGACGCAGTACGTCACCCTCGCCTTCCTGGCGTCGGTGCTCGTGTTGATGTGGCTCGACGACGGCGCGGGCCGGGTCACCCTGCTGTGCCTGCCGATCATCGCGGCCGCCCTCGTCGTGGGCTGGTTCGCCAGCCGTCGCAAGCGTGAGCACCTCGCCGGAGTGCACGAGGAGTCGTAGTGGCCGAAGGGAGCCTTCCCCGCACGAGACGCGGGGAAGGCTCCCGATTACTATCCGTCACCCCGGGCGGCGCGGCCAGAGTCTTCGAGGCAGGAATCGGTGCCGAAACTCCCGTGTACGTTCTTCGGCCGCGACACCTTGTCGACCAGCGGCTAACCTTGTCACCGGCCACTTCCGGCCGCGGTGGAGCGGCGAAAGCGGCGCTGCGGCCCGTCAACTCGTCACTCGCGGCGTTCCGGTGATCAAAGTCGCGAAGGGTAATAGAGCGCTTATGAAGTAGCCGACGTCACTCTTCCTCATGTCCCGAGACGGGCGGGAGAGGAGTTCGTGCCATGGATGCGGTGAAAGTCCTGGTGCAGGCGAGTGACGAGTTCACCGAGGCCGGCGTCAAGACCATGCTGGGCGTCAGTGAGCAGCTTCAAGTGCTGACGAGCGACGCGACCGAACGTCCAGACGTGATCCTGGTGGTCGTGGACGGCGTGGTGGGAAGCAGCACCTTCGCGTTCCTGCGCCAGTTCCAGGGCACAGGCGTGACATCGGCGCCGCGCGCCGTGGTCGTCGCCGACCGTTTCCGCGCGGAAGACTTGCTGGTCGCGGTCGAATGCGGGGTGATGGCCTTGCTCTCCCGGAACGAGATCAAAGAAGGCACCCTGGCGTCGGCGGTCCTCGCGGTGGGCCGCGGTGCCGCACTGATGCCCTACCGGCTTCAAGGCATCCTCCTCGACCAGCTCACCCAGCTCAGGTTCCAGGTGCTGGCGCCCGCGGGTCTGACGCTCTTCGGTTTCGAGACGCGGGAGCGTGACGTGCTCCAGTTGATCGCCGAGGGCTATCAGACCGACGAGATCGCCAAGAAGCTCACGTATTCCGAAGGCACGGTCAAGAATGTGCTGTACGGGTTGATGAGCCGGCTGCGGCTCAACACCCGATCCCAGGCGGTCGCGTATGCCATGCGGGCCGGGTTGATCTGATCGGCGCGCCGGGCGGCCGGCGCGCCGATGGCGGTTGTGGCAAATCTGCTCGAGTTACGGCCGGCGACCCGACGGGGGTCGCGGCCCATGGTGGAGGGTCGAAATGGAACCGGTACGGGTAGCCGTCCAAGCGACGGATTCGATCACGGAGACCGGGTTGACCAGCTTCCTGCGGACTCGCTCCGAGGTAGCCGTCATCGAGGTCGACGCGGTGACCGAGCAGGACGTGCTCATGGTCCAGGCGGACCGGATGACACCACAGATCGTCGCGGACCTCCGGCAGGGTCCCCTCGCGATGGTGCCGAAAGTCCTGCTGGTCGGTGAGCTGCGGGAGAACGACGTCCTCAGTGCCGTCGAGTGCCGCGTGGTCGCGGTTCTCCCGCGGAACCGCACGTCCGGGGACAGGCTGGTCGAGGCCGTCGTGGCCGCGGGTTCCGGATGCGGCCTGCTGCCGCCGGATCTGCTCGGTCAACTGCTCGGCAGCGTGCGGCGGCTGCAGCACGACGTCCTCTCACCGCGGGGGCTGAGTTCGGCCGGACTGACCTCGCGCGAAGTCGACGTCCTCAGGCTCATGGCGGACGGCTGGGACACCGGTGAGATCGCCGAGAAACTGTGCTACTCCGAGCGCACCGTCAAGAACGTGATCTACGAGCTGACCAGCAGGCTCAACCTGCGCAACCGGCCGCACGCGGTCGCCTACGCCATGCAGGCGGGCATCATCTGAACCGCCCGTCTGGCAGAGCTTCCATCGTCGGCACGGTCCTGGGAAGTAGGTATCAGCGGTGAACGAAGCGCGGGCAAGGCCCGGAGCCGGATCGAGAGGGAGCCGGACCGCCGAAACGGTGCCGTTCTCCCTCGACGACGTCGACTACGAGATCGACCTTCCCGCTGATCGCGCGACGCGGCTACGGCAGCTCTTGGAGCGGTACATCAGGGCCGGACGGCGGCGGCCGGGTACCTACTTCACCGATGAGCGGTGAGCATCCGGTTCTGCAGGTGGTCGTGAGTGGCGGTTCGTGTTCTCTTGAGGCGTAAGGCAAAGGTAGCGTGTCGCAGCAGCGGCCGCAGCTTCGATAGAACGCTCATCAGCACTCACGACTCCCACGCGAAACCGCGCGAACCACCTGAAACGGGCGCCATGCTCACTGAAAGTGTCCTGTATGGACAGTCAAGAGCGGGCCGGTCCTGGCCGGTGTTCGGGCGGGATGGTGGCTTGGGTGACGTGGCGCCGTACTCGCGTGCTTGGAGCCGGATCTCGCGTGCTTGGAGGCGTAACACCCGAGTGCGGGGTCCAGGCACGCGAGTTCCGTCTCTGAGCACGCGTGTTACGCCTTCGCCCTGCCCCCCTCACCCCGGCGAGACGTTGAAGGTCTCAACGGGAACCTTCCGGACATGGGTTGGGGACATGACCGGCTTTCGACCGCGCTGCTCGCACGTGGATGAGCGGGGAAGATTCCGGCCATTGAACGTCCGAAATCTTCCCCGCTCGGTCCTGAACCGCTTCGCGATCTGTTTGTCGCTGTAGCCCGCCCGCGCCATCCGCCCGGCTCTACGGAGTCTCCCGGCCGCGAGAGCTAAGGAGCGGCCAGGGCGAACCGGTCCAGATCGACCCCTTGGATGAGGCCGAGCGCCGATCGCAGCATCCGCTCGGCGGATTCGTGATCGCAGCGTTCGGAAGTGCGAAGGGCTTCGGCGGCATTGGACAGGCCGACCATGAGGTCCACCCGCTGATCTTCGGTCAACGCGTCGGACGTCTTGATATCCACTCGCACCAGCCGGTCCACATACCGATCGAGCCAGCTCGCCAATTCCAGATGCGGCAGCAGCGCGCCCAAGGGCCTGGGCGGGGCCTCGTCCGCCGGCAGGTTCCGTTCGCCTTCCGCAGGCCGATTACCGAGCCCCTTTGAACTCACGATGTCCACCCTCATTGTCGTCGTCGTGCACAGTCGAATTGAAGCGCTGTTTCAGAGCGCCGCTTCGTGCTTTTCCGGAGCCCGCGAGTCGCTCCCGACCATTGACCGTATTTGAGACTAGCAGGAAGCGGAACGGCTTGAGACGACGAACACGTCAACAGCCACCGAAACGGTGAATCGTTCACCGGATCACCAACTCGGTCTTCGCGATTTACTTGCCGTAGCAGTAGGTTTCCGGCCGCGACCCCGCCGGGACGGCGGCCATTACTCACCGCAGTGCACCGAATAAAAGATGTGATGAACCGATGGGCCTTCCGGGGTAACGATCCTTTACCGGAGTCGGTTCCGATTACTCCGAGATCTCCGGGACCACAAGCGCTATTCGGACATTAAAAAGTGGCACCAAGGGTCGTCACGAACCCGCCGGTACCGATCATTTCATCCGTGTATGCGGTACAGCGGCACCCCTCGATCGCGCTTCGGCCTTCGCGGCGGACACCCGCATACCGCACCACTCCGGCCAGCACCACCCGATCAGGTCACGGGGCCACTGGACCGGCATCAAGAAAATCTGAAGACGGGACGGGCAACCTTCTGCTTGCCCCCCTCCGACCGCCGGACCCGCAAGAGAAAGGTGTGCCGATCATGACGAGCTCCGCACTCTCCCTGGCCGGAACCGACCGCGAGGTCCGCGACGCCGCTCTGCACTACTGGAGCGACTTCGGCTGGCCGGTACGGACGACCCACACCGATGTCCTGCTTTCCCTGCAGCGGGATCTGCTCGCGGTGGCCATGTCCGCCACCCGTGGCGGACCACTGCTCGAAAGGATGGAGCAGGCGGGAGTGCGCGGCGGAGTGGTGAGCCTGCGTGGCGGCGACGGAGAACAGTGGTGGGCCTTTCTCATCACTCCGCCGGAACGACGAACCCCGCGAGCGGCCGGCGTGTGGCTGTTCAACGAAGGAACGGATCTGCCCCTCCCCCAGGGCGCGACCCCGGCGAACGGCGTCGGGTGGATACGCGAACCGATCCCGGGCGGGGCGCTCTTCGACGGCGACTTGCTGTTCGACATGGCAGCCGACTGACACCATCGGGCCAAAAGCGAATAATTTTCGGATTCTTGGGCCTGGCCTGGGGTCCAACCACAGTTTCTCGCCCAGGAGTTTCGCTTACAGCGTGTAACCGTCAGATCATCAGAACAGATCAGCGAGGCCGTTCGGGTGAGCCGGTTCGGTACGAACGGCCTGGTCGATCCGCACTACCCGATTCCCCCATTCGGTACGCGAGCACACCGCGGAGGCGAAGATGCGCTTGCAGCTCGACCTCTTCGGTCCAGTGCGAGCATGGCGTGGCAGCGACGAAGTCGTGCTCGGGTCGGCTCAGCGCAGGACGCTGCTGGCAGTACTGGCGTTCCAGGCGAACCAGGTCGTCACCCGGTCGGACCTCATCGACGCGATCTGGGGTGACAAGGCACCGGCCAGCGCCAACGGCAGCATCTACACCTACGTCTCCTCGTTGCGTTCCGCCCTCGACCCCACGCGCACGCTGCGCGACGCCACGGCGGTACTGGCTTCGAGTGGCCCCGGCTACTGTCTGCGGGTCGAAGCCGACGCGATAGACGTCGTCCGGTTCGAGCATCTCCGCGAAAGGGCCCGGCTGTGCCTGCGCGGACAGGACGTCGACGGCGCGCTCGCGGCACTGGACAACGCGCTCGAACTCTTCAAGGACGAGCCGATGGCCGGCTTGTCCGGTCCCTACGCCGAGAACCAGCGTGAACGGCTGAAGGAACTGCGGCTGGAGGTCGTCGAACGCCGCGCCAAGATCATGCTCGACGTGGGTGAGCACCAGCGAGTCCTCACCGAACTGGCGCCGGTCGCCGCGGCGCACCCGGTCCGCGAAGGACTGCAAGGCCTTCACCTGCTCGCGCTCTACCGATGCGGGCGCCGCGACGAAGCGCTGGGCGCGTTCGAGCGGCTTCGTTCCACCACGATCGACGAACTCGGCGTCGAACCGGGCAGCGACCTGACCGCGCGCTACGAGCAGATCCGCGCCGATGACCCGGCACTGTGGCGTGGGCAGGCCACCACCGCCCGGGTGACGGTCACCGCCGCTCCGGCACCCCGTACCGAGTTACGTGAACCGCTCGTCGGCAGGCACTGTGAACTGGCCTGGATCCAGGCGGCGGTGCGTGCACTCGATGAGGGCCGTGGCTGCTCCGTCTGGGTCGAAGGTGAGCCGGGCATCGGCAAATCCGCGCTGATCACCGAAGGGTTCGCGCGGGCCGGAGCCGACACGGTCGCCGTCTCCGGGGCGGATCAGCTGGAGCAGCACGGTCCGCTGCAGGTCGTGCTCGACTGCCTCGACGTCAAAGTGAACTCGGCGGACGGCCGCCGCCGGGAAGTGGCGCGTGCGGCCCGCACTCTCGTCGCGGGGGACGTAGCGGGGGCCGAGGCGGTGATAGAGCTCGTCGTCGAACTCGTCAAGGCCCTGTGCCGTGAACACCCCTTGATCCTCGTGATGGACGATCTCCAGTGGGCGGATCCGGCCAGCCTCGAAGCTTGGCGACGACTCGCGATCGAGGCCGGCCGCCTTCCGCTGCTGCTGGTCGGGGCGAGCAGGCGGGTACCCACCGATCACCGGCTCACCGCGCTGCGCGCCCGGATTTCCACGACGGACACCCATTTCCACAGCCTGGCGCCCCTTTCCCCTCAAGAGGTCGAGGAGCTCCTCACCGCTCTCACCGGAGTCACCCCGAGCCCGGCGCTGCTCGAACTTTCGGCCGCCGCCGCCGGAAACCCCCTTTTCGTGCGCGACCTCGTCAGTGCCCTGGACGGGAACGAGCCGCCGGAAACCGTGGTGACCGAGAATGGTCCGGTCGTTCCCCAGCCCGCGCTGGAGGCCGTCGGCCGTCGCCTCGGCTTCCTCTCCGCCGGGGCCTCGGAATTGCTGCGGTGGGCGGCCCTGCTTGACCGGTTCTTCACGCGCGACGACCTCGCCGCCGCACTGGGGAGGCCGGCGGCCGAATTCGATCACGTCGTCGCCGAGGTGGAGGCCGTCGGCCTGGTGACCCGCACCCGGGGCAAGCTCACCTTCCGGCATCCCGTGGTTCGCGAGGCGCTCTACGCCCGGACTCCGACCGCGATCCGGCTGGCTCTGCACCGGCAACTCGCGGAAGCACTCGCGGACGTCGGCGCCCCCGTGGAACGAGTGGCGTTCCAGTTGCTCGCCGCCCCGGTCCCGGTCGACAGATGGTTCTGCACCTGGCTGGCGCGCGAGGTCTACCAGCTGGCGCCGCGATCTCCGCTGGCGACGATGCGGCTGCTCCAGCGGGTGAACACCGCCGGCACCGTTCCCCCCGCGCTCCGGGAAACGCTGGGGATCGCGACGGCGCGGATCAAGCTCTGGCTCGACCGGGACCTCGCCGCCGAGGCAGGCCAGGTCGCCGCCCGGACGGAAGATCCCGAAGTGCTGGCGGAGATGCGCTGGCTGCTGGCCTTCTCGCGGCTTCTCCGGGGCACCACCGATCGCACCGGGCAGGACATCGAGGAGGCGCTCGAGGAGCCACGGCTACCGCCGGCTTGGCGTGCCCTGGACGAGTCCTTGCTGACCCGGGTCCGGGCCGGTGGCTGGCCGGTGGACGGAAACCCCGCCGAGGGACCGCGTCCCGCCCTGATCCCCGTCCAGCGGACGATGCCCGCCCTCGACCCCGTGGAGTCCTACTGGCTCGGCCGCTGGGAGGCACCGCGAAAGGACCTCACACGCCGGCTTCGCAGCGGAATCACCCTCGCGCGGCACACCCTCGACCGGTCCGTGGTCCTGCGGCGGATCACCGGGGTGGCGGCGGTGATCGCCGCCCACCAGGGCAGGCCGGACGACGCGCGCACGCACCTGATGTCCGTCTGGGCCTCGGCTCCCCCTGAGGTCTCGGGGCAGGACGGCACGGAATTCATCCTGGTGGCCAACGCGATGCTCGCCGAGGCGGAAAACCGGCCGACGGTCGCGTTCGACCTGTTGTCGGGGTTGCTGGAGCTCGAAGACGAGGCGGCCTGCCCCTGGCTGCCCGGTCTGGTCCGGATCGCGGTCGACGCCGGGGAGTACGAGGTCGCCGAGCTGGCGACGTCGCGGTGTGAGCGCACCTCGGGGTATCGGGCGGAGGCGCTCCGATGCCGGGCCGTGCTCAGCGGGGATCCGATGGCCGCGTTCGCCGCGGCCGAGTACCTGCGGACAGCGGGAAACCGGTTCGGTGAGGCACAGGCCATGGAAGACGCCGCCGCGCTGCTCGTCCGGCAGGGCGACACGGCCAAGGCCGAGGCATCGCTGCAGATCGCTTTGAACGGTTACGACGAACTCGACGCGATCGCTGACGTCCAGCGGGCGGAACAGCGTTTCGCCCGCGGCCGTGAGCTGGCCCGCCGATGAGCGAAAAGCCGTTCAAAGTCCAGGCTCTCGGCTCGTTGCGTGCCTGGCTCGGCGACGACGAACTCGAGCTGGGACCGGCCCGTCAGCGCGCCGTGTTCGCCGCGCTGGCGACCCGGGCGGTGACCCGGCCGATCACCAGGGCCGAGCTGATCCAGGCGGTCTGGGGCGACACCGCGCCCGCCAGCGCGAACGGCAGCGTGCACACCTACATCTCGGGGCTGCGCCGGATCCTGGAACCGAGCCGGACCCGCTGGTCCACCGACGGTCTGCTGGTGTCGGACTCCGCCGGGTATCGGCTCAGGCTCGATTCCTCCGCACTCGACATCGGCGAGTTCGACAGGCTACGTGAAACGGCTCGCGCCCACTGGCAGGAGAACGACGCCGCCGGCACGGTCGAAACGCTGGACCGCGCGCTGGCCCTGTGGAGCGGGGAAGCGCTGACCGGGGTCCCCGGCCCGCATGCCGAGTCGCTGCGCGCCGGTTTGGCCGAACAGCGGCTCGCCGCGCTGGAGCTGCGGGCGGCCGGACTGCTGGCCTTGGGCGCACATGAGGACCTGGTGTCCGAACTGACGCTCCTCGTGCGCGAGCACCCGTTGCGGGAACCGCTCTGGCAGTCGTTGATGATCGCCCTGCACCGCGGTGGCCGTACCACCGAGGCCCTGGACGCCTTCCGTACCGCACGCCAGATCCTGCGTGCGGAGCTGGGTGTCCAACCTGGACGGCAGCTCGTCGAGACCCACCAGCGGATTCTCGTCAACGATCCGGAACTGGCCCCGCCCGTCGAGCACGCGGCCGCCGTCGCGACGCTGTCGGTGCTCCCCGGCCCGGTCGCTCACGCCTTGGAGGCCCGGGGCGAGACGTCGCCCGTCTGCCACGGCCGCGAAGAAGAAGTCTCTCTTCTTCGGCGGCTGGCCGAAGACGTTCTGGACGGACGTGGCCGGACGGTGTGGATCGAGGGCGAACCCGGCATCGGGAAGTCCGAGGTGCTCACCTGCGCGCTCGCGGACGTCGGCGAGCGCGGCTGCCACGTCGCCTGGGCCGCGGCCAGTGAACTGGAGCAGTTGTTCCCACTGCAAGTGGTCCTGGAATGCCTCGGCCTGGACGCGAAGCTCATCGGCGCGGACGCGTCGGCGAACGACACCGACCCGGTGGCCGCCGCCGCGGACCAGATCCTCACCCACGTCGACCGGCTGTGTGCCACCGCGCCGCTGGTGATGGTCATCGACGACCTGCAGTGGGCCGACGAGGCGAGCGTGCTCATGTGGAACCGGCTCGCCGCGGCCACGCGGCAGCTTCCGCTGCTGCTGATCGCCGCGTCGCGCCCCGTGCCGCGGCGGGAGGAACTGGTGCAGGCGCGTCAGGCGGCAGAGGCACGCGGGCTCGAATTGATCACTCTCGGCCCGCTCACCGTGTCCGCCGCCGAAGAACTCCTCGGCGACCTGATCGGCGCACGTCCCGGCGAAGAACTGTGCTCGCTCATCGCCAAGGCCGCGGGCAATCCGCTCTACCTTCGCGAGGTGACGGGCGCGCTGATGCGCGAAGACGCCCTCAAGGTCGTCAACGGGATCGCGCGGGTGCGGACGGGTACGGATCTGAAGGCGCCGGAGTCCCTGTTGGACGCGGTTTCCCGGACGCTGGATCTGCTCGGGGAACTCTCCAGGGAGACGGTGCGCCGCGCGGCGGTGCTGGGCATGGAGTTCGGCCTGGCGCAAGTGGGCGCCACGATGGGCAAGATGCCCTCCGAACTGCTCGGTGTGTTCGAAGAAGTGATGGAGATGCGGATCATCGTGGACACCGGGACGCAGCTGGCGTTCCGGCATCCGATGCTCCGCTGGGCGCTGTACAACGAAATCCCCGACGACATCCGGGCCGAGTGGCACCGCCGGGCCGCCGAGGCACTGGCGGAGATCGGTTCGGGGGTCGAACACGTCGCCCAGCAGCTCGTCGCCGTTCCGGCGGCGGTCGACGACTGGGTGATCGGCTGGCTGGCCGACCACCACGAGTCCCTCGCCAACCGCGCCCCGTCGATCGCCGCGGTCCTTCTGCACCGGGTGCTGGACGAATGCCCGGCGGACGACCCTCGCCGCGAAGCACTGCTCGCCGCCTACGTCCTTGTCCTGTTCCGGCTCGATCAGGAGCCCTTCGACCTGGCGCAGGAAGCCATGCTCATCAGCCGTGACCCGAACCGGGCGGCGGAGATGCGCCACCTCGCGGCGGCGATGGCGCATCGCCGCGGTGACCCGGACACCGCGATAACCTTGTTGGCCCGCAACGACTCCCCGGAGACCCCGCCGATCTGGCGGGAACGGCGCCGCGCCCTGCTGGCGAACTTCGACCGCGGCACCCTCGACGACCTCGAAGAGGCCTCCAGGAAGGCCCTGCGGTCCTACCGTCAGGCGCTCTCGGTGGGCGAGCCTTATCCGATCGGGCACGCGCTGCAGACGCTTTGGCTCGTCAAGTCGATCGAACGTGACCACGAAGGCGCGCTGCGCCATGTCGAGCACGCCATCGAGGCTGTCGAAGGACATCAAGAGCACGCGGGGTTCTACTTCGACCTGCTCGACAACCGCCTTTTCACCCTGCAGAACCTCGACCGGCTGGACGAGGCGCGCACGACGCTGCGCACCGCCCGGCGCGCGGCGGCGAAATACTCGCTTCCCCATGGACTTCAGGTCTCCTCGGCCGTGCACGACTACTGGACCGGCGAGTGGGACGACGCGCTGGCGGAACTGGACACCGTCACCGAAGACGGACCGGCGATCACCTTCCACGGCCACCGCGAGCCGGGTGCGGCCGCACTGCTGTTGCACGGTGTCGCCGGGTTGATCCACGGCCGCCGCGGCGAGACCGAACAGGCCGCGGCCCATCTCTACGCCGCCGAGGAGCACATCCCGGTCACCGACTCCGAGCGGGAGAGCTGCGACTTCCTCCTGGTCGCCCGTTCTCTGCAGGCCGAACAACGAGGCGACCCGGACCAGGCCGTCGCGCTGCTCAGCCCGGTGATGGACCCCACGTACGCCGCGATGATGCTGCGTCACCAATGGCTTCCGTGGCTCATCCGGCTGGCCAAGGCGCAGGGCGGCGACGACATCGCGGCCAAGGCCCTCGACGTCTGCCGGGAAGAGGCCGCGAAAGAGGTCACACCCGCGAGAGCGACCGCTGCCGCGCGATGGTGTGAGGCCCTCGTCTCCGGTGAGCCGGAGCCCCTGCTTCAGGCCGTCGACCATTACGACAAGGTCGGCCGCCGGATCGAGCTGGCCTCGGCGCTGGGCGATGCCGCGGTCCTGCTGGCCGAGAAAGGCAGGCTGGACGAGGCCCGGGCGGCGGCGAACGACGCTGTCGCCGGGCTGGACCGTTGTGGCGCGCAATGGGACGTCGAGGCGCTCGAACAGCGCTTACGGAAGTACAGCATCACCCTGGGACGGCAGGACAAAGCCGTCGCGGCGGCGGGCTGGGCCTCGTTGTCGGCCATGGAGCGCGCGGTCGCGACCTTGGCGGGACAGGGACGATCGAACCCGGAGATCGCCACCGCGCTGGCGCTGCCCCGGCGTACCGTGCAGGCGCATGTCACCCGCGTGCTCGCCGAACTCGGCCTGGAGTCGCGCAACGGTCTCGCCGGACTCCCCGTGGACTCTCCGATCAGACAGGTAGCGCGTTCCTCTCGATGACACGCGCGTAGTAGCGGGCGCTGTCCTTGACGGTGCGGCGCAGTCCGTCGGCGAAGTCCACCCTGACCAGGCCGAACCGCTGGGTGTACCCGAGTGACCACTCGAAGTTGTCCAGCAGCGACCAGACCACGTATCCGCGCACGTCCGCCCCCGCGTCGATCGCGGCGAGGATCGCGTGCAGATGCTCGTGGAGGTACCGTTCGCGCTCACTGTCCCGGATCCGGCCGTCCTCCCCGACCCGGTCTTCGAACGCGGCGCCGTTCTCCAGGACCTGCGTCGGCAGGCCTCCCGTGTGCTCGTGCAGCCAGACGAGAAGATCCGTCAGCGAATCCGGAGCCTGCTCCCATCCGAACGACGTCAGCGGTCCTCGCGGCGGGGTCACGTCCATCCCGCGCAGGCTCGGCAACCCACAGTTGCTCACGGCATCGGTGTCTTCCAGTGGGATCACCCTGGCCGGGGCGTAATAGTTGACTCCGAGCCAGTCCATCGGCTGGGCGATGGTCTCGAGGTCGCCGTCGTGGATGATCGACGTCCAGTCGCCGAGGTGCCGGGTGTCGGCCAGGACGTCCTCCGGGTAGCCACGGCCCAGGGCGGGGTCGAGGAAGAAGCGGTTGTGCAGGCCGTCGAATTTTCGCCTGGCTTCGCGATGCCGCTCGTCGTCGACGTCGGCCAGTGCCGGGGCGAAGTTCAGCGCCAGGCCGAACTCCTGGCCCGGCCTGGCGCCCGCGCGCAACACTTGCATGGCGAGCCCGTGGGCGAGCATCAGGTGGTGCGCGGCACGCATCGCGAGCACCTCGTCGGTGCGCCCGGGAGCGTGCACCCCGGTGCCGTAGCCCAAGAACGCCGCGCAAAACGGCTCGTTGACGGTTGTCCAGTGATCGACCCGGTCGCCGAGCAACTCCTGGACCAACGCCGCGTAGTCGGCGAAGCGGTATGCCGTGTCCCTGGCGGGCCAACCACCTTCGTCTTCGAGCGCCTGCGGCAGATCCCAGTGGTAAAGCGTCAGCGAAGGGGTGATCCCGCGGTCCAGCAGGGCGTCCACCATGCGGTCGTAGAACCCGAGGCCGCGCACTTCCAAGGTGCGTCCGTCCGGCATCACGCGCGGCCACGAGACCGAGAATCGGTAGCCGGGGACACCGATTCCGGCCAGCAGCGCGAAATCTTCCTCGTAGCGATGGAAGTGGTCGCAGGCCACGTCCGCGGTATGCCCGGAGTGGATCTTGCCCTCGACTCCTGCGAAGGTGTCCCAGACGGATCGACCCCGCCCGCCCTCGGCGACACCACCTTCGACTTGGAAGGCCGAAGTACCCACTCCCCAACGGAAACCGGGCGGGAAACGGTACTGTTGCGCCACGTCCATCACGTTCCTCTCATCGCTTGAAACCGGAGCTCGGCCCACCGAGTAGCGCTCCCTGGACCATGTGCCGCGCCAGCAGGACGAACAGTACGATCACCGGGATCACCCCGAGCGTCGCGCCGGTGAGCATCAGCGCGTAGTCGGTGTAGTAACCGCTGGCGAGCGTCGACAGCGCCACCTGGACGGTGGGGCTGTCATGCGGGTCCAGGACGACGAGCGGAAAGAAGAAGTCGTTCCAGGCAGCCATGAACGTGAGCATCCCCAGCACGGCCGCCTGGGGCCGGATCGAGGGCAGGCCAACGTGCCAGTAGGACCGGAGAATCGAGCAACCGTCCATGGTGGCCGCGTCGAGCAATTCGGCGGGGACGGCCTCTTCACAGGCTTGGCGCATCCAGAACACGCTGAACGCGCTCACCAGGCCCGGCACGATCACCGCCGGCAGTTCGCCGTACCAGCCCAGTTCACTCACCACCATGTACAGCGGGATGATCCCCAACTGGGCAGGCACCATCACCGTGCCGATGAGCAGCAGGAACAACGTGTCGCGGCCCCGGAAGCGCAGTCTGGCGAAGGCGAATCCGGCGAGGCTCGCCAACACCACGTTGGACACCGTCACCGTGCTCGAGACGATGAGCGAGTTCTGCATGGCGAGCCAGAAATCGACCCTGTCGAAGACCTCGCGCACGTTGTCCAGGAGATGCCCGCCGGGGATCAGCGGCGGAGTCCGCTCGGCGATCGCGGATCCGTCCCGGGTGGACACCACGAACGACCAGTAGAGCGGGAAGACCGACCCGATCACGACCGCCAGCAGCGCACCGTAAACCACGAAGCCGGGCCGGCGCCGTCGTCGCACCATCACGCTCTCCCGGGAATCCGGCGGGCGAGGACGACACAGCCCGCCGCGAGCGCGGCGCAGACGAGGAACACCACCCACGCGATCGCGGCCGCGTAACCGGCGTCGAACTGCCCGAACCCCTTCTCGTACAGGTACATCACGATGGTCTGGAACTGGCGGTCGTCGCCGCCGGTGCCCGCCACGCCGTTGGTGTCGAACAACTGCGGTTCGACGAACAACTGCGTTCCGCCGATGGCCGAGACGACCGCGGTGAAGAGGATCGTCGGCCGGATCGACGGCACCGTGACGGACCAGAACTGCCGCAGCCGGGAAGCACCGTCGAGTTCCGCGGCTTCGTACAGTTCGGCGGGCACGCTCTGCATCGCCGCCAGGTACAGCAGCGCGTTGTAGCCGGCCCAGCGCCAGACGACGATCAGGGCGATCGCCGCCTGCGCCGACCAGCCCTGTGCGTGCCAGTCGAGCGGTGGCACGCCCACGAGGCCGAGTAGCCAGTTGATGACGCCGAAGTCGCGCCCGAACAACTGCCCGAACACCAAGGCCACCGCCGCCACCGAAACCACGTTCGGCAGCAGGACGGCCGAGCGCCAGAACGTCTTGGCGCGCAACGGACGGTCGAGCAGGGCGGCGACGCCCAGCGCGAGCACGATCTGCGGCACCGTGGCGAGCAGTAGCAAGGCGAGTGTGTTGCCGAGGGCGTTGTAGAACTTGGGGTCACCGAACAGGGCGAAGTAGTTGTCCAGTCCGACGTAACCCTCGTCGCCATTGATCAACTGCCAGTCGTGCAGCGACACCCAGAGTGTGAAGAAAAGGGGAAACAGCCCGAACACCGCGAAGAGCGCGAAGAAGGGCATGACCATGAGGAACGGCGTGACCCGCCGATCCCATCGAGCCGAGAGCCCCCGGTCACGAAGCCGCGGCACGGGCTTCCGTGACCGCTTGGTCCCAAGCCGCGTCGAGTGCCTGCTTACCGGATTCCACCCGGCCCAGCGCCGTGCCGAACGTCGGGCGCACCTTGGCGTCCTTCAGGCCGCGGTAGTTGGGTTTCAGGCTGTCGGCCGACGCGGCGTAGATGCGGCCGATGGGCGCGTCACTGAAGTACGCGTCGGTCTTCCCGAGCACCTCCGGCGCACCGTAGGCGGCCGGTTCGCTGGGAAGGATGTTGGACTCGGTGAACAGCCGCACCTCCTGCGCCGGCTCGGTCAGCCACTTCGCCAGGTCGTAGGCCTCACGCTGATGCTTGCTCTGGGTGGGCACGGTCAGGAACGAGCCGCCGTTGTTGCCACCGCCACCGGGCACCGCGGTGACGTCCCACTTCCCCGCGTTCTCCGGCCCACCCGCTTCCTGGATCTGGGTGAGCATCCACGCCGGGCAGGCGATGGTGGCGAAGGAACCCTGCTTGATGGCGACGTTCCACGGTTGGGTGAACGGGGTCACCCGGGCGGTCTGTCCCTTCGCGCCGATCTGCCCGGCGATCGTGAAAGCCCGGCGCAGGGCGGGATTCCGGTCGGCGATGAAGGAGTCGTCCTTGGCGGAGAAGAAGTTCTCCGGCGACTGGTTCAGGATCGCGGTGTAGACGCCACCCGCCGAGTCCGCGAACTTGGCCGAAGAGGCCTTGGCCGAGAAGAGATCCCCGGTCTTCGCGTAGTCCTCCCAAGTAGGCCACAACGCGGCCACCGCGGCACGCTCGGTCGGCAGGCCGGCCTGGGCGAAGTAGTCCTTGCGGAAGCACATGGCGAGCCCGCCCATGTCCGTGCCGAGCCCCATGACGGTGCCACCGCTGTTCGCGAGCCCCTGCTCCCACTTCCACTGCGGCCACCGCCCGCGGAGGTCGGTGGCGCCGAATCCGGCGAGGTCGACGAACTTGTCCACCGACTGACGGAACTGCGGCATGTACTGCTCTTCGATCGCCACGACGTCGGCGGCGCCGCGACCGGCGGCCAGCTGGGTCGCGATGCCCTTGTGATGTGCCTCGAAATCGGCGACCCGGTTCTGGATCCGGATCCCGGGATGAGCCGCCTCGTACTCCTTGAGCAGCGAGCTGTAGCCGAACTCGCCGAAGGTGGCGATGCTCAGCTCGATCCCCTCGTCCGCGGCCGGGGCGCACCCGGCACCCACCACGCCCGCGAGGACGGCGACCGCGAGAACACGTTTGCGCAAGCCGGAAATCATTCCGGTCCTTCCCTTCAGGACGCCACCCGCGACGCCACCCGAAACAACGTCAGATCACTCCGGCACGCATCGCGTACGCGACCGCGTGCGGACGGTTCCGCAGGTTCAGTCGGTTGGTCAGCCCGTAGATCACGTTCTTCACGGTTCGCTCCGAGTAGCAGAGCTTGTCCGCGATTTCGACGGTGTCGTGGCCTTCGGCCATCAACCGCAAGACGTCGACTTCGCGTGGCGTGAGGCCGGCGGAGTCCGGTCCGCGCGGGACGAGCGCATCGCGCTGCAGCCGCCGCACCCCGTCGAGCAACTGTCCGAGCAGGTCTGTCGGCAGGAGACCGCGTCCAGGCACGACGGACAGGATGGTTTCGACCAGACGGTCACCGGAAGTCTGCGCCCTGGCCAGTACCGCCACCACCCGGCACTCGACCGCGCTCAGGATGTCGTTCTCCCGCAGTTCACCCGCGATCAGCACTTTGGACACTTGACCGGTGACGGCGTCGCCCCGGAGATCGGCGACCGTGTGCTGGGTCATCCGGTCGATATGCACGACCAGGACGTCTCGCTCGGTCAGCTCGCTCCGGTCCACTAACACCAACTCAGGGCGGCTTCGCAGAAAACTCGCGAGGCCCGCTTGCATGATCGTGTCGGTCGCCTGCACCGCAACACGTACCGGTTCCATCATGTGTCCTTCCCACGCTCGGTACCCCGTGAGTCATGAGAATGCGGAATCGGACTTCACGATCTCTCAATGCCCAGGCCAGCGCTATCGGCGATCGCTTGCTCGAAGCGTCGGGCGCACCGCTAGTCCTCTTCCGGAGCACCATCGGACAGCCCGTCGAGCAGGGCACGCAGGCCCAACTCGAACAGCCCATCCGCGTCGTTCGCCAAGACCCTCCCAGCGCCCTCGAAGCACTCCGACGCCGGCCCGTCGCCGAAAAGGTCCGCTACCAGGCCGCGGACTAGCGCGCACAGCAGGACGTGGTGGTGAAAGGAGCTCACCAGGCCCTGCTCGACCGGCTCAAGCGGGACGCCTTCACCGTGCGCGGCCGGCCACGACAGCGCCCGCGTACCGCCCAGATCGAACCTCGTCAGCCACGGGTGGCGCCGGTAGACCGTCCACAGCGCTCGTGCGGCCGACTCGAGCCGGCACCGTCCGCGCAGGGCGGTGTCCACGGGTGCGATCGCCGTCAAAGCGGTGTTCGCCATCAGGGTGATGAGCTCGGAACGGCCTTTCACATGGTGGTACAGCGACATCGTCCCGACGTCCAGTCTGGCCGCGACTGCACGCATGGACACCGCGTCCAGACCTTCCTCGTCCGCAATTTCGATCGCGGCGAGAACGACGCGCTCACGGGAATTGCCGCGCCCGCTCCTCCTGCCCGGCCCACCGGCGACCATGGTGTACGCGCCGGGGACGGCCTCGACGAGCCCTTCCGTGCGAAGGATGGCAAGGGCCTTGGTGGCGGTGGCATGCGCCACCCGCCACTCCGCCGCGATCGTCCGGATCGACGGCACCCGGTCGCCGGGCTTCAGCTCACCCTCCCCGATGCGGCGGCGAATCCACTCGGCTATCTCGCCCGACCATGTTCTCGCCCCCGCTCCTTTCCGTTGCTCCAAAACACTCCCATACGCCACGACCGAGAACGAGTACGCAGACACACTGCGTTCCCGGCCGTCCGGAGCAAAGCGCTTTCCGGGAAGTCGGGACAGAAGGGCACAAGTCCAGACGCGCCGGGCAACACGAGGCTCGGCGCGGAAGGTGTCCGAGCGCGCCGGGTCAAGTCCCCCAAGTCACGGATTTTCTGCCCTGCGGAGCGGTGATCCCGGTTCAGGGCCGAAGGAGCAACCGGAGCGGATTGTCCCCATACTCGCGCACCTTGGCGAGTCCTTCCGCTATCCGCGTCAGCGGAAGGATCGCGCTGATGGAAGCGGAGACGTCCAGCCGCCCGCGCTCGGTGAGTTCGACCAGGTCCCTCAGGTGGCGGACGCGGTATCCGGTGTGCGAGAGGACGGTCCGGCCTTCCTCTCCCCCGGCGAACATCCGCGTGACCAAGGAACCCTCCGGAGCCGTCTTCACCAGCACCAGACGTCCTCGCGCGCTGAGGGCCGCATGCGCCTGGGCGAAGGTGGAATCGCGGCCGCTGAAATCGAAAGCCACGTCCAGCCCCCGGCCCTTCGTGATCTCCTTGATATAGGAGGCGACGCGTTTGTTCGCCGGATGCAGAGCGATGTCGGCTCCCTGTTCGAGCGCTCCCTCGCGGGCTTCCGGGCGCCGGTCGAGTGCGATGATCGGCGAGGCACCGCAAATCCGGGCCAACTGGACCAGATGATTGCCGAGTCCCCCCGAACCCCAGACACCGACGGCTTCGGCGGGCCGCAGCCGCGCGGTGTCGATGGCGCCGTACGCGGTGGACAGCGCGCCGGAGAGCACCGCCGCCTGTTCCAGCGGGATGGCCCCGGGGACCGCGACCAACGCCGTCGCCGACGTGACCAGGTATTCGGCCCACGCGCCGTCGTAGTGCTCGCCCATCAACCGCAGGTCGGAGCAGTTGTCCGGATTGAGCCCCTGCCGGCACTCGCGGCAGTCGCGGCATTCCCGGCCCGCCGCGACGACCACCCGGTCGCCGGGGACCCACGTCCGCACGTCGTCTCCGACCGCCGCGATGACCCCGGCCGCTCCGTGTCCGGGCGTGTAGACGGGTCTGGGAGGGTCGGCGCTACCGTCGAGCCAGGCCAAATCGGATCTGCGGATCCCGCAGGCGGCCACCTTGACCACGACTTCGTCGCGCCGTCGCGCAGGGACCGGGACTTCGGCCAGCCCCGGCCTCCCGGTGACGGGATCGAACCGGACCGCCCGCATCGTCGTGGGCAAGCCGTGCTGGACACCCATGGCTTTCACCCGCCGGTCGCGCCACGCGAAACGAAACTCGCCAAGCTCACCGGTACTCCCCTCAGTATCGCGCGGAGCCGACGGATTCCGAAGCCGTCGCGGGCGGCGCGAACATGCCGACAGGTTCCCGAAGAGCCGCGAACCCCTCTCGGTTCTCTGGCACGATAACACAGGAAAACCCGTATCGTGATCGGCGGAAATACCGTTGCCATGGAAGGCTTCGCGTGGTTATCGAGTAAACCGGCGACCTGCCCCGCCGGTCGGAAATCTCGGAAGACCGCTTCCGGGAAGCCCTGCCGGTGCGGGGCGAAATGCGCACGAAGCACCGAAAAAAGGGCACCGTTGCGGACCGTTCGGACCACGGTCGGGCTAAGGGCCGCACTTCCGTCGTACCGTGGGGTATGGCCACGGAAACCAGCGCATCATGCGATCACCTACGCCGTTGCGCCATCAACGGATGCGCCTGGCGCGGTACGTGTCCCGAACACGACGTCGAGGACGTGGTCGACGCCGGGCTGAACCGGCTGATGCGACTCAGGCCCTTCGGCGCGGGACGGAAGTATCAGCGTTCTTCGGCCGAATACGCCCCGAGCCGTCACGGCAGGTCGGAAGTCACCGTGACGACCATCGAGGAACGCCGGAAGAATCCGCCGTCGCCCATTCGACGAAAACGTCAGATCGTACATCCGGACACGCTCACGGCCATTCGCGAACTGACCGCGTCCCTTCGCCTCCAACGCACCGGCTCGAGTGCCCTCACCCCTCCGGGCCCGCACCCACGCCCCGAAGACCGGCACCAGGTCTCCCCCGCCGCCGGACCTGCCGTCACGGTCACCGTCAAACCCACTCCGGCCCTGCTCGCGAATCTGCGACGGCCGGCACCGGTACATCCCGCTCCCGTTCAGGCTCGGACGGTTTCGCGTGGGCGAACTTCACCCCTCCTCGCCGGGTCGTCCTCCTCCGCCGCGCTGGAACCGGCGATCGAGGCCATGCGCAAGGCCAGAGCACAGACTCAGGGTCGCGGCAAAGTCGAGAGCGCGTCGTGAGTGGCGATTCGGGTTATTGAGGGGTGAGGCAAAGGTGTCGTGGTTGCGGGCGGGCTTGTTCGTCGGGGTGAGGGGCAGGGCGAAGGCGTAACGCGCGTGCTCAGAGACGTAACTCGCGTGCCTGGACCCCGCACTCGGGTGATACGCCTCCAAGCACGCGAGATACGGCTCCAAGCACGCGAGTACGGCGCCACGTCACCCAAACCACCATCCCGCCCGAACACGCCACGTCTGCCTTACCCCCTATGGAACGACCCAAATCACTCACGACCCCCTCGCGAAACCGTGCCAACCGCCTGAAACGAGCGCCATGATCGCCGAAAGTGTCCTTTGTGGATCGTCAAGGACGGGCCGATCCTGGCCGGGGTGTGATGAGCTCGCGACGATGAAGGAATCGGGACGTCGAGTGTCCCGATTCCTTCATCGTGGATCCCGGCAACCCGGATGATCGGGGAAGATTCCGGCCGTTGAACGTCCGAAATCTTCCCCACCCGGAGCCCTGCCGGCGGTCGCGACCGACCTGACGTTGAGCAACGTCAGGATCGGGGACACTCAACGTCCCCGATCCTCCGTCGTCGATCCCGGCATCCGCTGAACCGACACCCTCACGCAAGTCAGGCGCAGGGAAAGCCCGGTCGGCGTGCCACTCACGACAGCGACTCGATGTTCACCGCGGCTTCGGCAAGCGCGGCTTCTCCCGCTCTCGTGATCACCGCGGGTGTCGCCAGACCGTACGCCACCTGCCGTTCTTCCTCGATGAGACCTGCTTCGACGAGATTGTGCACCGCGGCGTGGTCGCACCAGCAGCCGTCGATCGTGAGGGCCGGCTCGCAACTGGCGATGAGGACACCACGCCCGGCCGCGACGGCCCGCAGTATCGCCCGCTCTCGCCGGCTCAATTCGATTCGGATACCGGTCATCACGATCACCGTCCCAGCTGGGTCATTTTTCCATTGCCTCAGCTTGTGACGAAGGTCTTCATTCTTTCTTCACCAGACGACTGGACGATCAGCCCCCGAGACCGGTACCAGGCGAGCAAGCGCTCTCGCCGACAGAGCCACCACCGAACAAAAATCCAGAATCCAGGGTAAGAAAGGGCAGACAGGCCCGGCTCCGGCACGCCTGGTCACCCGGAGTGCGCGATTCTGGTCCCGGCTGGAGGTTGGAGTGTCGTGGCCGGTGTTGAGAAGATCATGTGGGTAGAGCTATTAGGTGAGGTGAAGGCCCGCGCGGGAGAAGAGGAGATCGCTCTGGGGCCTCCCCGGCAGCGAGCCGTTCTCGCCATTCTCGCGTTGCGTGCCAACCAGACGGTTTCGCGGGCGCAACTCATCGACGGTGTTTGGGGCGATGCGGCGCCGGCTTCCGTCGAAGGCAGTGTGCACACCTACATCCACGGCCTGCGCCGTGCGCTGGCCGTCGCGGGCGAGGTCGTGCTCACGCGTTCAGGAGCGGGCTACAAACTCGTCCTCGGCCCGCAGGAACTCGACGTGTCCGTGGTCGAGTCCAAGCTCGCTGACGCACGTGGGCTGGCGCGAGCGGGAGAGAAGTCGGCGTCGGCCGACCTGATCGGTCAGTGTCTCGCGCTGTGGCGGGGTATTCCGCTGTCCGGCCTGCCGGGGCCGTTCGCGGATTCGGAACGAACCCGCCTGTCGGAACTGCGCTACCAGCTTGTCGAAGAGCGAGCGGAACTCATGCTCGCCGCCGGCAGGCATCGTGAACTGGTGGCGGAGCTCGGCGAAGCCGTCGAAGCCGAACCTTTCCGTGAAGGACTGCGAGCGCAGCTCATGCTGGCCCTCTATCGGAGCGGCAGGCGCGCGGACGCGCTGGCCGAATTCGAGGCCGCGCGCCGCTTGTTCGCCGACGAACTCGGCCTCGACCCCGGCGCGGCGCTCACGGATCTGCATTTGCGCATGCTGCGCTCCGAACCGGGACTGGACGCGCCGGCGGAGGCATCGGCGCAGGCACGTTCCCGGGTCCCCGCGCAGCTCCCGCACGAGGCGCCGGACTTCGTCGGCCGCACCGATGAGCTCGAACAGCTGGCGCGGTGGTGCTCGGCGACGCGGGCGAGCGGCAAGGCCCTCGTCATCTCGGCGATCGACGGCGCGGGAGGAATCGGCAAGACCACCCTCGCGGTACGGTTCGCCAGGACCGTCGTCGACAGCTACCCGGACGGTCAGCTGTACCTGGACCTTCGCGGTTTCGACCCCGATCGCGCACCGCTCAGCACCGACGACGCGCTCGGTCATCTGCTCTGGGCTTTGGGCAGCGCACGCCAACGGTCCCAACCGGACGCGCTGGCCTCGATGTACCGGACCCTGCTCTCCGACAAACGAGTACTGATCCTGCTGGACAACGCGGTGTCGACGGAGCAGGTACGCGATCTGCTGCCGGGTACGTCGAACAGTCTGGTGCTCGTCACCAGCCGCAACCGGCTCAGTGGCCTGGTCGCCAGGGACGGGGCACGCCGGCTGACCCTGGGTCTCCTCACGGAGGCCGAAGCGCTCGATCTTCTGCGCAACACGATCGGCAGCCGGCGAATCGACGACGAGCTGTCCGAGGCGGCCGAACTCGTGCGGTTGTGCGGTCGTCTTCCTCTGGCCCTGCGGGTCGCGGCCGAAAAGATCTCGGGAAGGCCGGACACGAGCCTGCGTGAACTCGTCGAGAACCTGCACGCCGCACAGGACCGGCTGGACAACCTCCATGTCGACGACGACGAGATGACCTCCGTGCGCAGTGTCATCTCGTGGTCCTACACGACCCTCGACACCGAACTGGCCAGGGCCTTCCGTCTGCTGGGCCTGGTACGGGCCCCGAGCATCGGGGCCCAGGCGGCCGCCGCCCTGATCGACCGTCCCGTCGCCGAAACCGAAGAACTCCTCCGCACCTTGAGCGAACAGCACCTGCTCGAACCCGACGGGAACCGGTACGGATTCCACGACCTCATCAAGGTCTACGCCGGCGAAATGGTGAACAGCGAAGAGCCTCCGGCGACGCGCCGTGAAGCGAGCCGCGAGCTGATGATCTGGTACCTGCACGCCATGCGCGTGGCACTGAGCCGCCTGATCAAGGACTATCCGCTGCCTTCCCTCCAGATTCCGTGGACGACTCATGCGTTGCCGGAGTTCGAGACCCGGGAGTCGGCGTTGAGCTGGTACGAAGACGAGACCAAGAACGTGGTCGCCCTGATCGAACACGCGGCGGAACTCGGTGAACACGAGATCGTCTGGCAACTGGCCTGGTGCACCTACAACAGTTTCTACTCGACGGGCCTGATGTCGGAATGGATCCAGGTCCTCACCATCGCACTGGCCTCCACCGAAAAGCTGCCCGAACCCGGACCCCGGGCCCGGATTCTGATGTTCCTGGGCATCGGAAACTCCCGGCTCGGCCGTAACGAAGTCGCCGTGGAGTATCTGGAACGCGGGCTCGCGGCGGTCCGCGAGATCGACAACGATCACCTGCATTCCAGCATGTTGGCCAATCTGGCCTCCACGCTGCGCGAAATGAAACGGTACGAAGAGGGCATCGCCTACGCCCGCGAGGCGGTCCAGCTGGCGAAGCCCGAATCATCGGACTACCAGAAGGCCGGCAGTATCGACGCCCTCTGCGAACTGTACGTCGAGTCCGGGCAACCGGAACAGGCGTTGCCCTACGCCGAAATCGGCCTGGAAGCCGCCCGCGCCTGCGACGCTGTCCTGCTCGAGGCCAACATGATGGTCAACGTCGCACACGCATACCGGGATATGGGTGACATGACGACGGCGATGCGCGAATACGAAGCGACACTCAAGCTGTGCACGAGACTGGGCGATCGGTATCACGAAGCCCACGCCCTGCTGGGGACCGCGGAACTGCACCACCGCAGGAACCGGCGCGACCCGGCCAGGGAATACGCACTCCAAGCGTTGAACATCTTCGTCGAACTCGACGGTGAAGAGTCCGACGTGGTGCGCGAGTTCCTCGAATCCCTCGATACGGAAGCAGCCTCTTGAGTGCTCCGCGAGCCGACTTTCGCTACGGTGGCTCATCGAGAAAAGGGGGCGCTGATGGGCACGACGGTGGAACAGACCTGGCAGCGGATCACGGCCTTGCTCTCCGAACACGCACCGGCCACCGCGCGGGAGATCCGGCCTCCGGCACCGACCACAGCCGTCGGACGCCTGCGGGATCGGGTCGGCCTCGAACTGCCACCCGAACTGGTCGCCTGGTGGGCCGCGATGGACGGCGTCGACGACCAGCGTGATCACGGCAGCGGGAACCGAGCGGGGTACCTGATCCCGAAGGGCTACCTGCCTCTGCCGGTGGCACGGGCCGAGGACGAGTACGGCAGGCAGTCGCAACATCCCGACCCTGACTGCTGTACTCCCGAAGGGACACACCACAAGCAGGCCGGTCAGCACGGATTTCCCTTCTGCACCGCGGTCCTCCCCATCGGCCGGGCGATCGACGGAGGCCTGCTGTGCGTCGATCTCCGGCCGGGTGAAGACCACGGCTTTGTCATGGAGTGGTACGCCAGCGAAGGGATCTACCGGTCCGAGTGGACTTGCGTGACCGAGCTCCTCGACGAGATCGCCGAACATCTCGACAATTACGTGCACGACCGTGAACCGCCTTATCGCGAACGGCATCCCGTCATCACCGACGGCGAGCTGACCTGGCCCTGAAACCGTAGGCGCTGCAGGTAGTTGCCACCGAACAGTCATCCGGCCCACGGCTGAGTACGGTCGGGTGCCATGGATGAGGCAGCGCGGACTATCCGGACAGCGCAGGACGCCGTTTCCCGTGGCGCAAGAGAGATTCGCGCGAACGTGCCCCAGTACCAATCTTGGTGGGGGGCCGATCGGGTGGAGCGCGCAGGTGCCGAAATGAGCGACAGGATGACCACACTCGAAGCCGGTGTGAAGCCTGTCCTGACGCAGTGGACCGAGTTGGCCTCCCGTGACACGGAAATCTCCTCCCATCTGCGCGCCGCTCTCGGTGCGTACCGTCAAGCTGTCAAGACTGCCACCGGTTCCTTCACCGGCAGCACCAAGCGGGAAGTCGACGAGCTGCTGTGGCTCGTCACGCACAACCTCGACGCCGCCGCTTACCGCGTCGGCCGCCCTCGAATGGACGAGGCCGAGCGAGCTGTCCAGGCGGCGCGGGAGGCGATCGCCCGGGCGAGCTACAAGTGGGAGATGGACCGGCGGGACATCTGCATGCGGTCCGGATGGCAGATCGGACCCGACTTCGAGCAGCGCCAGGAGAGCCGCGCGGTGCTGAAGGGCGTGATGGAGGAGTTCAACGGCGGCGTGCAGCCGGTCTTGGCCGATTGGGGCGAGCTGGCCTCCGGCTTCCCCGATCCACGCGTTGCCCTCGGCGCGGTCCTGGAGCTGTCCGACCGCGCGGCCGGCCCGTTCATCGGCACCGGCCGGTCCGTCGAGGACCTGCTGCTTCTGGCCGGCTCTCGACTCGCGCGGTTTCAGCTCGAGCGCCCCGACAAGACCACTTCCTCCCGAACCCAAGGTGCCGATGACATGGACAAGGACAAGGGAATGGCCCAGGACGACGGGCCGTCAGGCCGGATCGGGAGCCGTCCGCCCGGTCCGGGGTTCCACGACTATGACCACAGCCCTGGCAGGGGGCACTCCTACGAAAGGATCTCGTTGGGAGAAGAGCGGGAAAGGATGCTCGGTGACCGTGCGCTGGCCTTCGTCGCGTCGGAGCCGCCCGACGGCGAGCCGAAACCGGCGCCGGACACGGCGGGGGCAAGCGCGGATTCCGGGATTCCCCTGCCCTACGACGATCTTCGTGAGCCGTGGCTGCGCCGGGTGCTGCGTCTCGGCCGGAAACGCGGTAGCCGTTGACCGGGATAGTCCAGAGCGCCCTCAGTGGTGGGCGCGCACTGCTGGTCGGCTGGGTGCTGCCCAGCTTGATCAACGTGGTGATCTTCGGCTTCGTGGTGGCGCCGAAGATCAGCAGATTCGGCGCGCTCGGCACCGAGGCGACCCGGGCGGCGATCTTCGGCCTGGTCGCCACCGCGGTGCTCGGGCTGGTCCTGGCCGCCCTGCAAACCCCGCTCTATCGCATTCTCGAGGGCTATCTCGGCTGGCCGAGGCGACTGGCCCAGGCTCGCCGCCGGCGCCACTTGGCCCGCAAACACCTGCTGCGCAATCGCGTGGACGCCGTGACCCTGGCCGGACGGGCACGCGCGGGCAGCCTGCCGGACGCCGACCGGTCCGCGCTCACCGCCTTCCGCGCCCATACGATCATCGGACGCTACCTCGACAAGGACGTCGGTAAGGGCGCGGTCTGGGCAGCCGTGCTCGACGAGCGGCTGCACCGCTACCCCGTCGACGATCAGCAGGTCGCCCCAACTCGGCTGGGCAATGCGATCCGCCGGTTCGAGGAGTACGGGCACAATCGGTACCGCCTGGACTCGCAAGTTCTCTGGCACGAACTCAAGGCCGCCGTGCCCGAACCGGCGCGCAAGCAGATCGACGACGCCCGGATGAACGTCGACTTCTTCATCAGCCTGCTTTACGGCCACCTGCTCGTCGTCGTGGCCGCCGCCGTGGACCTCGCCGTCGGCACCGCCGTCCACCCCCGGCTGGTCGTCGCGACGATCGCGGTCCTGCTGCCGCTGACCGTCATCTGGTACCGGCTGGCCGTCGTCGCCACCGACGAATGGGCCGGCGCGGTCCGGGCGATGGTCAACCTCGGCCGGCACCCCCTGGCCACCGCACTCGGACTCCGACTCCCCCAAGGGATCGACGACGAGCGTGTCATGTGGCGCCTCGTCAGTGCCCTGGTCCGCACGGGGTTTCATCCAGAACTGACCGCACTGGACGCCTATCGGTCCGCCCCCGGGGAGTCGAGCACCGCGGATGTGCCGCCGGCACCCGCCGAGCCGACACCGGGCGAGGGCAGGCCGCCCGGTGCGTGACGCCGGCGACAATCCGGTTCAGCAGACATACAGGTTGTTCGAATGCACCGTTTCGCAGTAGCGGACATGCAGATGGTTGTCGTGATTCGGATAGCTGGTCGTCAGGCCTTCGTCGATCAGCGTCGGATCGTTGAAGAAAACGAGCTTCACGTGACGACGGCGCGGTCGCCTTGGGCAACCTATCCGGCCACGGCCGCGTGTTGCAGACAGGTCGGGGAAGAATGGGGAGAGCCATGAGCATTCGGACAACGCTACGAGCGGGCGTCCTGGTCAGCGTCGCGGTCATGACCACGGCGCTGGGGGCGGTTTCGGCACAGGCGGCACCTGGCTGGCAGGCGACGCTCCTGCCGTTGCCCACGGGACACCCGGGTACGGCGGGTTTCGTGTTCGGCACCGACGGAAAGGGAGGCTACGCCGGCGAACTCGCCCTCGACGGTCACAACCAGGTGGTCACCTGGCGGGATGGGAAGGTGTCGGTACGCGGCGTTCCGGCCGGCTACCTGGACGCGCACGTGATCGACCAGAACAGCGCCGGGACCGTGCTCCTGGAGGCCAATGGAATGAGCGGGTCACGCACCTTCGTGCTGGACGATCAAGGTTTCCACGAGGTCCCGGTGCCCGCCGGGTACAAGGGAACGTGGGCCGTGGCACTCAACGATCGCGGCGACATCCTCGGTACGGCTTCGACGGAGAAGCCGGACGACCACGTGACCGTGGTGTGGCCGTCGCTAGGCGTCGGTCCGATCGTGATCCCGACCGACGCAGACGCCCGGCCTACGGATCTCGATACCGACGGGACCGTGCTGTTCAACTCGGCCGGGAGGCCCTACACCTGGCGGAACGGGGAAGTACAGAAGCTGGCCATCCCGGCCGGGTACACCGTCGCTCTGGCTCGGGCGATCAAGAACGGGACCGTCGTCGGCAGCGCCGACGCGGAAGGGGTCAACGGTTCGACCGGTTTCCGTTGGACCTCCGCCGCCTCTCCTGAACGCCTGGCCGACTCCAGCGCCGGATCGCTGATCAACGGATCGGGACTGATCGCCGGGGCGCTGACCTCCGAGCCGGGAGTGTCCTATGGCCACCCCGCGGTCTGGCAAGGCCCCGGCTCGGTAGCCAAACTCCCGCTGCCCGACGGTTTCAGGGTGGGAGCGGCCTACGCCATCGGTGACGACGGCGCGGTCGCCGGAATCGCCGCGAACGGGCCGCTCGACGAAGGCGGCGCGCCGGTCGTCTGGCACCGGACCGAGATCGGCCACGGCTGACCTGATGACGGAACGCCGCCGTGGGACTGAATCAGCACCCATGGCAGCGTTCCGTCGTCAGCCCGTCCAGGTGACACTGCGGAGGCGCCGCTACAACGCGCGACATGAGCAACAGCGGCCGCAGCTTCGACAGAACGCACCGCAGAGGTGTCGGCCACGACAACTTTGCCTTACCCCTCGATAACAGTCGTCGATCCGCTTTCGCGACACGCTCGACATCACGCCACGGTTGACGGGCGGCTCGTCTGCTCGGCGATCCAACCCCGGTAGACCGTCACATCGGTCCAGATGCCCAGGCCGCTGGCGCACTTCGGGTCCGCGTCACCATCGCGGCTGGTGGTACCGACCAGTTCCCACTCGCCCGGCCTGCCCTTGATCTGCGGCCCACCAGAGTCGCCGTAGCAGCCCATCGCGTCCGGCGTGTCGGTCCCGGTGCAGATTTCCTTACCTGTCGCCACATTGCGGCAATCCTCGGCCGGCATGACCTTGGTGTCCAACTCCTGGAGGATCTCCGGCGCGCCGCAGTTCTGCTCGACGCAGTGCTCGCCCCAGCCGAGGATCCGGGTCGCCGTTCCCGCACCGCCCAAGGCTTCGGCGATCTTGATCGGCTGCTCGGTCACCGGTTTGTCCAACCGCACCAGCGCGATGTCGCCGCCTGGCGGCTTCTGCCTGGCGAAGTCCGGGTGCACGATGATCCGGCTGACCCCGGTCTCGGTGCCTCCGCTGTTGTGCTGACGCGCCCCGATCCTCGTCCTGACCTGTTCCGGCCGCGAACCCTGTACGCAATGCGCCGCGGTCACCACCCAGTTCTCACTGATCAGCGAGCCGCCGCAGAAATGCTTCCCGTCCTGCTGCAACGAGACCATGAACGAGTAGTCCTCGGTGGCGTCGTGCCCGCCGATGACATAGGGCGTCGGCCCGTCAGCCGCCGCGGCGATCCCTGGCGCCAGCACCGCTCCCGCCACGGCCAATCCCACCATTAGTACGCCTGTTTTGCGAAGCATTATCGTGAACTCCCTGTGGACGACGAATTGCTGACAGTCGTCACGCTATGGGGTGATGATCACAGCTGGATCGGCTTATCGGCCGGGTGCATATCGGCCAAATGGCCGACCCAGCGTGATATCGCGCCACGAGAAGTGACCCTATGGGTGACTGGCCGTCCGCGGCCGGTCCGGCATCGTCCGCCCGCGCCGTGAACCGATTGACCCGCCCGGCTCAATCGCGGGTCGGCGGGTGGGTGAATTCCCGCCTGGAGCCGCGTCCGGAATTGACAGGGCATCCCCGATCGGTCAACGTCGTCACCCTGGGAGCGCTCCCAGGGTGATCGGCTTTACCGAGCACAAGGAGTGTCCATGCGTGTGAGAGCAAGAAAACTCCTCGTCGTGGCGAGCGCCTGCGCCGCCGTGGCGCTGTCGGCGGCGCCGGTCTCCGGAGCGAGTACCGAGGCCGCGACGTTCGCCTGCCGTGTGGACTACACCGCGAAGGACTGGGGCTCGGGCTTCGGCGTCTCCGTGACCATCGCGAACCTCGGCACCACGGTCGTCGACGGCTGGGCACTGACGTATTCCTACACCGGCAACCAGACTCTTCAGCAGGGCTGGCACGGCCTTTGGTCCCAGTCCGGCAAGCAGGTCACTGTGCGGAACGAGACGTGGAACGGCACCATCGCGGCCGGCGGCAGTGTCCGACCAGGCGCGAACTTCTCCTATAGCGGCAGCAACGGCACGCCGGCGGAGTTCGCGGTCAACGGCGCTGCCTGCACCGGTGTCCCGCCGACCGAGCCGCCGGCGGGCGGGCCCGCACCGGCGTTGAAGGTGTCCGGGAACCAGTTGACCGCCGACGGCAAGGCCTACCGGCTGCTGGGCGTCAACCGCGCCGGGGGCGAGTTCGCCTGTGTGCAGGGCAAGGGCATGTGGGACAGCGGCCCGGTCGACCAGGCGTCGGTCGACGCGATGAAGACCTGGCACATCCGCGCCGTGCGCATTCCGCTGAACGAGGACTGCTGGCTGGGCTTGTCCGGCTCGCCGAGCGGCCCCGCCTATCAGCAGGCGGTCAAGGACTACGTGAACCTGTTGGTGGCCAACGGCATCAACCCGATCCTCGACCTGCACTGGACACACGGGCAGTACACCGGGAACGTGTCGGCGTGTGCGGACGTCAACGCCACCTGCCAGAAACCGATGCCGAGCATGCAGCACACGCCGGCGTTCTGGGCTCAGGTCGCCACCGCGTTCAAGGGCAACGACGCCGTCGTGTTCGACCTGTTCAACGAGCCCTACCCGGACGCGGCCGACAACTGGGCGAACGCGGCCGACGAGTGGCGCTGCCTGCGCGACGGCGGCCGGTGCACCGGCATCGGCTATGAGGTGGCGGGGATGCAGGACCTGCTCGACGCGGTCCGCGCGACCGGCGCGACGAACGTCGTCATGTCCGCCGGGCTCACCTGGACCAACGACCTCTCCCAGTGGCTGACGTACCGGCCGATCGACCCGCTGAACAACGTGGTCGCGTCGTGGCACTCGTACAACTTCAACGCCTGCAAGACCTCCGCCTGCTGGGACGGCCAGATCGGCGCGGTCGCCGCGCAGGTCCCGGTGCACGCCGGGGAGATCGGCCAGGATTCGTGCGCGCACGACTACCTGGACCAGGTGACGGCGTGGCTGGACGCGCACCGCCTCGGCTACACGGCGTGGACGTGGAACCCGTGGGGCTGCGGCGGCGGCAACGTCCTCATCCAGGACTACGCCGGCACTCCGACCAGCACCTATGGCGAGGGTTTCAAGGCGCACCTGCTGAGCGTGACACCTTGATCCGTACAGTCGGGTGACCGCGGCTGGGCCGTCACCCGACGAAGCCGTCCGCGTCCAGTTGATCCATCACCACATCGACCACCACGACACCACCGACTGCCACCGCAGAACTTCGTCATTCGTGGGCCGCGATCAGTGACACAGGCCCTTCCCTGGTCGCCATGGTGGCGGTGATCCCACTCGTCAAGGCGACGACGACCACCGATCCGAAGGTCACGAAGGCCAGCAGGGTCCACGGGACGGACACCACCACCGTGCCCACCGCCTTGTTCGTGGCGCCACCGATTCCGGCGAGCGCGGCTCCTGCCACCAGGCAACCCAGCGTCAGGCCGATGATCGCCACGGCCACTGATTCGATCACCGCAGCCCGGACCACCTGCGGCCGGGTCAGGCCGGCCACCCGGGCCACCGCGAACTCCCTGCGCCGTTCGGCACCGGCGATGACCACCGAGTTGATCACGGCCATCAGGGCGTACAGACAGGCGAGACCCATCAGCACGGTGAGGACCTTGACGTTGCCGTCCTGCGCGTTCTCGGCCCTCGTCGTAGCCCAGTCGGACACTGTTCGGACCTGGGTGAAACCAGCGTCCTCGATACGGCGGGCCACCACAGCCGGGTCCTGCCCTTCCGCGACCCGCACCACCGTCTCGGTCGTCCCCTTCTCCAGGACCGCCGTGGGCAAGGTCTGCCGAGGGATGAGGAAGCTGTCGCCCGTCTCCAGGGTCTCCGGCATCCGGCTGACCACTGTGAGGAAGAGCGGCTGTCCGGCCGCGTCCACCACCATGACCGTGCCCACCGGGATCCGGTCGGCATGGCGGGCAGGACCGGTGACGATCGTGTCGCCGGAGAGTCCACTGAGGTCGACCTCCGCTGGCAGGTTGTGCGTGCGGGCGTAGGCGTCCGGGTCCACCGCGACGATGCCCGAGTGGACGTTCGTTTTGATGACCCGCTTGTTCTG
Source organism: Amycolatopsis sp. NPDC034160 (assembly GCF_055575355.1). NCBI lineage: Bacteria > Bacillati > Actinomycetota > Actinomycetes > Pseudonocardiales > Pseudonocardiaceae > Amycolatopsis > Amycolatopsis sp. NPDC034160. Next base: position 220,176 of record NZ_JBVISU010000006.1, on the reverse strand, counting down.
GGTCTTCTCCACGGTGACGGTGATGTCCACAGTGGTCTGCGTCGAGGCCACCGCCACCCCGTCGATTTTCGCGATGCGGTCCGCGTCGGTCCCGGTGGAGATCACTACGAGCTGGGCGTTCACCGAACGCTTGGCCTCCTCGCCGCCCGCCGCGGCCAATGAGGCGAAGGTACCCGCCAACCCGAGCAGCAGCGAGACAAGCACGATCAGCGGTGCCGCGGTGGCCGCGCTGCGCCGCACCGCGTCCCGCAGGTTGGCCCGCACCAGCCCGGCGAGGGTGTTGCCGCGCAACACCGCGCCGAAGAGCCAAGCCATGAACGGGACCGCCAACGGGCTGAGCATGCTCATCGCCACCGCGCCGAACATGGAGATTCCGAGCGCCGCCAGCATGGCGCCGATGAGGTTTGCCCCCTGGGCCCACACCACCATGGCGACGGTGCAGGCCGCGAAGGCCAGCCCGATCAGCCAGCGGGAGCCGGTCATCACGGTGGACGCCGCGCCGGTCTCCCGCAGTGCTTCGAGGGGCTGGATCTTCGCCGCCCGCAGCGAAGCGACGAAAACGCCGGCCAGTGCCACGCCGGCACCCACCACACCGGCCACCAGCACGGCCCATGGCTGCCAGTCAGCGGTGAATTCGCCCGGCAGCAGGCCTATCTCGATCAACAGCCAGGTCTGCGCGGCTTTGGCGCCCACGCCGAACGGCACGCCCAAGGCCGCGCCCACCAGTCCCAGCAGCAGTGACTCGGACAACAGCAGCACGCGCAACTGGTGGCGGCTACCGCCGGTCAGCCGTAACAGCGCGAGCTCTCGGCGACGCTGAGCAACGGTGTAGGCGAACGTGGAACCGACGATGAACACCGCGAGGAACATGGCGAGGAAGGCGGTCATGCCCATGACCGTCGCGGCTCCCACGAACCCCTCGCGGACCTTGTCCGCGTCCTGGCGAGACAACCCCATCGGGATTCGTGCTTCCCCCGTGGCGACCAGCACCAGCATCGAAGCCTGCACCAGTGCCACACCGACGGCCACGCTGAGGATGGCGCCGAGGACCAGTTCCCAGCGTTCGCGGAATGTACTGAAGGACAGCCGCACCATGGCTCAGCTCTCCAACCGCGCGAGGCGCTCGGCGACCAGGTGCGTGGTCGGCCTGTCCACCCGGTCCACGATGTGGCCGTCCGCGAGAAAGACCACGGTGTCGGCGCCGGCCGCCACTGCCGGGTCGTGGGTCACCATGAGGATGCTCTGCCCGGCCTGCGCCACCATGGCGCGCAGCAGCTCCAGGACGATCTTCGTCGAGCCGGAGTCCAGCGCACCGGTGGGCTCGTCGGCGAACAGCACCGCGGGCCGGGAGATCATCGCGCGGGCGATGGCCACCCGCTGCTGCTGGCCGCCGGACAGTTCTCGCGGCTTGTGCCGGGCCCGGTCGCCGAGCCCGACATCGGCCAGCGCCTGGTGCACCTCGTCCTTGGACACCCGCACCCCGGCCGTCTTCAGCGGGAAGGCCACATTCTGTTCGGCGGTGAGCGAACCGATCAGGTTGAAGCTCTGGAATACGAAGCCGATCACGCGGCGGCGCAGGTGGGTGAGCACGTTGTCCGGTGCGGTGGTGATGTCCTGGCCGGCCAGCAGCACTCGGCCACTGGTGACCTTGTCCAGTCCGGCGGCGCAGTGCAGCAGGGTGGACTTACCGGAGCCGGAAGGCCCCATGATCGCGGTCCAGGTTCCCGGCGGGCAGGCGAGGTTCACGCTGTCCAACGCCGCGACGCCATTCGCTCTGGATCCGTACAGCCGGCTGACCTGCCGCAGCTCTACCGCAGGACTGTTCACGGTCGCAACCTCCCGGTGGCCAGCACCCAGGCGGCGAGCACCGCCAGCGGAATCGTCGTGAACACCGTGACGGCCGTGACGTCCGCCTCCGCCAGCAGGAAGCCGACCAGCAGGGCCAGCACCATGTTGTTCCCGGCGTGGGCGAGGCTCGCCGTCCACACACTGCCGCTGCGCACCCGCAGCCAGCTCAGCAGAATCTCCTGACACAGGAATGACAGCGTCCACACCGCGAGGCCCACCGCCACGTTCTCGAACTCGATGTATCCGACGAACGCGAGCGGGTAATGCCACACCGCCCAGATCAGCCCGGTCGCGCACGTCGCCGCCACTGGGCGGCCGGGGTACACCCGCTGGCGGAGGTAGCTGGTCCACCCGAACTCCTCACCCCAGTAGACCGGGGTGAGCAGCGGAACGACGAGCAGCAGTACCGCTAGCAGCGCCCAGCCGGGCAAACCGCCCACCTGGCCGTCCAGCGGGGACAGGCGTGCACCGAACAGCACGGCCACGGCAGCGGTGGCCGCGACGAGACCGGCCGGCCCCAGCCAGGCCACGAGGTACTGCGGCCACGCCTCGCGCAGCCGCAGCCGCAGCCCCGCGTCCGCGAATCCCTCACCGGTCACCCACCGCCGCACGACGAAGGCGGCCAGCGCCGGCGCGAACGCGAAAGGCAGCTGCACCAACGGGTTCACCAGTGAGAAGCCGAGCGCCCACGCGCCGATCATGCCCAGCCACGCCAGGCCGAACGCGAGGCCGAGGAACACCGCCAACCCGCTCACACGGGCCTTGACAACCATCATGTGCCAACAAGATCACCGGGATACGGGCGCGGTCACTGACAGCAAGGGGCCACTCGGAGGTAGTACTAGGCCTACCTCCGGACTATGGCGAAAGGGCGGGACGCGCTCCGCCGGATGGATTACGGTTGTTCGGGTGATCAGAGGGGAACCGCGAACGGTGCGTGAAGCGCTTACCACCAGGCGGTTCCTTTTCAGCGCCTGGCCGTGGCGCGCGTACGCCCACATGCTCGGTACGCCGACGATCGCGTTCGTGGCGCTGATGCCCTTGGCGGTACCCGCCGCGCCGTGGCTGCTGGCGGCGGTGGGCCGTCCGGCGCCGATGCCGTGGACGATGGTGCTACTGCTCTTGCTGATCGGCGGATTGCTGCTCACCGCGGCGTTGCCCTGGGTGGCCGCTCCGGTAGCCCGGCTGGAGCGACGCCGGCTACGGCTGGTGGACGGCCGACCGATGGGTGAGCCGCCGCGCGGACCACTCAAGTACGCCGACTCCGCGACCTGGCGAGCTGTCGCGTACCTGGTCCTGCTGGTCACCGTCGGTGCGCTGCTGTCGGCCGCCACCTGTGGTCTGCTGCTGTTCCTTGCCCTGCTGGTCGGGTCGCCTTACCTGGTGGACGGCACTTCGCCAGTGACACTCGGGTTCACCACCGTCACCACACAGGAAGCGGCGATCCCTTACGCCGTGGCCGCCGGCGTAGCCCTGCTGCTGTCCCCGTACCCGGTGGCCCTGCTGGCGTCGGCGCACGGTGCGGTGGCCCGTGTCCTCCTCCGCGATGACAGCGGGCCGCTGCGCGCCGAGCTGGTCGAGGTCGCACGATCAAGAGCCCGGCTGGTGGTCCTGTTCGAGACCGAACGCCGCCGCGTCGAGCGTGACCTGCACGACGGCGCGCAACAGCGACTCGTCGGCCTCACTCTCCGGCTCGGACTGGCCAAAATGGACCTTTCCCCCGATTCGCCCGCATACGCGGAAGTCACTGCCGCGCACGACGAGGCCAAGGAGCTGATGACCGAATTGCGCGAGCTGGTCCGCGGCATCCACCCCAGGGTCCTCACCGACCGCGGCATCCCGGCGGCCTTGGGAGAATTGGCCGACCGTGCGCCCATCCCGGTGAGCGTGCGCACCGATGTGCCCGACCGCCTGCCCGCCCCGGTCGAGGCGATCGGGTACTTCGTCGTGGCGGAGGCGTTGACCAACGTGGCCAAACACAGCGACGCGACCGCTGCCGGCGTCTCCGCATCCCATCAGGCCGGGACACTCGTTCTGGAGGTCAGCGACAACGGCGTCGGCGGCGCCGATCCGGCACGCGGCACCGGGTTGACCGGACTGGCGGACCGTACGGCCGTGGTAGGCGGGCGGATGCTGCTGTCCAGTCCCCAGGGTGGCCCGACCGTGGTGCGCGTGGAGTTGCCGTGCCACTGATCCGAGTCGTGCTCGCGGAGGACGGCGTGCTGCTGCGGGCCGGGCTGGCCGGGCTGTTGGAACGATTCGGATTCGAGGTACTCGCGCAGGTCGGCGACGCGGACGCGCTGACACTGGCGGTCGAGCGAACTCGGCCGAACCTCGTGGTCACGGACATCCGGATGCCGCCGGCGTTCACCGACGAGGGCCTGCGGGCCGCCGTGGCGCTGCGCCGGGCCGATCCGAGACTGGCGGTCGTCGCCCTGAGCCAGTACGTGGAGCGCAGCTACGCCGCCGAACTGTTGGACTCCGGCGACGGCGCGCGGGTCGGATATCTGCTCAAGGACCGGATCGTCGACGTGGAGGACTTCGTCGCGACACTGCGCCGAGTAATGGAGGGCGGCACGGTAGTCGACCCACAAGTGGTCCGCCAGCTACTGGTCCGTCGGCGTGACCCCTTGGCCCGGCTCTCGGCACGTGAGCACGAGGTGCTGACCCTGGTCGCCGAGGGCTGCTCGAACGCCGCGATCGCGGCCAGGCTGATCATCACCGAGGCAGCCGTGGGCAAGCACGTAGGCAACATTCTGGCCAAGCTCGACCTGCCACCGACCGAGGACACCAACCGGCGAGTGCTCGCCGTCCTGACCTACCTCCGAGCCACGACCTCCTGACAAGGGACGCCCACACCAGCGCGTCGGCGACGCGTTCGAAGACTGACCGCTGAACATCTCACTGCTCGACGGCGAGGATCAGGAAGTCGGTCTGGACCTGCTTGCAGTCCGGGCCGTTCCCGGAATTCGGCCCCTGCCGGGTTTTGTCATGGCGGACAAGTGGTATCAGGGCTGTGACCTCGAACCCTCGTCCACGGTACTGAGATCACTGATTCACCTACAGCGCAGTACTCGCCCTGATCGGACGGTGCGGGGCGAGCCTTCACCTGTCCACGCCGATGATGAGGACTTCAGGAGGCGAACATGACGGAAGACCAACACAGCCAGGAAACCGCGGAGCGGCATCCGAGCCCGGAAGAGCAATCTGGGCAACAGCAGCGACACCCCGGCTCGGGCGAAACCATGGATCCTCCACCGGACCACGGTGAGGAGTCCTATCGCGGCAGCGGGCGACTGCTGGACCGCAAGGCCGTGATCACCGGCGGCGACTCCGGTATCGGCCGGGCCGTGGCGATCGCTTTCGCCCGGGAGGGCGCGGATCTCGTGCTGTCCTATTTGGAGGAAGAGCAGGACGACGCCGAACGCACCGCCGAACTGGTACGCGAAGCCGGTAGGCAAGTCGAACTCGTACCCGGTGACATTCGCGACGAGCGACACTGTGGGCACATCATCGACACGGCGGTGTCCGCCCTCGGTGGCATCGACGTGCTGGTGAACAATGCCGCTTATCAGATGAGCAGCCAAGAAGGCCTGCTCGGAATCTCCACCGAGCAGTTCGACCGCGTACTGAAGACCAATCTCTACGCGATGTTCTGGCTGTGCAAGGCCGCCGTGCCGCATATGCCGCGAGGGTCGGCCATCATCAACACGTCCTCCATCCAGGCCTCGCAGCCGTCGCCGGAGTTGATGGACTACGCCACGACCAAGGCGGGGATCGCGAACTTCACCAAGGGGCTCGCACAGGATCTGGCCGACAAGGGCATCCGGGTGAACGCGGTCGCACCGGGTCCTATCTGGACACCGCTGATCCCGGCCACCATGCCGGAGGAACAGGTCGAATCCTTCGGGGAGCAGGTGCCGATGGGCCGGGCCGGTCAGCCCGCCGAACTGGCACCCGCCTACGTGTTCTTCGCTTCGCAGGAATCCAGTTATGTCACCGGCGAGATGCTGGGCGTCACCGGCGGCCAGCCCTTGACCTGAGAGGCGCGCCGAGCGGGCGAACTGACGCGCCGGATCCGTGAAGGTCACTCGATGAGTGGGATCGACGCGTGGATGAGATGCTGGCTCCCGTGACCGCGGGAGTCAGCGCGCGGTGGACCGGAAAGAGCGTTGCGTGCCTTCTGCCGATGATGAGATCGCCCGGATCGACGTGTTCGCCGCGAGTGGTGAGGTCGGTTCCGATCTGGCGGCGGTGGAGTGGGCGGCCACCCCGCTCGGCGAGCCGGCCCGGTGGCCGCTGAGCCTGCGGACGGCGGTCGGCATCCTGCTGTCGTCGCGGTTCTCCATGTGGATGGCGTGGGGTCCGGAGCTGACCTTTTTCTGCAACGCCGCTTACCGGCAGAACACCCTCGGGCGTAAGTACCCCTGGGCTCTCGGCCGACCGGCGAGCGAGGTGTGGGCGGAGATCTGGGACGACATAGGCCCGCGCATCGACACCGTGTTGTCCACCGGGCAGGCGACGTGGGACGAGGCACTGCTGCTGTTCCTCGAGCGTGCCGGCTATCCGGAGGAGAGCTATCACACCTTCTCCTACAGCCCGTTGCGCGACGATGCCGGTGCGGTCGTCGGCATGTTGTGCGTGGTCAGCGAGGACACCGACCGGATCATCGGAGAGCGCCGGATGGCGACGCTGCGGGATCTCGGCTCCGACCCCAGCGTGATCATCACCGAAGGGCAGGTGCTCGCTTTCGCCGGTCGCCAGCTCGGCCGGAACACGCGCGACCTGCCTTTCACCCTGACCTACCTTTTCGAGGCCGACGGCTCGGCCCGGCTGGCGGCTTCGACGGGCTTCGCCGACGACGTGCCAGTGCCTTCGCTGGACTTGCCGGTGGGACAGTTGTCCGAGGGCAGCGCGACGCTGATCAGCCTCGACAGCGCGGTCAGACTGCCCACCGGCGAGTTGCCCGAGCCGCCGACACAGGCGTTGGCCGTTCCGTTGCGGCAGCAGGGCGGCGTGCCGCACGGGTTCCTGGTGGCCGGGTTGAACCGGTACCGCGACCTCGACGACGGCTACCGCGGGTTCATCGAACTGGTGGCGGCCCATCTCGCGGCCGGTATCGCCAGTGCCCGCAGCTATCAGGCCCAGCAACGGCGCGCGGAGGAACTCGCGGAGTTGGACCGGGCGAAGACCGCCTTCTTCTCCAACATCAGTCACGAGTTCCGCACCCCGCTCACGCTGATCATGGGCCCGGTGCGGGATCTGCTCGGCCGGGAGTCCGGACTGGACGAGTCCGCCCGCGAGGAACTCGAGGTCGTCCATCGCAACGGGTCGCGGCTCAGCAAACTGGTCAGCACGCTGCTCGACTTCTCGCGGATCGAGGCGGGACGCATGCAGGCGCGCTTCGAGCCTGTCGATCTCCCGGCCGTGACCGCGGAGCTGGCGAGTGTGTTCCGGTCCGCCATCGAAAAGGCGGGCCTGCGCTTGACGGTTGGCTGCCCGCCGCTGGATCGACCGGTGTATCTGGACCGGGGCCTGTGGGAAAAGGTCGTCTTCAATCTCCTGAGCAACGCCGTGAAGTTCACTTTCGAGGGCTCCATCACGGTCACCGTGGCCGCCGGCGAGACGGACGCGGTGGTCGCCGTGACCGACACCGGCGTCGGTGTGCCTGCCGCGGAGATGCCGCGCCTGTTCGAGCGGTTCCACCGGATCGAGAACAGCCGTGCCCGCTCGCACGAAGGCAGTGGTATCGGCCTCGCGCTGGTGCGGGAACTGGTCGAGCTCCACGGCGGCGCCATCACCGCTGACAGTGTCGAAGGCGAAGGCACGACGTTCCGCGTCCGGCTCCCGTTCGGCTCCGGTCACCTGCCCGCCGATGCCCTGGCGGCACCCGGTGGGGAGGGTGGCGGCGCCCTCGCCGCCGAGCCGTACGTGCTGGAGGCGTCGCGCTGGTCGGCCGGTGCTTCCGCGGTGGAAGTCACTGAAACCGGATCAGCGCCGGAACAGCGGGAGGGCTATGCCGCCCGGGTGGTGGTCGCCGACGACAACGCCGACATGCGCGACTACCTGAGCCGGTTGCTCACCGGTGCGGGATACGAGGTCGAGGCCGTCGCCGACGGCACGGAAGTGATCGACGCGGTTCGCGTCAAAGCACCGGATCTCGTCATCAGCGACGTGATGATGCCCGGTCTCGACGGGCTGGCCTTGGTAGACAGGTTGCGCGGTGAGCCGCGCACCGCGACCGTGCCGGTCTTGCTGCTCTCGGCCCGGGCGGGCCAGGAAGCCTCCATCGAAGGCCTGCACGCCGGCGCCGACGACTATCTCGTCAAGCCGTTCGCCGCTCCCGAACTGCTCGCCCGTGTTCGGGCGCACGTCCAGCTCGCCCGTCTGCGCGCGCGTTCCGCTCGGTGGCGTGCCGCGTTGATCGACTCGCTGCAGGAGGCGTTCTTCATCGTCGACGAAGGCGGCGCGGTCGTCGAGATCAACAGCACGTTCACCGACATTCTCGGCTACGGGCCGGACGGATTGCCGTACCGGCCGACCCACCCATGGTGGCCGGACGCGGCAACCGAACCGGATGCCCACCACTTCGTCGCCGAGGAGCTCGGCACGGCGCTCCACGCTCCACGGGGCAATTCCACGCTTCCTGTCACTCATTGTGATGGCCATCGCCTGTGGGTCGCTGTCGCTTTCAACCAGGTCGAGGATCCCGACTCCGGGAAACGTGTCACGGTCGGCACCTTCCGCGACGTCACCGCCGAGCACTACGCCGTGCAGCGTCAAACCGCCCTGGCGGCGCTGAACCAGCAGCTCGTCCAGGCGGACTCCGCCGGTCAGGCTCTGGCAGGGGCGATGGACGAGTTTCGCCAGACCTGGAAGGCGAGCCGGGCCCTGGCCGTCCTCTTTCCCGGCCACGGAACCGATCCGGTGCCCCAGATCACCGGCGAACCGGTTTCGTGGGGTGATCTCGATCCCCAGGTGCGGCACGCCGTTTCCACCTTGCGCGATGCCCACCCGTTGAGCATCTTTCCCGGAGAGCCGGGTATGGCGGGCATCTCGCTGCAACATCCCGACGGTGTCCTGGTCGTGTGGCTCGAACTGGCCGAACGGCGACGGATCACACAGGAAGACGAAACATTGCTGACGGTGCTGGCCGGCCGGTTGGGACAAGGGCTGGCCCGGGTGCACCAACTCGATCAGCAGCGGGAGACCGCTCTGGCGCTTCAACACGCCATTCTCAGCCCGCAACAGCTGCCCAGCGGATTCACCGCCCGCTACCAGCCCGCGAACAGTCCGCTTCAGGTCGGGGGCGATTGGTATGACGTCGTCGATCTGGAGGACGGGCGCATCGCCTTGGTCGTGGGCGACTGCGTGGGACACGGCCTCGCCGCGGCCACCGTCATGGGGCAGTTGCGCAGCGCGTGCCGCGCCCTGCTCGTCGAGAACCCCAGCCCCGCGGCGGCCCTGGCCGGACTTGACCGCTTCGCCGCCCGGCTACCCGGGGCCGCGTGCACCACCGCGTTCTGCGCGGTCCTCACCCTGGAAACCGGTGAGATGAGCTATTCCGCCGCCGGACACCCACCGCCTGTGCTGGTCCACGCCGACCGCACCACCAGGTTGCTGGAAGACGGTCGTTCGATACCACTGGGTATACGCCCTCGGCAGCCGAGGCCCGAAGCCCATACCGTCATCCCCGCCCGTGCCACCTTGCTGCTCAGCAGCGACGGCCTGGTCGAACGGCGGCGCCGATCACTCGACGACGGCATCGCCCGCGCCGCCGCGCTGATCGCCGAAAACGGCAGCCGCGCCCTCGAAGAGCTCGCCGACCTGCTCATGTCCAGACTGGCCCCGGCAGACGGATACGAGGATGATGTGGCGTTGCTGCTCTATCGCCGTCCCGGCCCGCTGGCCCTGGAATTCCCCGCCGACGTCAACGAACTCGCGTCCGTGCGCCGGAAACTGCGCGCCTGGCTCAAGCTCTGCGGGCTCCACCTCGATCAGCTCCAGAACATCCTGGTCGCCACCGGCGAAGCCGTCGCCAATGCCGTCGAGCACGGCTATCGCGACAGCCCAGGCGGCCTCATCCGGCTGCGGGCCACCACCTTCGCCGACCGGATACACCTCGTCGTCACCGACAGCGGCTCCTGGAAAACGCCGCAATGGGCCGCCAACCCCGATCGCGGTCGAGGGCTGCTGCTCATCCGTGCGCTCATCGACGAGGTCACCGTCGAGCACGACGTCTCCGGTACCACCGTCCAGTTGAACGCGAGGGTCGTCCGATGAGCACTCCGCTCACCCTGAGCACGAATCGCCGCGACGACGGCACCGTCTTGCTCACCGTGGCAGGCGAGATCGATCTCAGCAATATCAGCACCTTCGCCCGCGCGCTCACCGAAGCCACGCGCAGTGGGGTGACCATCGTCGATCTGCGCGAGGTCGATTACCTCGACAGCGGCGCCATCAACGCGCTGTACACCCACGTCGACCACATCCGCATCCGCGCCAACCCCCTGCTGATCCCGGTCCTCACCATCAGCGGGCTCGCCGGCACGGTCCCTACCGAGCTGTGATCCGCAATCCCGCTTGTCCGGGGGATATCACGTCCAGTCGTTCAAGTACCGCATACCCACCACTACCGCGAGGCAGAACACCGTCCCGACGATGACCAGCACTCGATGCGGACCGTTCGCTTTGGTACCCCGGGCTTCCATTGACATGAAGTAGCCGACGAACGCGCCGAACACCACCCCGACGGCGCCCGTCACCACCGGATGCAACCAACCCACCTCAGCGTCTTCACCGGAGCCGAACCAGACACCCATCGCACCGAAAAACACTGCCAAGCCGACGCCGATCACTCCGCCATGCTTTGCCACCCAGCGCCTGCGCCGGTGTTGACGCTCCGACTGGACTGCCTGTTCATCGACTGGACCCGACATGCTCGCCTACTTCCCGAACCCGGCACCCCTCAAACCGGCACCGCCAGGGGGCCAGCCTCCCAAGCCTCAACGAGGTGTTGTTCGAGCAGGAGTCCACAGTTTCAGTAGCGCTGGGCGTACGAGGTAGGTGCTTCTCCGAACATCGCCTTGAAGTCCCGAGCGAAGTGGGCTTGGTCGGCGTAGCCGAGGTCGGCTGCCAACGGTGCCCAGTCGATCACCGCACCGGCCGCGAACCGCTCGGTCACCTCATGCAGGCGGTACCGGCGGATCACCCACTTCGGCCCGATGCCGACGTATTCGGCGAACAATCGCTGCAGCCGCCGGACGCTCATGTCGAGGTCCCGCGCCAACGTGGCCACCTTGGCGATATCCGGTCTCGCCGCGATCTGCGCGACGATGTTCGCGCATTGCTCCGTCTTGGGATCCGGCTCGGGTCGGTTCGTTCTGAGGAACTGTTCGACTGTCTCGACCTCGACCGGACCACGTGGTACGCGGTCGAACACCTCGCCCGCGTCGATCGACCGGTCAGTGATCGTCGAGACCGGTGCGCGCAGAAACGGCCGGAAGCAGCCGGGCCGGAACTTCACCCCGAACACGCGGCCGCTGCCCTGGAGCACCTTGACCTGACGCTCACTGGCGACACCGTTCACCAGCGCGATCCCCTCCCGGAATGTCAGATGCACATGCGGGGATGGGGCGATGAACTGCCGGTAGGGCTCGCCGTAATCCCAGGAGACCAGCCAATAGTGCTCGACGCACCAGGCCAGGTCCGGCGACGGGACCAGGTACGTGTGGTGCTGGAATTTCTTCCACGCTCCAGCCAACTCGCGGACATCCCGGGTCACCGCGCAAGTCTAGGTCCCGAGTCCATCCCGCACCCGCGACTGGAGGGCGTGGGTGAGCCTTGCCGTCGCTCAAGCTCCCCGTTCGACGAACTACCAGTCGGGGAGCTCCTGCTCCACGCCGAGCAAACCCGCGAACGGGTCGCCCCGCTCGGCCAGGCGACCGGGCACGTCCCGGATCGTCCACCGGGCGGACGTGAGCTCGGGATCATCCAGTTCCTCCCAGTCGAGCGGGACCGACACCGGCGCACCCGGCCGCGGCCGCACGCTGTACGGCGCCACCAGTGTCTTGTTGAGCGCGTTCTGCGTGTAGTCCAGCCGTGCGCGGCCGTCGCGTTTGTCCCTCGACCAGGCCCAGCTGACCAGGTCCGGAAGGACCCGGCCGATCGTCTTGGACACCGTCTCCGCCCACTGCCGGGTCTGCTCGAAGGTCGAGCGCGGGGTGATCGGCACCCAGACCTGGATCCCGCGCTGCCCGGTCACCTTCGGTCTGCCGATCAGGCCGAGATGGTCGAGGGCGGTGCGATGCAGCCGCGCCAGCTCCAGCACCTCTTCGAAGGTCGTCGCCGGACCCGGGTCGATGTCGAACAACACCCACGTCGGGTGATCGACGTCGTCGCCACGCGAGGTCCAGGCGTGCAGTTCCAGTGCGCCGTAGTTCGCCAGCCAGGCGAGTGAGGCGACGCTGTCCACCACGACATAGCGTTGGCTCTCCCCCTTCGCGGCACGTTCGTTGTGCCAGGTGCTCAGCCAATCCGGAGCGTGGGACGGGACCTCCTTCTGCCAGAAGCCGGCCTCGGTGACGCCCTGTGGGAAGCGATGGGTGTTCAGCGGCCGGTCCGCGAGATACGGCAGCATCGCCGGTCCGACCGTGACGTAATACCGCACGAGGTCCCGCTTCGTGATCGGTTTTCCGCCGTCTGCCGCGGGGAACAGCACCTTGTCGAGGTTGGTCAGGGTGAGTTCCCGCCCGGCGACCGACCATTTTCCCTTCGGGCCGAGGCCGTCGAGAGCCGCCAGTTCGTCTTGGGTCGCCGCTTCCCAGGTGGTGCTCACGGCGACCTCCGCCTCCGCGGCGGGCCGGTCACCATGCCACAGTGCTTCGGGGGCGGCCGCGACTTCGTCGTTGGTGCGGCCGCTTTTGACCGAACGCGGATGTTCTTCGGCGTTCCAGCCGGTGCGGGCGTGGTCGTCGCGTTTGTGGAGGAGGAACCACTGTTCCTTGTCTCCGTCACGGCTGGACCGCACCAGCACGAACCGCCCGGCCAGCTTCTCACCGTGGAGGTCGAAGTGGAGGGTCCCTTCTTCGATCGCCCGCGCCGGATCGTCTTCGACCGGATGCCAGACGCCGCGATCCCAGACGATGACGTCACCACCGCCGTACTCTCCGCGCGGGATCACGCCCTCGAAGTCGGCGTATTCGATCGGGTGGTCCTCGACGTGGACGGCGAGGCGCCGGGCCTTCGGGTCCAGCGTCGGCCCCTTCGGCACCGCCCAGCTCACCAGGACGCCGTCGAGTTCCAGCCGGAAGTCATAGTGCAGTCTGCGCGCCCGGTGCCGCTGGACCACGAACCGATGACCGCCCGGCCGCGCCGGGTCGCCTCCTGCCGGTTCCCCGGTGCGGGCGAAATCGCGCATCTCCTGGTAACGCCGCAACTTGCGGGCAGGTGCCGCCGTCATGGGGAGGGAATACCCGCTCCGCGGCCGGTCTAGCCTCGATCCGGCTCGGACCTGGGCGACCGGTCGCGGAGATGACCGCGCGTCGCGCTTCGCGATCAGGTCCTGCGCGATCGCGTTCAGGCCCGGCCGGGTGGACGGCTGCTGGCCGCGGCCAACCGTGATCCGGAGGTGTACGCAAGGCCGGGCGAACTCGACTTCACCCGCTCCGGCGGGCCGGAGCATCTGGCGTTCTCCAGCGGTACCCACTACTGCCTCGGTACCCGACTGGCGCGCATCGAAGGGGGAAGGCAATTCCATCCGAGGTCTTCGCCACTTCCCGGTCTCCGCCTGACGCGCCGTGCCGGTCGTCGACGATTCCCGCTGTTTCCCCGCGGCATGCCGGGGTATCAGCCGCTGGTGACGGCACACGGAAAACGCGATGAGTTGCAGCGGATCGCCGCGGAGGTCTTCGGCTGGCCCAAGCTCACCGGCGAACAACTTCAGGCGATGGAGTACGTCATGGCAGGTCATGACGTCTTGGTCGTCCTGCCAACCGGCGCGGGGAAGTCGGCGATCTACCAGGTGCCCGCCATGGAACTGGACGGCGTGACCCTCGTGGTGTCCCCGCTGATCGCCCTGCAGAACGATCAGCGGGAAAGCATCGAGGAAAGCCGGGCGCCGGACGCCGTCACGGTGAATTCTTCGCAGCGCGCGAGCGAGCGAGAAGACGCATGGAAGGCGATCGAGGCAGGTGACGCACGGTATGTCTTCCTCTCGCCGGAACAACTGTCCAAAGAAGACGTTCTCGACAGGCTGAACGAGCTGGAGCTCAGCCTGATCGTCGTCGACGAGGCACACTGCGTCTCGGCATGGGGCCACGACTTCCGCCCCGACTACCTGCGCCTGGCGCCGGTGATCGAACGACTCGGGCATCCACCGGTGCTCGCCCTCACCGCCACCGCGGCTCTTCCGGTGCGCGAGGACATCGTCGAGCGGCTCGGACTGCGTGACCACCGTGAGGTGATCGCCGGTTTCGACCGCCCCAACCTGCATCTGTCGGTGGAGCGGTTCGACGACGACGCCGACAAACGGCACACGCTGATCACGCTGGTGCGTTTTCTGATCGACGATCCGGCCACCGGCACCGGTCTGGTGTACGTCGCCAGCCGGAAGGACGCCGAGTACTTCTCCGACGAGCTCGCGCGGGCGGGTGTGCGCGCGGCGGCTTACCACGCCGGCATGAAGCGCCACAGCCGCGAACAGGTCCACGAACGGTTCCTCGACGGCGAGGTGGACGTCGTCGTCGCCACCTCGGCGTTCGGCATGGGCATCGACAAGCCGGACGTGCGGTTCGTTCTGCACGCGTCGGTCCCCGATTCGCTCGACACCTACTACCAGCAGATCGGCCGGGCCGGACGGGATGGCGAACCTGCCCGCATCACGCTGCTCTACCGGCCACAGGACCTGAATCTCCAGAAATTCCTCACCGCCGCCAAAGCCCCGGAAGAGCTTCTCGGCCAGGTGGCGAAGACCCTCGGCGAGCACGACTCGGCTGTCCGGCCGTCCGAGCTGAAGGACGAAGTGGACGCTTCGGCGGCCCAGCGCACCAAGGCGGTAAACCTTCTCGAAGAGGTCGGTGCCGTCGGCGCGACCGGCGACGGGTGTCTCGAGTACGTAGACCGCGACCTCCCACCGGACGAGGCGGCCCGGCAAGCCGTCGAAGCCGCCGAGAGGCATCAGCGGCTGGTCCGCTCCCGCATCGAAATGATCCGCGGCTACGCGGAGACCACGGAATGCCGACGGCGGTACCTGCTCGGTTATTTCGGGGAACAGCTCGTCGAATCCTGCGGCAATTGCGACACCTGCGACTTCGGCGCCGCCGGGCGGCAGCATGTGGAAACCGGCAAGTTCGCCGTCAACAGCACCGTCCGCCACGCCGAGTGGGGCGGGGGCACGGTGATGTCGGTGGAACCGGACCGGATCACGATCCTGTTCGACGACCTCGGGTACAAGACCCTGGACCTGTCCGCCGTCGAGGAAAACGACCTTCTCACCGTCGACGAAACGACCACCTGACCGCAACGTCGCGTTGGTCGGCACCTTCAGCGCGGTCGCGATACCGGGGGACGATTCACCGATCAACTCGACGCTTTTATTGAAGGGTTAGGCAAACGTGGCGTGTCCGTGAAGGCCTCCTTCCCTACTTTCAAAGTAGGGAAGGAGGCCTTCACGGACTTCCTGGCTTGAGGGTTCCGGTGAGGGGTGGGCTGGGTTGGTCGTGAGTGGCGATTCGGGTTCTAACCCGAATCGCCACTCACGACCACCTGGACCGACGGTTCACCGCCGCCCTCTCGCTTAAGTACAGGAAGGTGTAAAGGTCGAGTTTCCTCGGCTGAGCCGAGGGGAAGGGGCCTTCACGCGCTGCCGTGGCCCGGCCGCTGCCCGCTCTCGCCAACTCCACCACGCACGTTTGCCTCACCCCTCTATAAATCCCCGAAGGCGGCAATCGGCTACTACATCAGGCCCAGCGGCATGCTCGCCGCCCAGGAGGCTGATCGGGTAGGTCGAAACCGCCAGGCAGCACGATGCCACTCGAACGCGTAGAGGTGGACAGGCCAAGCACACTCGGCTGGGTAACATCGAGGCATGACCAACCGCTTAGTCTGT
The DNA here is from genome assembly GCF_055575355.1 of Amycolatopsis sp. NPDC034160. Lineage (NCBI taxonomy): Bacteria > Bacillati > Actinomycetota > Actinomycetes > Pseudonocardiales > Pseudonocardiaceae > Amycolatopsis > Amycolatopsis sp. NPDC034160. Next base: position 204,221 of record NZ_JBVISU010000006.1, on the reverse strand, counting down.
CTCGGCGATTCCTTCACCGAAGGGGTGGGCGACGAAGACCCGTCGTCCCCCAACGGCGTCCGAGGCTGGGCCGACCGCGTCGCCGGTCAGCTCGCGGGTAACCACACCGGCTTCCGCACGCTACGGGGATGATGATCACGGCTGGATCGGCTCATCGGCCGGGTCCGGATCGGCCGAATGGGCAGAAATGCTGGACAAAAGCTCTGCTCGCGCTCCTGTCGATGGCTCCGAAACCCGCGCTCACTGGGTAGCCTCGCAACATGATCGGCTCCCCCGCGGTAGTCGCACCGGCTGTTCGTGACCTGGTGGACACGGACGTGGCCGCTGCGGCCAAACGTGTCGACGAGGACGGTGTTCATCCCGCCGAGGTACTCGTCCGCCTCGGGCAGGCAGGTGCTTTCCGCGCTCACGTCGAAGGCAGGAAGCAGTCCGGTCTCGACGTCGCCATCGCGACGGCGGCGGCCATCTCGGAGGCCTGCTTGACGACCGGTTTCTGCACGTGGTGCCAGCATTCGGCGGCCTGGCTCCTGGTGCACAGCGACAACGTCGAGCTGCGCTCCCGGTTGCTGCCCGACGTTGCGAACGGCACCGTCATGGCCGGTGTCGGGCTCGCGAACCCGGTGAAGGCCATGAGCGGCACCGAACAGTTCAAGCTGCGTGCCGAACCGGTTTCAGGCGGTTATCTGGTCAGCGGCGCCCAGCCGTGGATATCCAACATGGATGAAGGGCACTGGTTCGCCACGGTCTTCGCCGACGTGACCGACCCGTCCCACCGGATCACGGCGATGGTGCGCTGCGGACAGCCGGGCGTGACGATCCGGCCGAACCTCCACATGACGTCGATGCGCGGTAGCGCGACGGTGACGGTCCTGTTCAAGCAGGCCTTCATCCCCGCCTGGCAGGTCCTGGCGGACCCGGCCGAAGACCTGCTGACCCGTGCCTACCCGGGAATCGTCCTGCTGCAGACCGGAATGGCGTTGGGGGTGATCGGGGCGAGCGTCGCTCTGATGCGCGAGTTCGACGCTGGGCAACTGGAGAGCAACCAGTACCTACCGCGCCATCCGGACGACTTCGCGGCCGACCGGGACGAGCTGCGGGACCGGATCACGCGGCTCACCGAAACGCCGCTCGACGACTCCCCCGGCTACCTCCGGTCGGTGTTCGAGACGCGGTTCAAGGCCAGTGAACTCACTCTGGAGGCCACGCGGATGGCCATGCTGCGGGCCGGACTACCGGCCTTCATGCAGGGATCTCCGGTAGACCGGAGAATGCGCGAGGGAAACTTCGTCGCGACGATCACGCCGTCAATGAGGTTCCTTGCCCGTGCTCTGGCGGCGACGGGTGGGACCCCGTGGCCGACCTGATCGTCGCCGCTTCCGGCGACGGCGAGAACGTTCTCGGCGGCACCGCGACCGACACGGTCATGGAGCGCGTGAGGCAGGCGGGTCTTCCAGTGCGCGGCGAGTGCGATGGCTCGATGTACTGCGGGACGTGCCACGTGATCGTCGACCCGGCGTGGACCGGGCGGCTCACGCCGCCCGGTGAGGAGGAAACCGACCTGCTCGACACGCTGCTCGACCGGCAGCAGACCTCCCGCCTCGGCTGTCAGATCACCATGACGGACGAACTCCACGGCCTTCGCGTGCGGCTCCCCGGAACGCTCGCCCGACCTCCGCGGCAACGGACCGCGGCCCCGAGCGGCCAACCAACCGACTGCCAGGGGCTGACGGCCGACCGCACTCGGCTGGGTAACATCGGAGTATGACCAACCGCTTAGTCTGTCTCGGCGATTCCTTCACCGAAGGGGTGGGCGACGAAGACCCGTCGTCCCCCAACGGCGTCCGAGGCTGGGCCGACCGCGTCGCCGGTCAGCTCGCGGGTAACCACACCGGCTTCCGCTACGCCAACCTCGCGATCCGTGGAAAGCTCCTCGGACAGGTCCTCACCGAGCAGCTCTCACCGGCGCTCGCGCTGAACCCGGACCTCGTGACGCTGTACGCCGGCGGCAACGACCTGATGCGGCCGAAGGTCGACATCGACGCTCTCTGCGACGACTACGACGTCGCGGTGGGCGAGATCGTCGCCTCCGGCGCGCGCGTCGTCCTCTTCACCGGCGTCGACGGGGTCGAAGACGCGCTGTTCCGCAGGATCCGGGGCCGCGTCGCGATCTACAACGAGCACGTCCGCGGCATCGCCTCGCGGCACGGGGCACTGCTGGTGGACATGTGGGCGATGCGCCGGCTGCGGGACCGGCGGCTGTGGGCACCCGACCGCCTGCACTTGAACTCGTTGGGGCACAACGAGATCGCTATCGCCGTGCTGGACGGGCTCGGCGAACCGCACAAGCTCACACCCGCGGAGCTCGGACCTCGGCCGTCGCTGAGCCCGCAGGCCCGGCGTACGGAGAACCTTCAGTGGGGCAAGGAACACGCTGTCCCGTGGATCAGGCGCCGCCTTCGCGGCGAGTCGTCCGGCGACGCTCTCGCACCGAAGCGCCCGACGTTGGATCCCTACGCCTGACGCGGCCGAAGTCCGTCGAAGAGCAGGCAGACCGTCCGATTTCGCAGGTCGGGACCGGCATACTCCGCGGCCTTCGCCGTCCCGATGATCACCGCGATCAGCTCTTCGACGATAAGGTCTTTGCGGACGGCGCCCGCGTCCTGCGCGCGGCCGAGCAGGACGCCGAGTGCGTCCTTCAGGCGGGCGCCGATCACCGCGCCCGTGGCCGGAACGGTGACCCCGGCCGCCGACAAGGCCTCGAAGTACGCGTTCTTGGCGCCGGACATCTCGATCCAGCCGGTCAGGAAGCCGAAGAACGCGATACCCGGGTCGGGCGAGTCCGCGGCCACCGTGGCCTCGGCTTCATCGGCGAAGCGGTGAAGACGTGCGAAGAGAACAGCCTCTAGCAGGGCTTCCTTCGTCGGGAAATGCCGGAACACCGTGCCGACCCCGACGCCCGCCTCGCGGGCGACCTCCTCTGTCGGCGCACTGGTGCCTTTGGCCGTGAAGACGCGCTCCGCGGCCTCCAGCACCCGGGTCCGGTTACGGCGGGCATCGGCTCGGAGCGGTTTCTCGTCCGTCACAAGCGGGGATCCTAGACCCGGTACCCAGGCCCGGTCAGGCGGACCGAATGCATTTAGAGGACTAAACGCGTGGGTGCCAGGAACTGGTCGACGTGGACGGCCGTCGGGTCCTCGCCGTTCAGAACTCCTCCTCCTCGAGCAGGTCGCGCAGACCGGCCGGCTTGTCACGCCAGTACCGCTCGTACGGTGAAAGCCAGTCGGAAACCTCTCGCAGTGGTGCGGCTTCCAGCGAGTAGACGCGGTTGCGGCCTCGCCGCTCTTCGCGGACGAGCCCGGCCTCCCGCAACACTCGAAGGTGTTCCGAAAGGCTCGGCCGTCGCATGTCGAAGCGTTCGGCGATGTCCCCTGCGGCTCGCGGGCCGTCGAGGAGGATGCCGAGCACCTCCCGCCGGACCGGGTGGGCGAGGGCGGCGAAGACGTCGTCGTTGACCGGCACTAGCGCGGCCGGTTTCCGTAGCCCGACGACTCCAGGAGTCCCATCACGCTGCCGTCCATGACGAACTGCTCGGAGACCGGCACGGTGAGAAACTGGATCCGGTTGACGTTCATGCCGCGACCATACGTAGGAGATTTCCTACATGTCAACACTGTGCTTTGGTGACGACACCGCCCCTCCCGACCAGCAACCCGGCGGCGCTCGCCGCACCGGCGCTGCCCAACGCGATCCCCCAGCCGATCGGCCCGAGCGGGGTGCAGCCGAAGAACTGGCTGACGCCGGGCGTCTGGATCAGGACGGCCAGCAGGGCCGCGGAACCCAGACCCGCGGCCAGCACCGTGCCGTCGCGCCGGCCGATCAGCAGCGTCTGCCCGAGCTGCGTGCCGATCAGCGAGGCGAGCGCGACGGTGCTCGCCCGCCGCCGCCTGCCGGTCAGCCGGGCCAGGGTCCACGCCGTGGTCGCCCCCAGCGTCGTGGTCACCGCCCGGGTGGTGATGTCGCGCCGGAGCGCGTCACCGAGCGAGGCACTGGGCCCTTCTCGGAGCAGTTCCGGCACCGCCTCACGGTCCGGCCTGCTCAACGCGATGGCGAGCGCGGGCGCCAGATCCGTGAGCAGGTTCATCAGCAGCAGCTGGCGGGCGGTGAGCGGAGACCGGCCGGTGACGGCGGACCCGAGCACGGTGAAGGCGATCTCCCCCAGGTTCCCGCCGAGCAGGATGCCGAGTGCTTCCCGCACCGACGCCCACATCGCCCGGCCTTCGATCAGCGCGGCGACGATCGTCTCCAGCCGGTCATCGGTGACCACGAGATCCGCGGCCGCCCTCGCCGCGGGGGTACCCCGTTGCCCGAGTGCGATCCCGACGTCGGCGAGCCGGATGGCGGGTGCGTCGTTCGCGCCGTCACCGGTCATCGCGACGACCCGGCCACCGCGCTGATACGCCTGGATGATCCGCACCTTCTGCGCCGGACTGCATCGGGCGATCACGTCGACGTCGGCGAGTTCGGCATCGAGTTCGGCGTCGCCGAGTTCTTCGATCCGGGCGCCGGTGAGCACCTTGGTGTCACCGTTGCGGCCGGTGATCTCTTCGGAGACGGCTTCGCCGGTGGCCGGATGGTCGCCGGTGATCATCACCGTGCGCACCCCGGCCTCGCGCAGCGTTTCCGCGGCGGGGGCGGCACTGTCGCGCACCGGATCCGCCAAGGCGACGAAGCCGAGCAAGTGGAGATCGGCGATGTCGTCCTCGGAGATGTCCTTTGTGGACACAGTTCGCTCGGCGACGGCGAGTACGCGATGTCCGGAGGCGGCCAGCCGCTCCATCCGCTTTTCCAGCCGTTTCCGGGTTCCGGCGCCGATCGGCTTGCCGCCGTGGCGGGCGCACCGTGGCACGACGACCTCGGGCGCGCCCTTGACACACAACAGGTTCCGGTCGCCGAGCTGGCCGTTGGTGGCGTGGAACCCGCGGGACGGCTCGAACGGGACAGCGTCCGTCTTCTCCCAGCCGCCGGCGTCCACACCTGCGGCAAGGCCGCCCTCGAGAACGGCCTGATCCGTGTGATGCGGCAGTTCCTCGGGGTTCTCCGCCCGGGGTGTCGCGCGCACGGCGGCGGTCAGCACCGCGCGATGGCTCTTCCCGAGCCGCGACACGGCGGCGCTGCTGTGCCCGTCGTCGATCCGGGTGACGCTGAGCCTGCCTTCGGTGAGCGTGCCGGTCTTGTCGAAGCAGAGGACGTCGACCCGCCCGAGCGCCTCGATGGTGCGGGGATTCCGGACGAGCGCGCCGTGGTCGGCGAGCCTGCGGGCAGCGGCGAGCTGTGCCGCGTTGACCAGGAAGGGCAGGCCTTCCGGCACCGACGCGACCGCGAGATTCACCGCGGCGCCGAGGCTTTCGCGCAGCGGCACACCCCGGATGAGGCCCGCACCCGCGACGGCGACAGCCGAGCCGACCGCGACGGGCAGCGCCTGCTTGGTAAGCGACGCGAGCCGTGTTTCGACGCCGGTCTCGGGGGCCGCGCCCCGTGCCGCGGCCAAGCCGCGCCCGACCTCGGTCTGGTCGCCGGTCGCGACGACCACGGCGGTCACCTTCCCCGCGGCGACCACGGTGCCCTCGTAGAGCATCGACGCCCGCTCGGCGATGTCCGCGGCCACCACCGGGGACGGATCCTTGGCCACCGGCAACGATTCGCCGGTCAGCGACGATTCGTCGAGTTCCGCACCGGTGGCTTCGAGCACCCGGCAGTCCGCGGGTACGACGTCACCGGAGCGCAGCGAGACGACGTCGCCGCGCACCAGATCGTCGGCGACGATCTGGTGCTCCGTGCCGTCCCGCACGACGGTGGTCACCGTGGCGGACCGCTCGAAGAGCCCGGCCAGCGCGCGTTCGGTGTGGACCTGCTGCGCGCTGCCGATCAACGCGGACACCCCGACGATCCCGGCGACCATCGCGGCGTCGACCGGGGAACCCACCGCGGCGGACACGGCCGCGCCACCCGCCAGCACCGGAGTCAACGGATTGGAAAGCTCGGAGAGGAACGCCTTGGCGATACTCGTGCCGGTACCGGCCGCTCCCCCGAGACGATTCGCGGGAGTGCGCCGTCGCACCTCGTCTTCGCCGAGACCGCGCGGGGCTGAGCCGAGCCGGTCGAGGACGAGGTCCGCCGGCATCAGATGCCACGGCGGTGCGACGCGGGCCGCCGGAGCCACCTTCCGCGTGCCGGTGAGGTTTCGTGCCCGCCAGATCCCGTCGCTGAAAGCCATGAGCGCGCCCGCGTTCACCGCGCGAAGGCCACTCGCGGCCGGTTTGCGCCGGGCGCTGAGGGCGGTCACTCCACCGATACCACTCGCCACGGTGGCGAACAGCGTGGAGTCGCGCACGACCGTCCGGGCCGCGGTGATCGCTTCGACGAGCAGGATGGCCGTCTCGATGTCCCGCTCGATCAGCACGTGTGCGCCCCATGGCGGCGGGGTTCCCTCGTCGTGGACGCCGATCCCGCAGTCGGCCGCGCCCAGGGCCCGCCGGTCACCGGAAACGAGCATGACCACGCGCCCGTCGGCCTGGAGTTCGCGGACGCCGTCGAGCAATCCTTCACCGCCGTCGTTCTGCACCACCCGCAAACCGGCCGACTTGGCCGCCGACGACAAGGCGTCGACCTCCGGTGAGAGTTCTTCGGCGACGGCCAGCAGCCCCTGCAGTTGCCCGTCACGGGCCAAGCCCAGCACGAGGGGCGCTCCCTGGTCCAGCAACCGCTGCCGTTCCTGGACTCCCTCGCGCCTATCGAGGTCAAGGTCGTCGACCGGGCCGAGGACCCAGTCGCCGTCGCGCCGGACCACCTGCGGCTTCTCCTCGTCGAACAAGGCGAAGGCGACGGCGGTCATCTCCACCGGCTCACTGCCCGGCAGGGGAACCAGATCGCTGAGCACGTTCACCCCGGCGCCGAGTGCCGCCGTGTCGATGACCAGCGTGTCGAGCAGGTCGAGCCTCCGCAGTACGGCGCGGTCCATCACCAGAGCACCCCGCCTGGCGAGGACTTGGCCCAGTTGGGCGGAAAAGGCGGCCGCGCCATTCGACGGCGCCTTCGGCAGGGCCGAGATCCCGACGGCGGCGGCCCGTCGCGGACCGGTGAACGGCAGGGCCGCCGCGGCCGCCGCGGCCCCGGCCGCGATGGACCGGCGCGCGTAACGATCCGCGGCCCCTTCCGGTAGCGGCCGCGGTCGTTCACCCACCACCGGATCCGCGCCGGCGTGATCGCGTTGCCGCACCAGCCGGGACTCGGCCTCGCACCAGGCACGCTTGTGCGCCTTGGCCTCTCGCCACTGGGTGCTCCGGACCATGATGTCCAGTACCGTGCCCTCGCTGCGGGCCGCCAAGCCGTGTGCCAGCGCCGCCCCGATCGACGTCGCCGAATCCGCCCGCTCATGCCCGCGAAGCTTCCGGTTCGCCAGCGCGCGAAGCCGCGGATGAAGATCGACGAGTGAGGCCAGTGCCGCGACCTCCGTCGGCAGCGGCGCCCACGGCATCAGTTTCGAAGCCGCCGAGAGCACCAGGCCGGCGGCGTCGGCGGCGATCATGGAGGGAAGCCGGGTCGCCCGTGCTCCGTCGGCCGGATGGTGGAGTTCCTCCTCCTCGATCCGCTCGGCCTCGCAGGACGGCTCCGACTCGGCCCGTTCGACCGCGCGAACCAGATCCACGCGCCGGGGCGCTGGCTCCCCGACCGCCACGACCACCCGCGAAGTCGGCGCGTTCACCTGCGCCCACCGCACCCCGGGGATCTCCGTCAGCGCCCGCTCGACCTGCCGGGCGACGCGGGCACCGTCCGGACCTTTGACGCCGTGGGTCTCGATGTAGAGCCTGCCGGGACACGCCCAGACCGCCCGCCGCGGGCCTCGGCCGGGGATCCCTTCGAACGGCGCGAGTGCCAGTCCGGCCAATCCCCGCGCGACCCGGCCCACCGTCCGCGTCGGCTTGGGAAAGGGGACGCCCAGCACGTCCACGGTCTCCGGATCCGTCCGCCGCATGCGGCATCCTCCTCGCGCCAGTGGTCATGTTGATCTCCCCGGGTACCCGGTCGCCGAAGCGTCCAACCGCTTACGGTTTCGGGCGACACGGATGGGGTACGCACCGGCCATGGGCACTACATCCGCTGACCCCGCGCTGCTCGGCATCTACCTCAACGACCATCTGGCAGGGGCGACCGCCGGTACCGAACTTGCGAAACGGCTCGCCGGGGCAGAACGCGGACAGCGCGGGGAGGCGGCCTTGAGCAGGCTCGCCAAGGAGATCGACGAGGACCGGGCCGCGCTGCTGGCCTTCATGGCCGCGCTCGATGTCCCGGTCCGGCGGTACAAGACGATCGCCGCGTGGGCCGGGGAAAAGGTGGGACGGCTCAAGCCGAACGGACGGCTCGTGTCCCGATCCCCGCTGAGCCGCGTCGAGGAACTCGAATTGATGCGCCTCGGCGTCGAGGGCAAGGCGGCGGGGTGGCGGACCCTGCGAGTCCGCGCCGACACCGATCCCCGCCTCGACGCCGGACGGCTCGACGACCTGATCGACCGGGCCCGGCGGCAGATCGACGAACTCGAAGAACTCCGCGTCCACGCCGTGGCGGAAGCCTTCAGCCGCTGATCCAGCGCCGCTGAAGGCCCAGCGCCGCCGAAGGCCATGCCGTCACAGCCAGCCCCACGAAAAAGGGCCGCCCCCGAATGGGACGGCCCTCTCTCGAATCAGCTCAACGCTGCGGCGGCCCGCCCTGCGGACCGCCGAACGGACCCTGCTGCGGGAACGGTCCGCCACCACCCGGCGCCTGTCCCGGAGGCCCCTGGTACGGGCCTCCCGGCGGAGCGGCGGGCGGCTGAGGCTGCGGCAGCTGCGAGGGCGGCGGCGCCTGCTGCTCCGGAGCGGCCTCCGGCTGCGGTGCGGGCGCAGCCTTGGGAATCGGCCGAGGAGCGGGCGGCTCCTGTCGCGGCGTCGCGACCCCCAGCGCCGGAACCTCCTTGCGTGCCACGGCTTCCGCGGCCGCGACGGCCTCGGCGACCTTCGGGTCGCTGGAGGTGTCGAACCAGCCCTGGACTTCTTCGTCCTCCAGGTCCGGCTTCTGGACGGGCTCTTCCTTCGGCGGCTCGTAGCGGAACACGCCGTCGTCGCCGGGGGCGCCGAGCGCGCGGGCGAAGCCTTCCAGTGCCTTGCCGTAGTCGCTCGGGATCATCCAGACCTTGTTCGCGTCGCCCTGCGCCAGCTGCGGCAGGGTCTGCAGGTACTGGTACGCGAGAACCTCGGGAGTGGGACGTCCGGCCTTGATCGCCGCGAAGACCTTTTCGATCGCCTTCGCCTGCCCCTGCGCCTGCAGGTACCGGGCGGCACGTTCACCCTGTGCCCGCAGGATCCGCGACTGCCGCTCGGCCTCCGCGCTCAGGATCGCGGCCTGCTTGGCACCCTCGGCCGCGAGGATCTGGCTCTGCTTCTGACCTTCGGCGGTCTTGATCGCCGATTCGCGCTGACCTTCGGCGGTCAGGATCATCGCGCGCTTCTCACGGTCGGCGCGCATCTGCTTCTCCATCGAGTCCTGGATGGAGGGCGGCGGGTCGATCGCCTTCAGTTCGACACGCGCGACACGGATGCCCCAGCGGCCGGTGGCCTCGTCGAGCACGCCGCGCAGCTGGCTGTTGATCGAGTCACGCGAGGTCAGCGTCTGCTCGAGGCTCATGCCACCGACGACGTTTCGCAGTGTCGTGGTGGTCAACTGCTCCACACCGACGATGTAGTTCGAGATCTCGTAGACCGCGGCCCGCGAGTCGGTCACCTGGAAGTACACGACCGTGTCGATGGACACGGTCAGGTTGTCCTCCGTGATCACCGGCTGGGGCGGGAACGAGACGACCTGCTCGCGGAGGTCGATCCGCGCCCGCACCTTGTCCAGGAAGGGCACCAGAAACGTCAGGCCGGGAGAAGCCACCGTCCGGAACCGGCCCAGCCGTTCGATCACAGCGGACTGCGCCTGAGGCACCACCATGATCGCCTTGACCACGACGACGACCACGAACAACGCGAGCAGTCCGACAACGATGAACACCACTGTCTCTGACAACTACCTTCCCCTTACGTAGAAACCCTTTGCTGTTCGGCCGTCCGGCTCACAGCTCGGCGGAGACGACCGCCGTGGCGCCCGAGATCTCGACGACGGTCACCGACGTCCCCGGGGCGATCGGTTCCCCTTCGGTCATCGACCGGGCCGACCAGACGTCACCCGCCAGCTTCACCTGCCCGGCTTCGACGTCCACTGTGGACACTACTACCGCTCGCGCGCCGATCAGCGCGTCGGTGTTGGTCTTGATGCCCGGTCCCGCGAGGAACCGGCGTTTGAGGGCGGGCCGGACGAGGGCGAGCATCCCGACCGAGGCGACGGCGAACACCGCGACGTCGATGAACGGGTTCCCGGTCAGCGCCGCGGAGCCGGCCCCGAACAGGGCTCCCGCGCCGACCATGAGCAGGAACAGGTCACCCGAGAGCAGCTCGGCGATGATCAAGAGGATCCCGGCGATCAGCCAGATGAGAGCGCCTGTCATGCGTTCATGCTCCCAGATCGCGCCGATTCATACCGGAGAAGCGAAAGCGACGTGACCGACGCGTGACCTTGAGTGACCTCGCGCGAATCGGTCATTCAGGACTCCTCGCCGGGGTCGGAGACGAAGTCGATGAGCCGTTCCACCGCTCCGATCAGCGGCGTTTCCAGATCTCGGTAGCTGCCGACCGCCGCCAGGACCCGCTGCCAGCCCTCCCACGGCTCACCCCAGCCGAGCGCGGCGCAGACGCCCTGTTTCCACTCCGTGCCCCGCGGGATCTCCGGCCAGGCGCGGATGCCGACGACCGACGGCTTCACGGCCTCCCAGATGTCGATGTACGGATGTCCGGTGATCAGCACGTTCTCGTCGCGGATCCCGTCGACGATGCGGGACTCCTTGCTGCCCGCGACCAGGTGATCGACCAGTACCCCGAGCCGACGGCCGGGTCCGGTGCCGAACTCGCCGATGCGATCCGACAGCACGTCCACCCCATCGAGTGGTTCCACCACGACGCCTTCGACCCGCAGGTCATGGCCCCAAACCCGCTCGACGAGTTCGGCGTCGTGCTTGCCCTCTACCCAGATCCGCGAATCGCGCGCGACCCGCGCCTTGAGTCCCTGGACCTGGACCGACCCGGACGCGGAGATCCGCCGGGCCGGGGTCTTCGGAGCGGCCTTCGCGGGCACGAGGGTGACGGGTTTGCCTTCGAGCAGGAAACCCGCGGGGTTCAGCGGGAACACGCGGTGCCTGCCGTGCCGGTCTTCCAGCACGACGTTGCCGTACTCGATCTTCACCACGGCGCCGCAGTACCCGCTGGCCGGGTCCTCGACCACGAGTCCCGGTTCGGCGGGCACCTCGGGGATCTTCCGCTTGCGCGGCCCGGACAGCACGTCGTCATACGAATGAGAGCGCACGGCGCACGACGCTATCGGCGCCCGGGGCCGACGTCGCCCCGCCACGCCGGTCAGGCGGCCATCCGTCGCCTGACCGGAGTCGATCGCGGACTCAGGTTCACGAACAGAATGACAGCATCGCTTCGACGAACGGAGTCCGCTCACCGCGCTCCAGCGGCCGCATCACGAACAGCGGAGACAGCGCCACGCACCACGCCCGGACCCGTTCGGCGTCGAACCCGGGCAGATGCGGCGCGATGGCGTCGAACCCGTCCTCGAGGGTGCCGCCTTCCTTCATCGGCAGGGTGACCCAATCAGGCAGGTCGAAGGCCGGGTCACCGACGCTCGGGCGCGGGTCGATGGCGACGGCACCACGGCCGGGCCCACCGTCGAGGACGTTGCCCGGATGCAGGTCGCCGTGCACGAGCGAGTTCCCTCCCCCGTCGTTCGCGAGCGCGAGTGCCCGCCGCCGGGCACGGTCGAGGGTTTCCAGCGACAACGTGGCTTCGGCGACGGACCCGCGCAGCCCTCGCTCGGCGAGGCCGTACATGAAGACGACACGGTCTTCGAGGGTCGAGAACCCGGCGGGCGGGATCACGGAGTGGATCTGCGTCATCAGGTCGCCGACCTCGGCCCACGGGACGTTCGCCCCGGCCTCCAGCAACTGCGTGCCGGGATCGATGCCCTCCAGCAGGATCGCGCCGTCGGCGAGTTCGGTGGCGAGCACCTGCACGACCCGCGAACAGCCGTGCCACGCGCGGAGCGCGGCGGCCTCGGACGCAGCGATCGCGCGATCCGGGGTCAGCTTGAGGACCTTCTTGGCACCGTCGTCTCCGGCGCAGATCAGGGTGCGGCCGGTGTTGCCCGGCTTCGCGTCGACGACAGTGAGCCCCCACTGTTCCGCCAGCTTCGCGACGAGAGCGGGCAGCTCGTCACACCACGTCCCGACGTCTTCACCGAATCGCGTGATCAGGCGCGCACGGGCCTGATCGTCCATCAGAACAGCGGCCACGGGATGGCGCGCCAGTCGTCACCGGGCTCCGGGAAGACACCCTCCGCCAGAAGCAGGTCGGCACGTTCGGCCAAGGCGCGGATCTCGAAACCGGTGAGGTGCTCGCTCAGCGCCTCACCGAGTTCGCCGTCGATCCGCTCGCGCAGACCGCGCAGCTTGCCGAGCTCGGTCTCGGTGAGCGGCTCGCCGATCCAGCCCCACAGCACCGTCCGCAGCTTCGGGTCGGTGTGCAGGCAGATCCCGTGATCCACCCCGTAGATCCGGCCGTCCGCGCCGGCGAGCACGTGCCCGCCCTTGCGATCGGTGTTGTTGACGACGATGTCGAGCACGGCCAGTTCCCGCATCCCCGGCCGATCCGCGTGCGCGAGCACCGCGGGCTCACCGTCGCGATCGTGCGCGTGCAGCACCACTCGCCAGTCCTCCGGCAGGCTCTCCGGCGACCGGACGTCGACCAGTTCCTCTTCGGTGGTCTCGATCCACAGCTGCACCATGCCCGGTCCGAACGGCCCGTCACGGAGCACCGTCGGCGGGATCGCGCCCAGCCCGGCGGCTTCGGAGATCATGGCCGTCGCGACCTCGCGGCCCGCGAGCGTCCCATCCGGGAAGTCCCACAGCGGCCGTTCACCCGACACCGGTTTGTACACGACGTTGCCGGTCAAGCCGTCGAGTTCGATCTTGCAGAAGAGCGTGACATTGGAGGCGTCGACCAGCCTGCCTTCGACGTCGATCTTGCCGCGCGTCACCAGCTCTCGCGAAGTCTCCGCCACCTGGTCAGTCCTCGAGGACATCGACGTCGCGCCGGTACCCGTTCTGCCGCGGGCAGATGTGCCCCGCCGGGTCGAGCGGCTCGGCGCACAGCGGACACGGTTTGCGGCCGGCGTTGACCACCCGGTCGGCGCGTTCGGCGAACGCCCGCGCCGCGCCAGGGGACAGGAAGACGCGGACCGCGTCGGGCCCCTCTTCGGTGTCGTCCAGAACGACCGTTTCGTCCACCTCTCCCTCCGTCATCGCGAGCAGCTCGATGACGACGGCGCTGCTCTCGGCGTCCCAGCCGAGGCCCATCGTGCCGACGCGGAACTCCTCCTCGACCGGAACGGTCAAGGGGTCGACGTCGACGAGTTCGTCGGGCGCGTCGTCCGGTACATCCGCGCCGAACCGGCTGGCGACCTCTTCCAGCAGCGAACCGAGCCTTTCGGCCAAGACCACGACCTGCTGTTTTTCGATCGTCACACTGATCGTGCGGACGTCCTCGGACGCCTGGAGGTAGAAGGTGCGGTCGCCGGGCTCACCGACGGTTCCTGCGACGAACCGGTCGGGCTGGCGGAAGACGTGGATTACGCGAGACATGGCACCTTTGACCCTAGGCCACGACCACCTGGTCGGCATCCGCCGCCCCACCGTTCAGCCGTGGGCGAACGGCGCGACGGATCGCCAGGTCGTGGGTGCGCCCCGGGCCACGGCGGGCAAAGGGGCGATCCTAGTCTTCAGCTGTGGTTGAGATCGCCCCTTACGGCACCTGGACATCTCCCCTGTCGGCCGCCGATGTCGCGGCCTCGGGAGTCAGCGCGCAATGGCTCGCGACGGTCGGCGACGAGGTCTGGTGGGCCGAACCGCGCACCGGCGACGGCGGCCGCGTCACCCTCGTGCGGGCACGCGCGGACGGCACGGTCGAAGACGTCCTACCCGCTCCGTGGAACGTCCGGAACCGCATGCACGAGTACGGCGGCCGACCCTGGCTGGTGGACGGCGACGTCCTCGTGTTCACCCACTGGGCGGATCAGCGGGTCTACCGCCGCGATCTCACCACCGGCGAGACCACTCCACTGACACCGGAACCCGCGACCCGGCACGGGATCCGCTACAGCGACCTCCGACCCGGCCGCCCCGGCGAGGTGTGGCTGGTCCGCGAACGCAGCACCGGCCCCCGGCGCGTCGACATCGCCAGGGACCTCATCGCGCTCCCCCTCGACGGCGGCCCGGAACGGGTTCTGTCCGCGAGCCATCACTTCCTCACCGCGCCGCAACTGTCGCCCGACGGCGCGCGGGCGGCGTGGATCGGCTGGAACCATCCGGCGATGCCGTGGGACGGCACGGAACTGTGCGTCGCCGAAGTCGGCGAGGACGGCACGTTCGGGCCCCACCGCGTCCTCGCCGGCGCGGCCGACGTCGCCGTCTGCCAGGTCGAATGGGAATCCGCCGACCACCTGCTGGCTCTGCTGGATCCGGACGGCTGGTGGAATCTGCACCGCGTCGGACTCGACGGCGGCATCGTGAATCTGGCGCCCGCCGAACAGGAGATCGGCGGCGCGATGTGGAAACTGGGCGCGCGCTGGTTCACCCCGCTCGGTGGCGGCCGGTTCGCCGTCCTCGCGTCGGGCAAGCTCGCCGTCCTCGACGAGGCGACGCGGGAAGTAACGCCGGTGGCGGCCGCCGCCGACCTGACCGCCTGGGCCACCAACGGCTTCGCGGTCCACCACGATGGCGTCGTCGGCGTCGCGGCCGGGCCGGACCGTGAAGGCGCCGTGGTGAAGGTCGATCTCCACCGCGGCACGGTGACCGAACTCGCGTCGGCGCCGGAACAGCCGTCGCCGGACTACCTGTCGAGGCCCGTGGAGCGGATCTTCAAGACCGGCGACGGCGACCGGGTCCCCGCCTTCGTCTATTTACCCGCGAACGCCGACTTCGCCGCACCGGACGGCGAACGACCCCCGCTGCTGGTCTATCCGCACGGCGGGCCGACCGGCCGTGACAGCGCGGTACTCGACTTCGAGATCGCCTACTTCACCAGCCGCGGCATCGCCGTCGTCACGGTGAACTACGGCGGCTCGACCGGTTACGGGCGCGCCTACCGCGAACGGCTTCGTGAACAGTGGGGCGTCGTCGACGTCGCGGATTGCGTCGCCGTCGCCGAAGCCCTCACCGCCGAAGGCACCGTCGACGGCGACAGGCTGGCGATCCGCGGCGGCAGCGCGGGCGGGTACACCTCCGCCGCCTCGCTGACCACCACGACCACCTACCGCGCGGGCACCGTGATGTACCCGATCCTCGACCTTTACCAGTGGACCGGTGACGGCGGCGAGACACACGACTTCGAGTCCCGGTACCTCGACGGGCTGATCGGACCGCTGCCGGAAACCGAGCAGCGCTACCGGGAACGCTCGCCCATCCACAACGCCGGCACGGTCGCCGGGCCGCTGCTGTTCCTGCAGGGCGTGGAGGACGAGATCTGCCCGCCGGAGCAGGCGGACCGGTTCGTCGCCGGACTGGCGGGCCGGGGCGTCGACCACGCCTACCTGAGGTTCGAGGGCGAGCAGCACGGTTTCCGGAAGGCGGAGACCATCGTGGCCGCGCTCGAAGCGGAGTTGTCGTTCTACGGGCAGGTCTTCGGCTTCGAAACCCCTGGCGTGCCGAAGCTCCGGCTGAGCCGGTGAGGCCGCCGAAGACGCGCCCGGGTGACACGATCGCCTTGGTCGCTCCCGCGGGTCCGGTCCCGGCGGACCTCGTCGAGAAAGCGTTGCCAGTGCTACGCGGCTGGGGTGTCGAGATCAGCGTCGGTGAGTGCGTGCGCGCCGTCCGCGACGGCTACCTCTCCGCCTCTGACGAGGCGCGCGCCGCCGAGTTCACGCGGGCGTGGCTGGATCCCGGGGTGACCTGTGTCCTCGCCGCCCGCGGCGGCTACGGTTCCCAGCGGATGCTCGACCTGGTCGACTGGGCCGCGCTGCGGGCGGCCGGGCCGAAGACGTTCGCCGGATCCAGTGACGTGACCGCGCTGCACCGGGCGGTGAACGTCCACTTGGGACTGGAGACGCTGTTCTCCCCCTTGCCCGCGACCACCCTGTTCGACGCGGTGGCCGCCGAACACCTGCGACTGTCGTTGTTCGAACCGGACGAGGTGCGGACCATCGCCTCGCCGACGGCGTCGCCGCTGGTGCCGGGCACCGCGACCGGCACGCTCATCGGCGGCAACCTCGCCCTGCTCGCCTCGGGCCTCGGCACTCCGGAGCAGGGCTCCGCGCGTGACGCGATCGTGCTGCTGGAGGACGTCACCGAACCGGCGTATCGGCTCGACCGGATGGTGACCCAGCTGCTGCGGTCCGGCTGGCTCGACGGCGTCCAGGGCTTCGTCCTGGGCTCATGGAAGGCGTGCGGCGATCCGGAGACGGTCCGAGGCCTGATGCTCGACCGCTTGGGTTCGCTCGGCGTGCCGGTGGTGTGGGACTTCGGCTTCGGCCATGTCCCGGCGTCGCCGACCATCCCCCTCGGTGCGCGGGCCACCCTCGACGCGGACGAGGGAACGCTGCGAATTTTGCCATAACAGCAACAGGACTGGCGGTTTCGGCGGGATAGCGGGCATCGTTCCGGACATGGATTCCACACAGCAGTTCTGGGAAGACTTCTACCGCGACAAGGACCAGGTCTGGAGCGGCAAGGCGAACCCGATCCTGGTGAACGAGGTCTCCCCGCTCACCCCGGGCACGGCGCTCGATCTCGGCTGCGGCGAAGGCGGCGACGCCATCTGGCTCGCTCAGCAAGGTTGGCGCGTCACCGCCGTCGACATCTCGGAGGTCGCGCTCGAACGTGCTGCCGGACACGCGGCCGGAGCCGGCGTCGAGGGCATCGTCTGGGAGCGTCACGACCTGGCGAAGTCGTTCCCGGAGGGGCGCTTCGACCTCGTCTCCGCGCAGTTCTTCCACTCCCCCGTCGAGGAAGACGGCGAACGGGACAAGGCACTCCGCCGCGCCGCCGAGGCCGTCGCCCCGGGCGGCACCCTGGTGGTCGCCGGCCACGCGGGCTGGCCGACGTGGATGGAAGAGCCGCCGCACAAGGACGTCCACTTCCCGACGACGGCCGAGGTCCTCGAAACGCTCGCGCTGGCCGACGGCGAATGGACCGTGGAGCGGCAAGACCTGATCACGCACGACCACCCGGGGCCGGAGGGACAACCGGGGACGCGTTCGGACAACGTGCTCCGGGTACGGCGTAGCGTCTAGGCATGCGGTTGTCCCCGGAGGAAGCCCGCGCCCGGTTCGAGGGCGAGCGGATCGCGCGGCTGGCGACGACGGGAGCGGACGGCGTGCCCCACCTGGTGCCGGTGACGTTCATCGTCGAAGGGGATTCGGTGTCGTTCGCGATCGATCACAAGCCGAAGAGCACGACAGCGCTACGGCGGCTGAAGAACATCGCCGAGAATTCCGTGGTCAGCTTCTTGACCGACCACTACGACGAGGACTGGGCCGGACTGTGGTGGGCACGGGCCGACGGGGTCGCCCGGGTGTTGACCGATCCCGAGGAGCAGGCACTGCCGGTGCGGCTGCTGCGGGAGAAGTATCCGCAGTACGAACAGCAGCCGCCCCCGCATGCGGTGGTGAGCACCCTCGTCCACTCCTGGCGAGGGTGGCGGGCTTCCTGAGCTTTCCTTGGCGTTGTTGCCGCTTGCGGCAACAACGCCAACGCCAAGTCGTATAGGTCGTTATACAGTTTGACGGCTGACTCAAGGTAGCGAGCGGGCTCGCACAAGCGGCGCCGTACTCGCGTGCTTGGAGCCGGATCTCACGTGCTTGGAGGCGTAACACCCGAGTGCGGGGTCCAGGCACGCGAGTTACGTCTCTGAGCACGCGCGTTACGCCTTCCGGCCTGCCCCTCACCCCGGCGAACAAGCCCGCCCACAACCACGACACGGTTGACTTTCTTCTCGATAGGACCCTCGTTAACACTCACGACCCCGCGCAGAATCGCATCTGTACTGGTATCAGGAGGAACGCGGGGCCTCGGCGGGCAGGAACTGCTCCACCGGCTTCCCCCGCCAGGCGGCGACGATCCCCAGCGGATCCGGCCGCAGCAGCGAAGCCGCGGCGTAGACACTCGCGGCGACGACGACGGCCATGAACCACCAGTCGTACAGCGCCTGCTCCCCTGTCGGGTAGTACACCAGCGTCACGAACACCGAGACCGCGACGACGACTGCGAGGTTCCGGCGGCGCCACTCGAAGGCCGACAGGACCACGAAACCCCAGGTCAGATACCACGGCAGCGAGGGCGGCGGGACGATCGCGCCGGCCAGCAGGACGATCGCCATCCGGTGGATCGCCGGGTTCCCGCCGTTGCGGGCGAGCCACCATTGGCGGCCGGCGAAGACGAACAGGCCGACCATCGCGATCGCCCGGAACACGGTGACGAACGGCGACACCTCGACGTCGATCACCAGGTTCACCAGCGAGTAGACGATCTCGCCGATCCCGGTCGGGAAGTTCATCCAGTTCGCGATCAGCGTCGGCGCCTTGAGGCCGGTGAGCCAGCCGAGGTTCACCGAACCGAGTGAGATCCAGGTTCCGGCGACGAACACCGGCAAGAAGATCCCGACCGACGCGGCGCCGGCACGGAAGAAGTTGACCACCTTCCGGTCACCGGGCAGGTGGTTCGCCCACACCCACACCAGGAACGGCAGCGCCCAGGCGGCGGTCGGCTTGATCAGCATGCCGATGGTGACCAGGACGATCGCGAGGACGTGCTTGCGTTCCAGCGCGGCCAGCACGCCGATGGTGAGGAAACCCAGCATCAGCAGGTCGTTGTGCGGACCACCGACGAGGTGAATGACCGTCATCGGGCTGGCGATGGCGAGCCACAGCGTGATCGGCAGCTTGCCGCCGAGATGCTTGACCAGCCGCGGCAGTGACCACAGCATGCCGATCAGGCCGATCATCAGCACGAGCCTGGTCGCGATGACCCCGGCGATCATGTCGTTGCCGGTGACCGAGACGATCCCCTTGGCGACCAGCAGGAACAGCGGGCCGTACGGCGCGGGCGTGGTCTGCCACAGCGGGTGGACGTTCTGCACGACGTCCGGCAGCACGGTCAGCTCGGCCGGGCCGTTGGCGTACGGGTCGAGCCCGTTCAGCAGCTGCGCGCCCTGCGCGAGGTAGGAGAAGACGTCGCGGGTGAACAGCGGCGGCGACACCAGCAGCGGCGCCATCCAGCAGGCCGCCGCGATCACGATCGGGCGGCTGCCGATCCGGCCGGCGAGCGCGTAGCGGCCCAGCCGGACCCAAGCCCAGATGATCAGCGCGAAGCCGGTGTAGAGCATCGCGTTGGCCAGGAGACGGCCGTGGCCGTAGCGGATCCACGACAAGGGTCCGTGCCCCAGGATCGGGTCACGCACGAGGATGCCGCCCGCGCCGAGCGCGGCCAGCATCAGCAGCGTGCTGCCCACGGTTCCCATCGCGATCGTGCGGTACGGGAAGCGGGAAGGCACCCGGAGCCGCTCGCCGAGCGAACCGGCCGAGGGCGTCTGCTGGGGGTCTGTCGTGGTCACCATTTCGAGATTGGAGGTTACACACCGCGCCTGTGCGTGTGCGCGGCAATGGGCATTTCCCGCGTCGGACACGGGATTCCCGTCGGTCAGCGGTCCGCCGCCGCCCGCTGAGCGGTACCTCCCGGCAACGCGGCGAGCAGCGACTTCGTGTACTCGTGCTTCGGGTCCAGCAGGACCTCCTCCACCGTACCGACCTCCACCAGTTCCCCGCGGTACATGACCGCGACCCGGTCGGCGATGTTCCACGCCAGCCCCAGGTCGTGGGTGATCACGAGCCCGGCGAGACCCAGCTCACGCCGCAGGCGCAGCAGCAGCGCGAGGATCTCCCCTCGCACCGACGCGTCGAGCGACGCCACCGGTTCGTCGGCCACGACCACGCCGGGGTTCAGCGCGAGCGCGCCCGCGATCACCACGCGCTGCCGCTGCCCGCCGGACAACTCGTGCGGGAGCCGGTCGAGGAACTTCTCGGCGGGCCGCAGTTCGGCCGCTTCGAGGGCCTTGGTGACGATCTCGTGCTCGTTCGCACCCATGCCGTGGATGCGCGGGCCTTCCGCGACGGCCTCGTACACCGTGTGGTTCGGGTTCAGCGCGCTGGTCGGATCCTGCAGGACCAACTGGACCTGCCGCCGGTACGCCTTGAGCCCGGCGCCGCCGAGCGGGACCGGTTTGCCGTCGTAGCGCACCGCCCCGGAGTCGGGTTTCTGCAGCCCGAGCAACGTCCGGGCGAGGGTCGTCTTGCCGGAGCCGGACTGGCCGACCAGCGCGACGATCTCGTCCTTCCGCACCTGAAGACTCACTCCGGCGACGGCGTTGATCCGCTTGCCGGTGCGATCGCGGAAACTGACGCGCAGATCCTCGGCCTCCAGTAAGGCGGGCTGGTCACCGACGCGTTCCGGTTCCGGTGGCAGTGGCGTGCTGGTGGCGGGCGCGAACCGCGAGGCCGGATCGCCGACGGTGGGGAACGCGGCCGCCAGCGCCCTGCTGTGTTCGTGCCGCGGCGCGTTCATCAACTCCGCGCTCGGCCGCTCTTCGACGATCTCACCGTCGTACATCACCGCGATCCGACGGCAGGTCGCGGCGAGCACCGACAGGTCGTGGCTGATCATGATCAGCCCGATCCCCTGCTCCGCGACCAGCGTGCCGAGCAGGGCGAGCACCTGGGCCTGGACGACGACGTCGAGTGCGGTGGTCGGCTCGTCCGCGATGATCAGCCGCGGCGAGCAGGCGAGCGCCATCGCGATCATGACGCGCTGCTTCTGGCCGCCGGACAGCTCGTGCGGGTACGCCCCGGCGCGGCCGGGCGGCAGATCGACCTGCTGGAGCAGTTCGGTGACCTTGGCCTGGACCTCGGCGTCCGAGGGCGCCTTGCCGCCGGGCGGGTGCAGGCGGATCGGCTCGGCGATCTGCTCGCCGATCTTGCGGACCGGGTTGAGCGCGTGCATCGCGCCCTGGAACACGACGGAGGCCTCGGCCCAGCGCACCGCGCGCAGCCTGCCCCATTTCATGGCCGTGACGTCTTCACCGTCCAGCAGGATCTCTCCGCTGATCTTCGCCGACCGCGGGAGTAGCCGCAGGACGCTCATCGCGACGGTCGACTTCCCCGATCCCGACTCCCCCGCCACCCCGAGGGTGTCGCCGGGTTCGAGGACCAGGTCGACACCCCGGACGGCCGCGACCTCGCCGCCGCCGGTCGTGTACGTGACACCGAGGTTCTTCAGTTCCAGCAAAGGACTCATGAGTGCTGTCCCTTCAGGCGCGGGTTCAGCACGGTCTCCAGCGCGCGTCCGACGAGGGTGAAGGCGAGGACGATCACGACGATCGCGATACCCGGCGGCAACAGGTTCCACCAGGCGCCCTTGCTGATCGCGCCGTTGTTCAGCGCGGCCTGCAGCATGGCGCCCCACGAGATGCTGTTCGGGTTGCCGACGCCGAGGAAGGCCAGCGTCGCGTCCGCGATGACCGCGTTGCCGACGACAAGGGTGGTGTTGGCCAGCACGAGCGGCATGACGCCCGGCAGGACGTGTTTGCCGACGATGTGCAGATGGCCGCCGCCGAGCGCCTTCGCGCGCTCGATGTACGGACGGCCCTCGATCGTCAGTGTCTGGGCCCGGACCAGCCGCGCGGTGCTCGGCCACGCCGTGACGCCGATGGCGACGATGACCGTCGCCGTGCCCTGCTCCAGCACCGAGGCCAGTGCCACGGCGAGGACAAGCGACGGCAGCACCAGGAAGAAGTCCGTGAACCGCAACAGCAGACCGGACAGCCAGCCGCCGAAATGCGCGGCGGCGATCCCGACGACGGTGCCGATCAGTACCGAGAGGAACGCCGCCGAGAAGCCGACGAGCAGCGAGATCCGCGCGCCCCACAACGTCATCAGCAGCACCGACCGGCCGTCGATCTCGGTACCGAGCCAGAACTCCGCGCTGGGCGGGGTCAGCGAACCGCCGGTGGCCTTGGTGACGTCGAGGCCGGACTCGTCCGAGATCACCGGGGCCAGGATGGCCAGCACCGTGATGATCGCGAGGAACGCGAGACCGAAGACGCCTGCCTTGTTGGTGGTGAACTCGTGCCAGTGCTTCGCCACGGCCGCGCGTCGGCGGCGCCAGACGATCGAACCGGGTTTTTCCGCTGTCGTCATGCCGTCCGCACCCTGGGGTCGAGCACGCGGTAGAGCAGTTCCGCGAGCAGGTTCATCAGCACCACCGCGCTGGCGAGCGTGACGAAGACGCCTTGCAGCACAGGAAGGTCAGGGCCGCGAAGCGCTTCGTAGAGCAGTTGCCCGAGACCCGGCCAGCTGAACACGGCCTCGACCGAGACCGCGCCCGAGACCACCATGCCGAACTGCATGAAGACCAGCGTCACCGTCGGGAGCAGGGCGTTGGGCACCGCGTGCCGCTTGCGCACGAGGTCGTCCCGCAGCCCTTTGGCCCGCGCGGTGGTGAGGTAGTCGGAATTCATCTCACCGATCAACGACGAGCGCATGACCAGCATGTACTGGGCGTAGAACACCACCAGCAGGGTCACGCACGGCAGCACCAGATGGTGGAGGACGTCGAGCCCTTCGCTGAAGAAGCCCGGCTCGACGTCCGGGGAATGCATGCCCCGGCTGGGAAAGAGGCCGTTCGTCGCCACGAGCAGCATGAGCCCGAGCCAGAACTGCGGTACCGACCACAGGGTCAGCGCGAGTCCTGTTTGGACCTTGTCGAACCTGCTCCCCCGGCGCCAGCCCGCGCGGATGCCGAGCCACAGGCCGAGCGCGATCGCGAGCACGGTCGCGCTGCCGACGAGCAGGATGGTCGGCCACAACCGCTCGCCGATCATGTCGAGCACGGGGCGTTTCAAGAGATAGGAATCGCCCATGGTGCCGTGGAACAGGCCGACGACGTAGTCCCAGAACTGCCGCAGCAGGGGCTTGTCCACGCCCATCTGCTCCCGCAGCTCCGCCATCTGCACCGGATCCGTCGGCCGGTCGCGGACCATGAACCGCACGGGATCGCCGGGGAGCGTCCGGAACAGGAAGAAGCCGAGGACGACGACGAGCGCGAGGCTCGCCAGCGCGCCGCCGATCTTGGTGAGGACGAACCGCGTGGTGCCGGTCCCGCCTCGGTGCTCGTCGGGGTCGACGAGCACCGAGGTCTGGTCGAGAGAACTGAGTGCCTCGCTCAACGCTGTCCTTTACTCCCGGTCTTCGGCGGACTTGCCGCGCCGTGCGAGCAGCACACCGCCGCCGACGAGCACCACGAGCACGACCGCGCCGATGCCGATCCACAGTCCGGTGTTGCTTCCGCTGTCCTCGCTGGTCGCGGCGGCGGCGTCGGCGGGGGTGGCGCCGTAGACGCCCCAGTAGCCGGACTGCTCGAGGATCGCGCCATCGGGCTGCGGCTGCTTGGTGAACGAGGCGAACTTGTCCGAGCGGTAGGCCTCGAGCACGTTGTCGTAGTCCAGGACGACGTCGACGTATTGCTTCGCCAGCACGGCCTGGGCCTGCTTGACGATCTCGGCGCGCTTGGCCGGGTCGAACTCGGTCAGCTGCTTCTTGTACAGCTCTTCGAACTGCGGGTCGCAGAAGAACGTGGCCGAGGTCCCACCGTTGCCCTGTGCGTTCGGGCGGGCGGCGCAGGTGTTGAGCGACAACGCGTAATCCGGGTCGGGCGAGGTGCCGTAACCGGAGATGGCGAGGTCGTAGTTGCCCGCGGTGGTGCGGTCGTCGAGTTCGTCGTCGGAGACGAGTTCCTGCTTGACGCCGATGCCGATGTCCTTGAGCCAACCGGAGACGAACTGGGCGGTCCGCTGGTCGAACGGGCGGTTCGCGTGGCCGGCGAGGCGGAACTCCAGCTTCGCGCCACCGGGGGCGACGCGGATGCCGTCGGCTCCCTTCGCGAAGCCCGCCTGGTCGAGTGTGGCGTTCGCGGCGGCGATGTCGAACTTGGTCTTCTCCGCGTCCGACGGTGTCCAGGTGTAGGCCTTGTAGATCGCGGGCACGACGCCGGTTCCGGGCTGGCCGTAGCCGCTCATCACCTTCTGGACGATCGACTCGGTGTCGATGGCCTGCGCGATCGCCTTGCGGACGCGGATGTCCTTCAGCAGCGGGTTGCCGTCACCGATCGGCTGGTCGAGGACGTTCTTCACCCCGAAGTTGATGATGAGCTCGTTGTACCGGCGGCCGGGTGCCTTGTTGGTGGTGATGTTCTTCTCGTTCTTGAGCGCGTCGAACTGCGTCGGCGTGAGCCGGTTGATGACGTCGACCTCGCCCTGCTTGAGCGCGTTCACCGCCGCCTCGGCGTCCTTGAACTGCAACAGCTGCAGTTCGTCGACCTTGGGCGCGCCACGCCAGTAGTCCTTGTTCGCCTTGAACTTCACGAACTCGTTCTTCTTGTACTCGGTCAGCAGGTACGGCCCGCTGCCGACGCCGACGACGGCCATCTCGTCCGTCGAAGGGGCGTTGAGGTCCTTGATCGGCTCCCAGATGTGCTTGGGCACGATCGGGACGTCGAGCGCGGTCATGCTCGCCTGCGGCGTCTTGGTCTTGATGACGAGCGTCTTGTCGTCCGGCGCCGACACCGACGCGAAGTTCGTGACGTAGCTGCCGTTCGCGGTGCGGGCGTTCTCGTCGTCGAGCATCCGCTGGAAGGTGTACGCGGGGTCCTGCGCGGTCACCGGTTTGCCGTCGGACCACTTCATCCCCTGGCGGATGGTGAAGGTCCAGGTGAGCTTGTCGTCGGACGTCGTCCATGACTCGGCGACGCCACCCGTCGGCTGCGTGTCCTCAGCCGACGGCAGGGTCAGGAACTCGTAGTTGAACCGGCCGACCTGCGTCGCCGCCGACAGTGTGGCGGTGAAGGGGTTCAGGTGGTCGATACCGGTCGTGAGCGCCACCCGCAGCACCTTGCCCTGCGGCTGTGCCGCCGCGACCGGCACGAAAGGCACCGTCGCGACCGCCGAAGCGGCAAGGACCGCGACCACGCGAAGACCGCGTCGTCGTCTGGGAAAACGCTCTGTGCGCACGAAGACCACCCCATCGAAATTCGCTGTGTGCCAACCCCCGAAGCGGAAAAGTAACCACATGTCGCGGTAACCGCGCAATGACTCGCCAATACCGATCGTGCACGGCGGATGTCGTCGCGTGGTCGACAGCTACTCAGTGTCCTACCTGAGTAGCTTTGAGTCACTGATTCGGCGCGTGAAGTGGGACCACGAGCAGTGTCCTGGGTATTCAAGGGAAGCCTGCTTGCAAAAGGCTTGCGCCCGATGATGCTCAATCGATACGTGGCGACCAAGTGCGAGCAAAGCGTTTCGTCCTCTGAATGCGGTAGTTGCGTGCGCAACTACCGCATTCAGAGGACGAAACGCGCGGGGTTCAGCCGACGGAGACCTCACGCCGCCGCGCGGTGGCGGCGGCCGCGTAGAGCCACGCGAACAGGGCCCACATCGCGGCGAAGATCAGCCCCACGACGGCGTAGGCGACCGTCCACAACACGGCGGGGGTCTCGGACTTCCGTTCCCGCTGCAGGAACTCGATCTCGGACATGAACGGGCGCGGACCGGACACCGCGTCGATCGACGGCGCGTTCGCGGCCGGGTCGGCGGGCGCGTAGATCGGGGCGAGCCCCATCATCCGGTTCGGAACGTGCACGCGGATCCCGGTCTTCCACTGGCCGAACACCGGCAGCGGCTGCGCCGTGCGGTACACGCCCTCGCCGATCTTCTCCAGTGGCGCGGTGAAGAAATCGCCGCCCTGCCAGGCGAAGCCGTTCAGCCAGACGGAGTCGTCGGCCAGGTCGGGCCGCGAGATCGTGACGGTCGCGGTTACCCATCGGGGCGTGCCGCCGCCGTGTGGATTGGAGATCGGCAACCCGGTGGTGGCCTCGGTCAGCCGGACGTCCGCGGTGAAGCCCGCTTCCGGGTCCTGCGGGACGGCGACCGACGACATCAGGGCGACCGCGCCCAGCGCTCCGACGAGCCCGATCGAGTGCCGGGGACCGGTCGCGGGCACCTGGGTCGCCGTCTCCTCCACCCGTTGGTACTGCCAGACACCGATGAACGCGCCCGCGAGCGCGGCGCCGGTCCCGAACAGCACGAACAACGGCAGATGGGCGGCGGGCCAGGGGTTCGGCATCAGCCACTGGGTGAACGCCGCCTCCGCGAGCATGCCGGCCGTCCCCACGAGCAGACCGGCGACGACGGCGAAGGAATAGCCCTGTCGGTTGCGCAGCACCAAGGCGACGACCTCGATGATCACCGCCTCGGCGAGGTAGGGCAGCAGCGACGCCACGTGCAGGTCGGCGAACAGCGGGATGACGGTGAACGACGCCCGCGAAGCAAGGAAGACCGCGACCACGATCAGCGCGCCACCGGGACCCCACGACAGCCGTCCGTAGGTCAGCGTCCAAGCGCCGATCAGCCCGACGAGCACGACCTGCGACAACATCGGGAATTGCGGCACGCCGAGGTCGAACTCCATCAGGAACGCCGACGCGCCCATCATCCAGGCGCCGGCGAGCACCGGCCCGAGCAGGCGCACGACCGGTCCGGTCGCCCCGACCTGGCGGGCCTCGCCGAGCAGCAACTGAAGACCGAGGACAACGCAGACGCCGCCCCCGATCATCAGCACGTGGGTGGGGCCCCATTCGGTGACGTCCTGACCGAACAGCCGGTGCCAGACGTCGTCGAGCGGGAAACCCGCGATGCCGACCAGACCGGTCGCCATCATCTGGATGGAGCCCATCGGGGCGCGCCAGTGCGGGCCGATACGGAAGGTGCGCTTCGGCAGGTCTTCGGTCGCCAGGGTCGCGCTGAGCACGCCGCTGGCGAAGATGCCCATCAGTCCGAAGTAGATCGGATAGTGCGACGGATTCGCGAGCGGGCCTTCGTCGCGGCCGAGTTCCATGTGGATCGGCACGTCCCAGTAGACGCCGATCAGCGCCGACATCCCGGAGAGGAACGCCACGACCATCGGCAGCGCGGCCCAGCGCGGCAGCCCGCTGAACTCACCCATCCAGTCGGCGACACGACCGGCGACGGTCCGCTTCCCCGCACGCTCGCGGAGAACGAAAAGGGCCAAGGGCAGGAAGACCGCGGTGAACATCAGGCCCGCGATGACGATCTGCCCGAATTGCGCTCCGCCGGCAGGCGGGCTCTCCTGAGCCATGAACACCGTGCTCGCCTTCCTGCTAACCTCAGTAACTGTTACCTTGGGGTAACACGATAGGGGCAAGGTTCCGGACAGGCAAGCCGGGGCGTACGACTTGGAGGGACCTCGATGCGGAGGATCGGCGGGATCTGCGGGATCACCGTGGCCGCACTGCTGGCCGTGACGGGCTGTTCGGGATCGGCCGAGAATCCGGCACAGGACACCGGCACCCGGACCGTGAAATTCTCGATCACCGAGGGCAAACGCACCGCGGGCCCGGAAGAGGTCGCGGTGCGCACCGGCGAAAACGTCGCACTGGAGGTCACCTCCGACCAGGTGGACGAACTGCACGTCCACGGCTACGACAAGGCCGCCCAGCTCTCCCCCGGCATTCCGGGGACCGTCGCCTTCACCGCGAACATCGACGGGATCTTCGAGGTGGAACTGCACAAGAGCGGCGCGGCGGTGACCAAGCTCCGGGTGAGCGGATGATCCTCGCGCACGGTCTCGGCGGCCGGTCCGATCTGCCGGTCCCGCTGTGGCTCGCGCTCTACGCGGGAGCGGCGGCCGTCGTGGTCTCCTTCTTCGCACTCACCGTGCTTTGGAAGGAGCCCAAACTTCGCGGCGCCGACGCCGGTCGCGCGCTTCCCCTTGGCCTGCAACGGTTCATCGACAGCGCGTTCCTCCGGGTGGCATCGCGGGCGCTCGGCGTGGTGCTGTTCGCGGGCTTTCTCACGATGGCGTGGGCCGGCCCCGCCAGTTCGGCCGACAACCCCGCCCCGGCCTGGTTCTACGTCTGGTTCTGGGTCGGCCTGGTGCCGCTTTCACTGGTGTGCGGCCCGGTTTGGCGGCGGCTCAATCCACTGAGGACGATCGCGTCGCTGATTCCCGTCCGGCAACGCGAACTTCCGTCCCGGTGGGGTTATCTCCCCGCGATCGTCGGCCTCTTGGCGTTTCTTTGGCTGGAACTGGTCTTTCCCCACTCCGACTCGCCGCGCGCGATCGCCTTGTTCGGCACCGTGTATGCCGTTATACATATTGCGCTCGGCGTGGTGTTCGGTCCGCGCTGGTTCGACCGCGGCGACGCTTTCGAGGTCTACGCGCGCCTCATCGCGGGTCTCTCCCCCTTCGGAAGGCGAGCCGACGGGCGGCTCGTGCTCCGGAATCCGCTGGACGGGTTGCTCACCCTCTCCCCCTCGCCCTGGCTGACCGCCCTGGTTCTCGTGGTGCTGGGCTCGACGGCGTTCGACGGTCTGACCCGGCTCCCCTTCTGGACGTCGCTGGACGCCGGCGTCCTCGGTGGTACTGCCGGGCTCGCGGCCTGTATCGCGCTCACCTACGGCGCCTACGCGGGCGCCATCAGCCTGACCAGGCCCTATCTGCGCCGCGGATTCGACCCGTATCCCGCGTTCGCGCCGTCCTTGATCCCGATCATGGTCGGGTACACGGTCGCGCATTACTTCTCGTTCGCGGTGTTCTCCGGGCAGCAGGGCTTCGGCCGCGCGATCGATTACACGGTCGTCTCGACGGGCGTGATCGCGCTGGTGCAGATCGCCGGAATCGTCGCCGGGCACGTGCTGGCCGTAACCTCGGCACATGATCGTTCCGTCGGCGTGCTGCGCGCGAACTACGTCAAGGTGGGCCAATACCCCATGCTGGCACTGATGATCGGCTACACCGCACTCGGGATCGCGCTGGTCTCCGGCTCATGACCATCGCGGCGCGGGTGATGATGATGCACCAGGGCGGCTGGGACGAGATCCTCATCTTCGTCGGCCCCGTGGCGATCATCGGGTTGCTCATCCACGTGGCGCGCAAACAGGTCCCGACGACTCCCGAAGAGGACGACGAGTAGCGAGTCAGTCGAGGCAGAACTCGTTGCCCTCGATGTCCTGCATCACGATGCACGATTCGTTCTCGTCATCCGCCAGCATCACCCGCTCGCGAACCGCGCCGAGCGCGATCAGCCGGTCGGCCTCGGCCTGAAGGGTGGCGAGGCGCTCGTCACCCACGAGCCCGGTGCCCGCCCGCACGCAGAGATGCACCCGGTTCTTGACGACCTTGCCTTCGGGCACCCGCTGGAAATACAGCCGCGGGCCCACCCCGGTGGGATCGCTGCAGACGAACGACTGGCCCTGTTCCTCGGACGGAAGGGTGCGCGTGAACTCGTCCCAGGTGGCGAAGCCCTCCGGCGGCGGTGGCACGACATAACCCAGCACCTCGCACCAGAAACGCGCGACCCGCTCGGGGTCCGCGCAGTCGAAGGTGACCTGAAACTGTTTGACCGACGGCATTCACCCACCCTAGTGGCGCGCGTACTAGTCCTTGAGCAGCAGGGTCCCGGCGAGTTCGGTGACCTCGTCGCGGCTGCGACCACGGTGATCGGCGGCCATGAAGTGCTTGCCGACGAGCAGCGAGAACGCCAGCAGGCAACGGGCTTCGACCTCGTCCTCGTCGGTGAAGATCTGGCGCATCAGGGAACGCAGGTAGTCCATCCGCTGGTTGTCGACCCGCCTGAGCCGTTCGGCGACGCCGGGATCGCGACGGGACCAGTCGCGGATGGCGAGGTCGACCGCCAGGACACGCTCGGTGACGAGCATGCCCGCCCGCCGGATCTTCGCCTTGGCGTCGCCGCCCTCGCGCTCGACGCTCGCGATCAGCTCGCCGGTGCTCATCCGTTCCCAGGTGGCGAGCATTTCCTCGATCAGCGCGCCGCGGTCGGCGAAATGCCCGTAGAAGCCGCCTTTGGTGACTCCCAGCGTCTTCGCGAGCGCCTCGACGCGGACGGCGCCAGGACCCCCGGCGGCTAGCGCGCGCAGCCCCGCGTCGATCCACGCTTGCGGCGGTGTCCGGGTCTCTGCGGCCATGCGATCACCGTATCTCCCATCACGCCGTCACCACCACAGCGATATATACGCTACCGTATAGATGGCGGAACGCACTGGGAGGAATCAAATACATGACTGTCGGCTTCGTAGCCACGCACTACCCGCACACCGACCATCACGACGCCTTCGTCTCGCGGGTCCAGCGGGTCGCCGAGGTGCTGCGCTCCACGCCGGGCTGCCTCGCCGCCGAATGCTGGGTCACCGCCGCCGGCGACGCCGTGGTGTCGATCGCGCGCTGGGAATCCGAAGCGGCACAGGCCGCTTCGATGCGAGCACTGGGAGCGGCCGATGTGGACGTCGCCTTCGACGACCGCGAGGTCAGCCCCCGCGAGATCGTCCAGCTGGTGTCGGCATGAAACTCGCGAACACGGCCCACACCACGCACGCTTGGCGAATCCACGAGATCGCCGGGGACTTCGAACTCGAGGACGTCTGGGCACTGGGCACCCCCGGCGGCCCCGACGACTTCCCCAAGCTGGTCAAGCAGTTCGCGTCGGGGAACTTCCCGGACGGCGCCCCGGCGATCGTCCGCGCGCTGTGGTCGCTGCGATGGAAGCTGGGCACGCTGTTCCGGCTGGACAAACGGGAATCCGGTCTCGACACCCGGGTCGGCTCACTCCGCGACCGGCTGCCGGAAGACCTCCGCGACACCCCCACCGGCCCCGACGAAGACTGGCTGCCGTTCACCCCGGTCTACCGGCTGGACGACGAATTCGCCGCGGAGATGGCGAACCGGACCATGCACGGCGTTCTGCATCTCGCGTGGGTCGAGGACGGGCCGGGGCGCTATCGCGGTCAGCTGGCGGTGCTCGTCAGACCCAACGGCCGGTTCGGCCGGGCGTACATGGGGTTCATCAAGCCGTTCCGCTACCTGTTCGTCTATCCCGCGCTGATGCGCATGATCGAACGGGAGTGGAAGGCTCGCTCCTAAAGCCTCGTGAGTGGTAATGACGGTTAGAACCGTCATTACCACTCACGAGGCCCGGACGCGCCGCGTACTCCGCACCAACGTCATGTCCTTCTCCCGCACCGGTTCGTGGCAGTGCGCGCACACCGTCTCCGGTGCGAGTTCCTCCCCGCACACGTGCCGCCACACCGTCGGCGGCGGCCCTTCCGTGACGTACTTGTCGCCCCACGCCATGAGGTTCAGCAGCACGTGGTTGAGCGCGTGCCCCGCCTCGGTGAGCACGTACTCGTACCGCGGCGGATGCTCCTCGTAGAGCCGTTTCTCGAGGATTCCCGTCTCGACGAGTTTGCGCAGCCGGACGGTCAGGATGTCCCGGCTCGCCCCGGTGTTGCGGACGATCTGGTCGAATTTCCGCGCCCCGAAGAACACTTCGCGCAGTGCGAGCAGGCTCCAGCGCTCCCCGATCACCTCCATCGCGTTGGCGATCGAGCAGTCCCTCGGTCCTTCGGTCATGCGGCCAGCGTAAACCCAGTGAGTCTTGATTTCCAACCCACTCGGTGCCACAGTGAGTTGGAAATCCCAACTCGCCAAGGAGGCAGCCGTGCACGACGCGGTCATCGTGGACGCCGTCCGCACCCCGATCGGCAAGGGCAAGCCCGGCGGTGCCCTGCACGAGATCCACCCCGTCCAATTGCTGGCTCACACCCTGCGAGCGCTCGTCGAACGCAACGGGCTCGATCCGACGCTGATCGACGACGTCATCGGCGGCGCGGTCGACCAGGTCGGCGAACAGGCCCAGAACGTCACGCGGTGGGCGGCGCTCGCCGCCGGGCTGCCCGAGACCGTGCCCGCGACCACCGTCGACCGGCAGTGCGGGAGCAGCCAGCAAGCCGTCCACTTCGCCGCGCAAGGCGTGCTGGCCGGCGCCTACGACGTCGTCATCGCCTGTGGTGTCGAGTCCATGAGCCGCGTCCCGATGTGGTCGAACGTGCTGCCCGGTACCGATCCTCTCGGCCCCGGCGTCGCCGAGCGCTATCCGGAAGGCCTGGTACCGCAAGGGATCAGCGCCGAACTCATCGCCGCGAAATGGTCACTCAGCCGCGAGGCGATGGACGAGTTCGCCGTGTCATCGCACCGGAAGGCGGCCCGCGCGCACGAGCTCGGCCGGTTCGCGAGTCAGCTCGTGCCGATCGAGACCCCGTCCGGCGTGGTCTCCACCGACGAGTCCGTCCGGCCCCGCACCGACCTGGAAACGCTCGCCAAGCTGGGACCGGCGTTCCATGATCCGGCCGTGGCCGCGCGGTTCCCGCAGATCGACTGGTCGGTGACCGCGGGCAACAGCAGCCCGATCAACGACGGCGCCTCCGCCGCCCTGATCACCTCCAGCGAGACCGCCGCCCGGCTGGGTCTGCGGCCCCGCGCCCGGCTCCACAGTTTCGCCGTCACCGGCTCCGATCCCCTGCTCATGCTCACCGGTGTCATCCCGGCGACGGAGAAGGTGCTGCGGCGCGCGGGCCTGCGCCTGGCGGACATCGACCTGTTCGAGATCAACGAGGCGTTCGCCAGCGTCGTATTGGCTTGGCAGCAGGAAACCGGGGCCGATCCGGCCAAGGTCAACGTCCATGGCGGCGCGATCGCCCTGGGCCATCCGCTCGGCGCGAGCGGCACCCGGCTGATGGGCACCCTGGTCAACGCCCTGCACCACCACGGCGCCCGCTACGGCCTGCAGGCGATGTGCGAAGGCGGCGGCCAGGCCAACGCGACCATCGTGGAGGCGTTGTGACCGACCGGCCTCCCCGGAATTCGGCCGGCACAATCCCGATGAGGCCCTGTCACATCCCCGGTCCCCCATCCGTCAGGGTTACGACGGACAGGCGAGAAGGATGGGGACCGTGGAAGAACACGACTGGCTGGCGCGGCGCTTCGAAGGGCACCGGACGCATCTGAGGGCGGTGGCGTACCGGATGCTCGGTTCGCTGAACGAAGCGGACGACGCCGTGCAGGAGGCCTGGTTGCGGCTCAGCCGGGACGGCGGCGAGGACGTCGACAACCTCGGCGGCTGGCTGACCACCGTAGTCGGCCGGATCTGCCTCGACATGCTGCGCTCGCGCAAGTCGCGGCACGAGGACCCGGTGGGCGCGCAGCTTCCCGACCCGATCATCGGCCGCGAGGGCGGGATCGACCCGGAACACGAGATCCTGCTGGCGGACTCGGTCGGGCTCGCACTCCTCGTCGTGCTCGACACCCTGGATCCGGCCGAACGTCTCGCGTTCGTGCTGCACGACATGTTCGCCCTGCCGTTCGACGAGATCGCGCCGATCGTCGGCCGGTCACCGGGCGCGACCAGACAGCTGGCCAGCCGCGCCCGCCGCCGTCTGCAGGGCTCGCCGACCGTCCCCGACTCGGACCTGAACCGTCAGCGGGAAGTCGTGGACGCGTTCTTCGCCGCCGCGCGCGACGGCGACTTCGATGCCCTGGTCTCCGTGCTCGACCCGGACGTCCTGCTCCGCGCGGAGGGTGGCGCGGCGCCGGCCGGGACTTCGCGTTCCCTGCGCGGGGCGGCCATGGTCGCGAACCAGGCGCTCATGTTCCGGCAGACGGGCATCGGCGCGGTTCCGCGGCCCGTGCTGGTCAACGGCGCGGCAGGCATGCTCGTCACCAAGGACGGCGTGCCGCAGACACTCTTCGCCTTCACCGTCGTGGACGGCAAGATCGCGGAGATCGACATCCTCGCCGACCCGGACCGGCTCGCTTCGCTCGACTTCGAGCCGCTCGGCTGAAGTGTCATGAGGGGTCCCCATCGGACACTTTTCGTCCGATGGGGACCCCTCATTACACGCGCGCTGCCGGGATCAGGAGGTCGGGAAGTTGTCCGCGGTGCGGATGCGGTCCCGGATCCAGACACCGGCGGGCTTCAGCGGAGCCGTGCCGGTGAACGAGGAGCCCGAGCAGGTGCCCGGCTTGAACACCGCGCCCGAACGGCTGTCGTCGGAGAAGTTCCAGTTGGTCCAGCTGATCTTCTTCGACGCCAGGAAGTCCAGGTACTTCTGGGAGTTGGTGAAGTCGTTGCCACCGTCACCGCTGGCGGTCTGGGTGCCGAATTCGGTCACGAACAGCGGGATCTTGCTCGCGGCGCGGGTCAGGGCGTTGAAGTACTCGGTTTTGTGCGACGCCGCGTAGAAGTGGAATGTGTACATGAAGTTGGTGGCGCGCACGGGGTTGTTGACGATGTCGGTCTCGTCGCGGCCGTCGGAGATGCCGAGCGAGCCCCAACCGTGGGTGCCCACGAGCACGACGCCGTCGGAGTCCTGCGCGCGGATGACCGGGATCATCTGCTCCGCGTAGCTGCGGACGCGGTCCCAGCTGACGTTGTTGGGCTCGTTGGCGATGTCGTAGATGATGTTGGTCTTGTCCTTGTGCCGCTGGGCGATCTCGGTGAAGAACGTCTTCGCGCGGCTGAGGTTGGCGTTCGGGTCACCGGGGGTGAGCTGGTGCCAGTCGACCAGGGCGTACATCCCGCGTTTGGTGGCTTCTTCGATGTAGGAGTGCACCATGTCGGTGAACTTGCGCGGGTTGGTCTCGTAGCCGCCTTCCTGGATGTACATCGAGATCCGGAGGACGTCGGCCTTCCAGTCGTTGGCCAGCGCGTCGAGCGACGCGGCCTTCACACATTGGCTGTACCACTGGATTCCGTGGGTGCTCATGCCACGCAGCTGGATCGGCTTGCCCGCGGAGTTGCAGAGCTGGAGGCCGCAGACCTTCAGCTGTCCGTTGACCGCGGCAGGGCTGCCCGGCGGCAGTGCGGCGGCTGCCTGCGTTGCGGGTTCTCCCGCGGTCTCGGTCGCCATCGACGTGCTCGCGGCGGCGACCGGGGCCAGCAGTCCGGCGGTCAGTGCGGCCGTCACCCGGAGACGGATCTTGTCCCAACGCATTCGGCTTCTCCTCTCGCGTCGGCGGCACCGGCGTTGGCGCACCGACGGTCAGGGCGGCGGAATTAGATAGGAAACCTTCCTTACTATTGGAAGGTAAAGGAGAGATTACCCACGCGATCGACGCACGGTCAAGACTTCACCACCGACGGTTTCAGCGTGCCGAGGGTTCACGGAGCCCGCGACACTCGGCGGACCATTAAGGACAGTGGGTGGTCACCACCGTGGCGGGCCGGCGTCCACGATCTTCTGCGAGAGCTCCAGCGGATCGAGGTGCATCAGCGATTCCATCCACCACGTCATCCCGGCCCGCGCCAGCGCGGGAAGGTCCACCTTGATCGGCTCCCCCCACGCGAGACTCGCGTTGCCGGCGACCGCGACGTCGAACGGCCGTCCCGGTTCCAGTCCGGCCATGCCGAGCGCGCGGTGGGTGTCGGCGATCTCTTCGGCCGTCGGCGTGTGGTCCTCGGGGTTGGGGAAGATCCCGTCGCACAGCGCCGCCCGCCGGACGACTCGCGGATTGTCGGTGGAGCTCGCCACCCAGATCGGGATCGGATGCGGCTCGGGCGGCGACTCGGCCAGCGCCACCTGATAGTGCGCACCGTCGTGGTCGAACCGCCTGCCGGACCAGATCGCGCGGATGACGTCGAGGCCTTCGTCGAACATCGCCGACCGGGTCAGCAGGTCGGTCTGCTCGCCGAACCGGCTGAAGTCGCCGGATTCGTCCGAACCGAGACCCGTGCCGAGGATCAGCCGCCCGCCCGAAAGCCTGCTGACCGTCGACGCGTGCCGCGCGACCACCCACGGACGGCGTCGCGCGGGCGGGGTGATCATCGGCCCGAACCGCAGCGTGGTGGTGGCGTGCGCGATCGCGCCGAGCGTCGTCCACGGATCAGCGATGGGCATCGTGTCCGCGACGACGTGGTCCCACAGAAAGAAGCCGTCCCAGCCCGCCGCCTCCGCGCGGACCGCGAGGTCCACGAGCACCGCGGGCTCGCCGAACGGGCCGAAAGGTGGCAAGTAGACGGCATGGCGAACCGTGCTGCCGGTCAAGTCGATCATCCCCCCAACGTCATCGCGTCGGGGAAGGTTACGCCGGGTGCTCGCCCCGGTGTTCACCGTCTCACTATGCGCGACACTTCCGCGGCCACATCAGACCGCGACCGATTCGGGGGCCAGCTCGAGTCGCCTGCCTTCGAACGTCCGCCGCATCCGCCGGTCGTGGGTGACGACGACGAGAGCGCCGGTGTACCGCTCGAGCGCCTGCTCCATCTCCTCCACCAGATCCGGGGCGAGGTGGTTGGTCGGCTCGTCGAGCAGCAGCAGGTCGGTACCGGCCGTCACCAGCCGTGCCAGCTCCAGCCTGCGCCGCTGCCCGACCGACAGGTCCCGGACCGGCTTCCGCAGATCCGGCGCCCGGAACAGGCCCAGTGACAGCAACGTCTCCGCGGCTTCTTCCTCGTCACCGTCCGCCGTGAACACCTGCAGCACTGTCCGCGCGTCACCCGCGAGGCCGCCGTTCTGCCGCAGGAACCCGATCCGGCCCGCGCGCTCCGCCGACCCGGTCGACGGCGTCAGCTCACCGGCGAGCACCCGCATGAGGGTGGTCTTGCCCGCCCCGTTGGGACCGGTCACGAGTACCCGTTCACCGGGCCGCACGCACAGCGACGTCCGCGGCAACCGGCCTGCCACCGACACGTCCTCCACCCTGACCACGGGCCGACCGGCCTCCACCTCCCCGGCGGCGATCCGCGCGGTGAACCGCAGTGGCCGCGGCGGACGCGGAACCGGATCGGCTTCGAGCCGCTGGATCCGCTCGCGGGCCGCCCGGATCCGGCTCATCGCCCCGTGTGCCCGGGAGCGGGCACGGAAGGCGCCTGCCCCGCTGAAGGCCGCCGGGGCCTTGCGCGGGATCGCCGAGAACCGGTCGATGTTGGCGTCCGCCAGCGCCTCGTGCCGGGCCTTCTCCAGCCGCCACTCCTCGTATTCCCGGACCCACCTTGCCCGCGCCGCCTCCTTCGCCGCGAGATAACCCGCGTAGCCGTCACCGTGCCGGTGCACGGTCCGGCGGTCGGCGTCGACCTCGAGGATCGTGGTGGTGACGCGGCTGAGGAACATCCGGTCGTGGGTGATCGCGACGAGTCTGCCGCGATGCCCGCGGAGGTGGTTCTCCAGCCAGGCGACGGCTTCGTCGTCGAGATCGTTGGTGGGCTCGTCCAGCAACAGCAGTTCGGGTGCCGCCGCCAGCGTGGCGGCCAGCGCCAGCCGGGACCGCTGCCCGCCGGACAGCGTGCCCAGCGCCCGGCCGCGGTCGAGGCCCGGCTGTCCGAGTCCGTGCAGCGCCACCTCCACCCTGACGTCGGCTTCATAGCCGCCGCGGGCCTCGTACGCGGCGGTGAGATCGCCGTAGGCGGCCAGGTCTTCAGCGGTTTCCAGTGACGCCTCGGCCGCCCGCAGCCGGGATTCGAGCTCCCGGATGTCGGCCAGCGCGAGGTCGATCGCCTCTCCTACCGTGGCGGTGTCGGGCAGCTCCAGCGTCTGCGGGAGATAGCCGATCCCACCTGGGGCGGAGACGGTCACCGTGCCGTTGCCCGCCTTCTCGCGGCCGGCGATCAGCCTCAGCAACGTGGATTTACCGGAGCCGTTGTCGCCGATGACACCGGCCTTCTCCCCCGGTTTGACGGTGAAGCCGACCTGGTCCAGCACGACGTGGTCGTCGAAACGTTTGGTGACACCGGAGAGCACGAGTTGTGTTCCGGGATTTTGACACGGGGTACGCATAAGGGCGTCCTCCTGGATTCTCGGAAGGAAGAAGAGCGCGCGGAAGGACGCGGCCCGGCGGAGCGAAGGCTCTACGCCAGGGCCGCGTCGAAGGCGAGAATCACAGGAAGGACAAAGTTCCCATGGCCACGACGGTAGCCGGGGAGCGCGGACGGGCAAAACGAATAATGGCTGTGCATCGCTTCACAGAGTGGTCTGTGTCCCGATACCGCGACAACGATGCGCCGGTGACCGACAATCGGCCACGGAGGGTTTCCGTGTCCTGGAGGAAATGGGGTTGCTCGTGCACGGGTCAAGCGGTCCGATCGCCCGGTTCCGGCGGCGGCTCTTTCCCGGCCACAACTCGCTCGCACGTGTCTCGGACCGCGTCGAAGCCCTGCTCCTGAAGCTCATCATCCTCGCCTCGGTCCTCGCCATCCCCGTCGCGGCCGCCGTCGGCTCGGCCAATCACGACCGACAGGTGGCCGAGGCCGCCGCCGCCGCGACCGGCCGCCAGGCCACCACGGCGTACCTGCTGAAAGCCGCGCCCGTCCGCATCGTCGACAGCGAGAGCGTCGGGACCGTCGACGCCACCACCGAGGCCGCCTGGACCGACTCGCGAGGGGTCCGGCACACCGGCGGCGTCCTCGCCACACCCGGCAGCCCCGCCGGATCGCCGGTGCCGATCTGGATCGACGCCCGCGGTGCCCTCACCTCCGCCCCGAAGACCGCGTCCACGGCCGTGTTCGATTCCGTGCTCGTCGGCCTCTGGCTCTGGTTCGCGGTGGTCGCCACGCTCGTCCTCCTCCACCGGGTCCTGCGGCTGATACTGGACCGGCACCGGGCCGCGGCCTGGGAGCGTGCGTGGGCGGTCTATTCGCGTTCCGGTTCCTGGCCCTGATCCCGGCGGCGAAGGCAAAGCGCCTCGGCTAGGGTGCCCGGCATGCGCATCATGATCTCGGCGGACATGGAGGGCGCCACCGGCGTCACCTGGACCGAGGACGTCATCCCCGGAACCGAACAGTGGCAACGTTTCCGGCGCCTGTTCACCGGTGACGTCAACGCGACCATCGCCGGCCTGTTCGACGCGGGCGCCACCGACGTACTGGTCAACGAGGCGCATTCGTCCCAGCGGAATCTTCTGCTCGAAGACCTCGACGGCCGGGCGCGCATGCTCACCGGCAGGCACAAGCCGCTCTCGATGATGCAAGGGATCGACACCGGCGTGGACGGGGTCGTCTTCCTCGGCTATCACGCCGGCGCCGGCTTCGACGGCGTCCTCTCCCACACCTACTTAGAGAACCAGATTACCGGTGTGTGGCTCGACGACGTCCCCGCCAGCGAAGGCAGGCTCAACGCCGCGATGGCGGCCGAGTACGGCGTCCCGGTGCTGGTCGTCTCCGGTGACGACAAGGCCTGCGACGACGCCCAGGACTACGCGCCCGAGGCGGAACTGGTCAGGGTGAAGGAGTGCGTCAGCCGCTACGCCGCGATCTGTCTCCCGCCCGCGAGGACCGCGGAGCTGCTGACCTCGGCCGCGACGGACTCGATGAACCGGGCGGGCAGGGTCGAGCGGTACACCACTGGCCACCGGATCGAGGTCGAGTTCGACGCGAGTCATCTCGCGCAGGCCGCGGCGGTGATCCCGACGGTGGAACAGATCGGCGTCCGGCGAGTCGGCTTCGACGCGCCGGACATGACAGAAGCGATGAAGGCGTTCAAGATCGTCACGGCGATCGCGGCCGGAGCGGTGCAGGGTATCTATGGCTGAGCTGGATGTTGTCGAGGTTTGTTCGCGGTTGATCCGGTTCGACACCACGAACCGCGGTAGCGGGGACTCCGAGGGCGAGCGGGAAGCGGCCGAGTACGTCGCGTCGCTGCTGTCAGGGATCGGGATCGGCTCGAAGATCATCGAGTCCGCGCCCCGGCGCGCGAACGTGATCGCCCGGGTCCCGGGCACCGACCCGAACCTGCCCGCGCTGCTCGTACAAGGGCATCTCGACGTCGTCCCGGCCGACGCCGCCGACTGGTCGGTGGACCCGTTCTCGGGCGAAGTGCGCGACGGATTCCTCTGGGGCCGCGGCGCGGTCGACATGAAGGACTTCTGCGCGATGGTGCTCGCCGCCCTCGCCACCGGTGCGCGCCCGCGCCGAGACCTCGTCCTGGCGTTCGTCGCCGACGAGGAGGACAAGGGCGAGTACGGCGCGCACTGGCTCGCCGCGACGCACCGGTACCTGTTCGACGGCTGCGCGGCCGCGATCAGCGAGTCCGGCGCCTACACCTACCACGTCCCCGCCGCCGACGGCCGGACCGTGCGACTCTATCCGGTGGCCACGGCCGAACGCGGCACCGCGCACCTGCGGCTGACCGCCAAGGGACGGGCAGGGCACGGATCGCGCCCCAACGACGAGAACGCGGTCACCCGCTTGATCACCGCGCTCGGCAAAATCGCCGCGCACCGCTGGCCGGTCCAGCTCACCCCGACGGTGCAAGCGTTCCTGGAACGCACCGGGGAGGCGCTCGGCGTCCCGGTCGATCTGTCCGATGTGGACGGAACGATCGCGCGGCTGGGCCCCGCCGGGGCGCTGGTGGTGCCGACCGTCCGCAACAGCACGACCCCGACCATGCTCGACGCCGGCTACAAGGTGAACGTGATCCCGAGTTCGGCCGAGGCGCAGGTGGACATCCGCGTACTGCCCGGTGCGGAACCCGCCCTGTTCGCCGAGATCGACGCGAT
This sequence comes from Amycolatopsis sp. NPDC034160, assembly GCF_055575355.1. Lineage (NCBI taxonomy): Bacteria > Bacillati > Actinomycetota > Actinomycetes > Pseudonocardiales > Pseudonocardiaceae > Amycolatopsis > Amycolatopsis sp. NPDC034160. Next base: position 163,583 of record NZ_JBVISU010000006.1, on the reverse strand, counting down.
GCTCGGCGAGGGCGTCACCCGTGAGTTCGTCGCGCACCAGCCACCGGTGCAGGCCCCGGTGGATTCGCCGTGGTTCGACGCCATGGCGGCCGCACTGCGGTCGGAGGACCCCGAAGCGGTCGTAGTCCCTTACTGCATGGGCGGCGGAACGGACGCGAAGGCGTTCAGCCCACTCGGGATCGACTGCTACGGCTTCGCGCCTTTGTGGCTGCCGGAAGGTTTTCCGTACCGCGCGATGGCTCATGGGGTCGACGAGCGTGTCCCGGTCGAGGGGTTGCGGTTCGGCACGCGGGTGCTGCGGCACTTCCTGGAGAACTGCTGACGCGGGACGGTGTTGGGCGGCGGTCGTGAGTGGCGATTCGGGTTAGAACACGAAACGCCACTCACGACCGCCTTAGCGCGCCCCACGGAAAGCCTCGCAGCGAAGGCGCCTACGCGTCCTATAAGTTTGTTGCTCCGCGCAGTTGTTTGGCCGCAGCTTGACCTCTATCGGGTGAAATGAGCGGCGGCTGATCGCTACGCAAATCGGGCTAGCACATGTGTTCGGTATTCGGTATTCTTGAGGTTGTGGCCAGCGAAAACAGTCCTCAAGTGCGCTCCGAGTGGTGGCGTGCCGATACTGCGACGCTGCACGCCCGCAAACAGGAAATCGAGGTTCTGAAGCGGCAATTGAATGCGGAGCAGTACGCGATCCTGGCGGAAATCAATAACCGGGGTGTCCGTGGATGTTCCGGTCATTCGACGTTGTCGGCGCTGATTTTCGAAGACTTTCATGTCACGGAGAAGGAAGCTGGCGTCCGTGCTGACCGGGTGCTGGCGTTGCATTCCGGGGTGGTGGTGGGTGGCGAGGTCGTGCCACCGCTGGCGCCCTTGACCGCCGAAGCCGCCGCGGAGGGCGCGATCGGCGGCAGTCAGATCGACGCGATCATCCGCACCCTCGCCCGCATCCCCTCCACCGTCCCGGAAGAAGACGTACGAGGCGGGGAGAAAATCCTCGTCGAGCTGGCTCGCCGGGCCGGGCCTCGGCAGATCGCCCGCGCCGGGCGACGACTCCTGGACAAGCTGGACCCTGATGGGAAAGAGCCGCGCAACGAGGACCCGAAAGACGTGCGGCCGGAGTTGCGGTTCGTCACACACCGTGACGGCACCCTCTGCCTCACAGCCACCCTCGATCTGGAGACGTATGCGCGGTTGAAGTCCGACCTCGACCCGATGGCGAAACCCCACAAAGCCATCGACGGGGTCCGCGACTCTCGTACCCCAGACGAACGCTACGGGGATGCCTTCACCGACTACGTGCGGTTGAAGACCACCAGCCGGAACCTCCCCGGACAGGCCGGGGAAGCCACCCACATCCTGATCACCATGTCGTATGAGGACCTGATCAGCGATCTCGGCGAGGCGCACCTGGATCTGGTCGGGCCGATCAATGCCACCGACGCGCGGATCTTGGCCTGTGACGCCCGCGTTCGGCCTGGTGTTCTCGGTACTGCTGGTGAACCGTTGGACATCGGCCGATCCAAACGGACAGTGTCGTTGGCCCAGAAGTACGCCTTGACCATCCGCGATGGCGGCTGCGCGTTTCCCGGCTGCGATATGCCGGTGCCGCGCTGCACCGCACACCACATTGTTTTCTGGCGACATCATGGTGAGACGAAGATCGACAATCTCGTCCTGCTGTGCACCAAACACCACCGGCTGATCCACCACAGCCAATGGAAAGTCCAAATCGCCCAAGACGGACTACCCGAATTCACCCCACCCACCTACCTCGACCCCACCGGGACCCCGAGACGCAACACCATGCACCTCAGGACATAGACCGACGCACCGATCGCGAGAGGTGCCATGGCTTCAACGTGCCGATTCCACCATCGTCACGGGTCCGTCCCTGCCACTCGCGGGACACCACACGCCCCGAAGCCGCTTTCGCGACACACCACCTTTGCTCACCCCTCAATAGACCGACCCCGCAGGAGAGGATAAGTCCTGCCTTCCGCCAGCTGCCCCCGGCTACATTCGCGGGTTCTCGGCGGGTCGTGAGTGGCGATTCGGGTTAGAACACGAAACGCCACTCACGACCCACCCGCGGGCGCGATCACCGCAACCACAAGCATCTGCCCGCACGCGTCATCCGAATTTCATGAAGCCCGCTTAGCGTCGGCGGCGTGAGACCTCTGACTTCGCGCGTCCGGGTGGGCGTGTTCCTGATCGGCCTCGGCACGGCAGTGTCGGCGTGCCGAGGCGCCCTTCCGGTACCGAGCTCCGACGAACCGTCCGCGACATCCACGTCGTACACCGCTCCCCCGGTCGAGACCAAAACCCTGACCGTGACGCCTCCCGCGCCGACCTCGTCGTCCGCGCCGGGCCTCGAACCCGCGGCGATCGACCGGGTGTTCCAGGTCTACATGAACGGTCTGGCCAACCACGACATGACCGCGTTGCGGAGCGGCACCTGCCCGCGTCTGCGCGAAGGGCTGCTGGGCTTCGAACTGAACGGGCACTATGTCGAGCGCTGGGAGATGCTGCCGTACTCCGTCCCGCCAGGAATGGAGTTCGTGACCGTGCAGGCCAAGGTCACCCAGCGGAACGCGCGGACCGGCAGGCTGGCGGGTGACATCGTCTACTCCTGGTACGTCGAGCGGAGCGAGGACACGAACTACTACGTTTGCGGGTGGCTCGACGGCAGATGAATCCCGGAAGTGGCAGGCGAAGGCGGTCGCGCGGGACGAACGGACGGATTTCGCCGCGTCCCTGCGAACGCTGACGCCCGCGCAGTGGTTGCTCGACACAGCGATCCAGCGCTGGGTGGACTCGCTCAGAACGCCGTAGACCGGCTCACGTCCTCCCAAGCCGCCAACTCCGCCGCCTTCGCTTCATGTGTGGCCCGCAGCCCGTCGACAGCGTCGTCGCCGAGCGCGAGCCGCAGCGGCGAGTTGTCGCTTTCGAGCACCTTCACGATCGCGGCGGCGGCCTTCGCAGGGTCGCCGGGCTGTGAGCCGTCCATCCCCTCGACGAAATCCCGGATCGCGCCGGTCGATTCGCGGTAGGCCTCGATCACCCGCGACCGCTGCAGCCGGGCGCCGCCGAACTCGGTGCGGAATGCGCCGGGTTCCACGATCAGCACCTTGACGCCGAATGGTGCGACCTCGGCGGCCAAGGATTCCGACATCGCCTCCAGCGCGAACTTCGCCGAGCAATAGGCACCGAACCCGGGCGGGCTCTGCTGCCCGCCCATCGAACTCATCTGCACGATGGCACCGCTGCCCTGCGCACGCAGGTGTGGAAGCACGGCTTTCGTGACCTCGACGGCGCCGAAGAACATCACGTCCATCAGCGAGCGCAGCTCGGCCATCGTCAGTTCTTCGACCGCCCCGACCGATCCGTGCCCGGCGTTGTTCACCACGACGTCGATCCGGCCGAACGCGGCCAGGGTGGCGCTCACCGCCGCCTCGATCTGCGCGGAGTCGGTGACGTCGAGCGCGGCCGTGCGCACCCGGCCCTGTCCGAGTTCTTCCAGTTCGGCCAGGGTTTCCGGGCGGCGCGCGGTGGCCATCACGCGGTCACCCGCGTCGAGGGCGGCCAGGACGAGGTGCCTGCCGAACCCGGCCGAGCAACCGGTGATCAGCCAGACGCGGCCCGCGGTTTCCTGTGTCATTCGGGTCTTCCTTCGTCTTCGTCCATGCCCCTGAGGCTCAGGGGTGCTTCCGTCCTCCATGGTGCGAAGATCGCGTTCGGCCCGCCAACACCGGCTTCCTGGTGCGGCTACAGTCTGAGCCTGTGACCCCTGAGTTGCGGCAGTTGCGGTACTTCGTCGCCGTCGCCGAAGAAGCGAGCTTCACCGGCGCGGCACGCCGCCTGCATATCGCCCAGCAGTCGCTTTCCCAGCAGATCAGCGTCCTGGAGCGGCTTCTCGGCGCGACCCTCCTGCAGCGCGACAGCCGCGGCACCCGGCTCACCGAAGTCGGCTCACTGTTCCTTCCCGAGGCGCGTGCGGTATTGGCGCGCAACGACGAGGCGCTGTCGGTGCTGGATCGCGCGGTGCGCGGCGAAATCGGCACGCTCCACCTCGGTTTCCTGACCACCACGGCGAACTACCTCCTCCCGCCGGTGGTACGCGCGGTCCGCGACCGGCTCCCTGACCTGACCCTCACCACGGACGACACCCAGATCGCGGCGCTCGTCGACGGGTTGACCCGGGGCCGCTACGACCTGATCTTCACCCGGCCACCGTTGATCGACGGCTTCGAGACCCGCACGTTGATCATCGAGGAGGTCTGCGCCGTGCTGCCCGAGGGGCATCGGCTGGCGGGCTCCCGCGAAGTGAAGCTCGCGGATCTGGCGGACGAGCCGTGGGTGCTCACACCCCGCGGTTCGTGGGAGCCGTGGCATCGCCGCTACGACAGCGAATTCGCGGCGGCCGGGTTCACCCCGCGCGTGGTACAGCGGGCGGCGACCGTCCAGGGGCTGCTCGGCCTGGTCGCCGCGGGCGTCGGCGTGACCAGGTTGGCTCGGTCGTCGCACAGCCTGCGCCGGAGCGGCGTGGTGTTCGTGCCGCTGACGGGCGACACCGCCCGCACGGTGGTGGCCTGGACCCCGGACAACGACAAACCCGCCTTGCCCGGCGTGCTCGACATCGTGTCGGACCTGGCGGCGCGAACGGATCTGACGGAGGCCGGCTGACCCGGCATTGTGATCGTCACACCCGGCTTGCTCACCCGTTCGGACCGGGTGTCCGTAGACTTCGGTGACGATGCGACGTTTCCGGTGGTGGTGGGGTGCTCTCGCGCTCACGTTCGTGGTGGTCCTCGTTGGTTTCTTTGCCTTCTTCGGGTCGGAAAGCCGCCCGGGGCAACCGTCCCCTCGCCAAGGGCCGCCGGGCACGGGGCCGTTGACGGTCGTCTCCATCGGCGACAGCACCGTTTCCGGGGAGGGTGCGGGCGACTACACGCCCACGACCAACGGACAGGGCGGCAACTGGTGCCACCGCTCCCCCAACGCCTTCGTCGAGCAGATCAAGATCCCCGACGTCACCGCGCGCGTGAACCTCGGCTGTTCCGGAGCGCCTTCCGAGCAGGTCGCCCTCGGCGAGGCCAAGCAGTGGACCGAACCGTCGCAGGCCCAGCAGCTCGCGAACCTGATCAAGGACCATCGGGTCGCCGCGGTGGTGATCGCGATCGGCGCGAACGACGAGCCGAAGTTCTCCGCTCAGGTCAACGAATGCTTCAAGGCGTGGTTCTCCCCGCAGAATCCGCCGTGCAGTGCGGCACTCCGCACCACCTGGAAGTCCAAAGTGGACGCCATGGTGCCGAAGGTGACCAATGCCGTCGCCGACGTCAAGAAGGTGCTGGCACAGGCCGGCTACATCCCGGCGGACTACCAGCTCGTGCTGATGTCCTACGCATCACCGGTCGGCCCGCAGATCCCGGAAGCGCTCCGCAGCCTCAACGGCTGCCCGTTCCGCACCGAGGATCTGGACTGGATGCGCCGCGACGGTGTCTCCGTCCTGGCAGACGGGCTCAAGCAGGCATCGCGGGCGACCAGCGCGCGGTTCCTCGACCTTTCGCGGGCGGGCGCGGGCCGTGAGGCGTGCAGCAGCGACCCGGCGAACGAATGGTTCAGCAGGCTGACGCTGCAACTGCGCGACCTCGGCCAAGTGGACCGTGCGAGCCACGCGCTGCAGGAGTCGTTCCACCCCAACGCGAACGGGCACGCTCAGATCGCGAACTGCCTCAACGAGTTCCTCGCCGCACGCGGCGGCAACGCGTCCTGTCTCTCCGGGCCCGACGGCAAACTGCACGCCGCGCCCGAAGTGATCGCCCGCTAGAGGTCGAGTGCGGCGCGCAACGCGATGTCGATGCGCTCCTGGACCTCTTGGTCGATCTCCGCGATCTTCTCGTCGAACCACGGCCGGTACAGGCGCGTGAGGTTCAACGTGGAAACCCAATACCGCGCGTCGACGGCGACACCGAGGATGTCCTGTGGATCACGGTCCAGCAGTTCGGTGCCGAGCAGCCACGGCCGCTCGGATTCGTTCACCCCGTCCGAGGACAGCAGCACGACGGTGCGCTGCCGTGCCGGTTCGGTCGGGGGGTGGTACGTCCAGACTTCACCCCTGTGCACGCAGATCCTTCTCCGCGGCGGTCAGCTCGGCCTCGTCCGACTCGGCGGACGGTTCGACCGGAGTGCGCTGCGGGGTGTATCCGGTGCGGACGGCTTCCCTTCGAGCCGCCTTGGACAACCACGACGAGACCGAGATCCCGTGTGCCTTGGCGGCCCGCTCGGCGAACTCGAGCGCACCACTGTCGAGTGAGAGTGTGACCTTACGTGTTGCCATACCTTTTATCGTACCAGCGCCGCGCAAGCCCACCCTTTTTCCGAGAAAGGGCCGGTCATAAGGTCGGCGAGCGTCCTTCGAACGGCGTCGAAAGCACCACCGTGGTCCGCGTCGAGACCTTGGCGGCCTCGCGGATGCGGCGGAGCAGATCCTCCAGGCCGAGCGGCGAGGCCACCCGGACCAGGAGGATGTACGACTCGTCGCCGGCGACCGAGTAGCAGGACTCGATCTCCTTGATGTGCTCGAGTCGCTGCGGATAGTCGTCCGGGGCGGCGGGGTCGTTCGGCGTCAACGAGATCAGCGCGGTGAGCGGAAGGCCGATCTGCTCGCCGTCGAGGCGCGCGGTGTATCCGAGGATCACGCCGCGCTGCTCCAGCCGCCGCACCCGCTGGTGCACCGCCGACACCGAAAGACCGACCCGCTCGGCGAGATCGGTGAAACTGCGTCGTCCGTCCGCCGCCAGCTCCTGCACGATGGCCTGGTCCAGCGGCTCCAGAGAACCGGTCATGCGTCGAGCACGATCAGGTCGTGCGGACGCTGGTTGACCGACTCGACGCCGTCCTCGGTGACCACGACGATGTCCTCGATCCGGGCGCCCCAGCGGCCCGGCTGGTAGATGCCGGGCTCGACGCTGAAGGCCATGCCCGGCTCGAGCGGCAGTGTGTTGCCCTTGATGATGTAGGGCTCTTCGTGCACGTCGAGACCGATGCCGTGGCCGGTGCGGTGGATGAAGTACTCGCCGAAGCCCGCGTCGGCGATGATGTCGCGCGCGGCGGCGTCGATCGACTCGGCGGTGACGCCGGGACGGACGGCCTCGACCGCGGCGCGCTGAGCCCGCTGCAGGACCGCGTAGGTCTCGGCGACGTCGGCGTCGCGCGGCTCGCCGACCGCGTAGGTGCGGGTGGAATCGGAGTTGTAGCCCTCGGCGATCGGGCCGCCGATGTCGACCACGACGACGTCGCCGCGCTCGATGACCCGCTCGGAGACGTCATGGTGGGGGCTGGCCCCGTTCGGGCCGGAGCCGACGATCACGAAGTCCGCGTGCGTGTGGCCCTCTTCGACGATCGCGGCGGTGATGTCCGCACCGACCTCGGCCTCGGTGCGGCCCGGCCGCAGCCACTCGTGGACGCGGGCGTGGACCCGGTCGATGGCCGCGCCCGCGTCGCGCAGCGCCTGGATCTCGGTCGCGTCCTTGCGCATCCGCAGTTCGCGCACGATCGGCCCGGCCAGCGTCTGCTCGGCCTCGCCGAGCGCGCCGCGGAACGCGAGCACGTGCAGGGCCGGGGTGAAGTCGCTGACCGCGACCTGGCCCGGCTTGCCGAGCCGGTCGGCGACCAGTTCGTAGGCGTTGTCCCCGTCGACCCAGGTGACGACCTCGATGCCCAGTTCGTCGGCGGGGACGTCGGCGTAGCCGGGCGCTTCGAGCTTCGGCAGCACCAGCGCCGGGACGCCGTCGGCCGGGATCACCAGCGTGGTCAGCCGCTCGAACGAGCCACCCGCCTGCCCGATGAGGTAGCGCAGGTCCGAGCCGGGCGCGATCAGCAGGGCGTCGGTGCCGGCCGCGGCCGCGGCGGCGCGGGCCCGGTCGAGGCGGGCGCGAAGGCCGGCGGTGTCGGGGGCTGGGTTGTGAAGGGAACGGCGCGACATGGTGGCGAGCCTAGTCGGTCCCGGCCTCTTGGCTCACCAGCCGGTCGCGCTCGAGGTTGACCTCAACCTAACTTCAGGTTTTACGGTCGGTCGCATGACAACGAACACGCCTTACCAGCTCGCCGTCGTGATCAGCAGCGTCCGCGAGGGCCGCTTCGGCCCCGTAGTCGCGAACTGGTTCCTCGACCGCGCGAAACAGCGCGAAGACGTCAACCTGTCCGTCATCGATTTGGCCGAAACCCCTGAAGGACTCTCCCCCGGCGTCGCCGCCGCGGACGCCGTCGTGCTGATCGTCCCCGAGTACAACCACAGCTACCCTGGCCCGCTCAAGACCGCCCTCGACGCCACCGGCCCCGAATGGCACGGGAAGCCGGTCGCCTTCGTGTCCTACGGCGGGATCTCCGGCGGTCTGCGCGCGGTCGAGCACCTGCGCCCGGTCCTCGCCGAACTGCACGCCGCCACGATCCGCGAGACCGTGAGCTTTCCCTACGCCTGGAACTGCTTCGGGCCCGACGGCGAACCCCACGCCGCCGAAGACGTCGACCTCGCGGCGGCCACGCTGCTGAACCAGCTGGGCTGGTGGGCCAACGCCCTGCGTGACGCGCGCCGGGTGCGGCCCTACGCCGCCTGACCGGCTTCCGTGAAGGACTCGGCTGGGGGTCGGGTCCTTCACGGACTTTCGGACCGGGACGTGGCAGGCTGTCCGGGTGACCGGACCCCTCGCCCTCCTCGATTCCGCGAGCCTCTACTTCCGCTCGTTCTACGCCCTGCCCGAGTCGATGACCGCCCCGGACGGGACGCCGGTCAACGCCGTGCGCGGGTTCACCGACACCGTCGCCAGGATCCTCACCGACCGGCGCCCCGCCCGGCTCGTGGCCTGCCTGGACGCGGACTGGCGGCCGAAGTTCCGCACCGACCTGCTGCCCAGCTACAAGGCGCACCGGGTGGCCGAAGAGGTTCCGGAGGGCGGCGACGTCGAAGAGGTGCCGGACACCCTCACCCCGCAGGTGCCGATCATCCTGGAACTCCTCGAGGCCTTCGGGCTCGCGACCGCCGAGGCGGCCGGATATGAGGCGGACGACGTCATCGGCGCGCTCGCGACCCACGAGAAGAAGTCGCCGGTCGAGGTCATCACCGGGGATCGCGACCTGTTCCAGCTGGTGCGCCACGAGCCGACGCCCACGGTGGTCATCTACGTCGGCAAGGGCTGGAACAAGGCCGAGATCCTCGGCCCGGCCGAGATCGCCGAGAAGTACGGCGTCCCGGTGGAGCACGCCGGCGCCGCGTACGCGGACATGGCCGCGCTCCGGGGAGATCCCTCCGACGGGCTACCCGGGGTGGCCGGGATCGGGGAGAAGACCGCGGCGAAACTGATCACGCAGTTCGGCTCACTGCAGGCGCTGCTGGACGCGTCGACCGCCGGTGACTCCCGGGTGCCGCTCAAGACGCGGTTGCGGCTGACCGACGCCGCCGACTATCTCGCGGTCGCACCGACCGTGGTCCGGGTCGCGGCGGACGCACCGATCGAGCAGTCCCGGCCGGATCTGGTGCCGTCCGAGCCCGCCGATCCGGACAAGGTCGCGGAACTGGCGGAACGCTGGAATCTCGGCCGTTCGGTGGAGCGTCTGCTGGCCGCGCTCCCCAAGTCGTGAGCAACACCGAGACCGACCCGGCCGAACTGCTGTGCCGGGACCGACCCGGCGACGGCGTCACCGTGCTGACCCCGCGTGAGGTCCCGCTCGGCGGGCCGCGCGCGATCCGCGTCCGCCGGACGCTTCCCCAACGACAGCGGTCCCTGATCGGCGCCTGGTGTTTCGCCGACCACTACGGACCGCAGGACGTGTCGGAGTCCGGCGGTATGGACGTCGCACCGCATCCGCACACCGGATTGCAGACCGCGAGCTGGCTGTTCAGCGGTGAGATCGAGCACCGGGACAGCATCGGCACCCGTGCCGTGGTCCGGCCCGGCGAGCTCAACCTGATGACCGGCGGACACGGCATCGCGCACTCGGAAGTGTCCACTCCGGACACTTCGACCCTGCACGGTGTCCAGTTGTGGATCGCGCTGCCGGACGAGCATCGCGACACCGCACGGGATTTCCGGCACTACGCCCCGCCGGTGCTCCGGTTGCCCGGCGCCACCGCACGAGTGTTCCTCGGCAGCCTCGCCGGAACCACTTCACCGGTCCCGGCGTTCACTCCCCTGCTGGGCGCCGAACTGACGGTGGAGCCCGGGGCGACCTTGCCCCTCGGCGTCGACCCGGCTTACGAACACGGTGTCCTGCAGGACATCGGCTCCGTCACCGTCGCCGGGACGGCGCTGGACACCGGAGAACTCGCCTACCTCGCGCCCGGAGCCGAACGGCTGACGCTGGCCAACCCGGGCACCGAGCCGGCCAGGGTGCTGCTCCTCGGCGGGACCCCGTTCACCGAGGAACTGGTGATGTGGTGGAACTTCGTGGGCCGGAGCCACGAGGAGATCGCCGAATACCGCGAGGCTTGGCAGGCCCAGTCGGACCGCTTCGGCCGGGTGGATGGTTACCAGGGCACGACAGCGTGGCTGCCCGCACCCACGCTGCCGCAGGTGCGGATCAAGCCCCGGCGCAACCCGGCCTAGAAGTGCGTACCGCACCACGGCGCCCGCGTGGTGTGGAACAGCGCCTCGGCACGCGCGACCGCCGCCTCGTCGAGCACCTCGACGCGGCCGGCGAGCACCTGGTCACTGAAGAAGCCATGGCCCAGGTACAGCGACGCCAAGGTGTCGACGTCCAGCCGCAGGTCCGGCTCGGCGGTGGTGCGGTGCACGCCGCTCCGGCCGACGACGTAGCGGCCGTTGTTGTCCGGAAGCTGCCTGTCGACCACCTCCAGCACCACGGGTTCGGCCGGGCCGTACGTGCGCGCCTCGAGCGCGGCGAGCACGTCGATGAGCCGCACCCACAGGTCGTCGATCACCTCGGTGGTGGTCACCGCCCGCGGATCGGTGAGCAATTCGGCGATCGGCTCGTCCATCGGGCGCCCACGGCCTTCGACCGCCGACACCAGGTCGACCGACAGCAGGAAACGCCACAGTCCCGCCCACGCCCGCGGTGTGGCGGCGTGGAGTTCACGGATCTGCAGCAGCGCTCCACGGTCCGGTACCTGACGGTCACGTACGTCGACGCTTTGGTAGACCACGAAACCATCATCGCCATCGGGTCCACTGTGGATCGCGACGCGACAGCCTTCGTCCCCGGTGACGGCCCGGTCGAAGAAGCCTGGCCACCACAGGTCCGGTCGGGCGACGAAGCCCGGCCGATCGCCCGCGAATCGCCGGTACAGCGCCGGAACGCGTTCGACCGCCTCGGCCGGGGTGACGAACCTGACCACGCCGTCGCGCCCCACGCCGTCACGAAGCCGGGCTCGGAGGCGTTCGACGACGACGCCTTTCCCATAGGTGGCCGCGCCGTAACCGAAGCGGCCGTAGATCACGCCTTCCGACGCGTGCAACGCCGCCAGCGGGACACCGCGCGCGGCGATGTCCTCCAGCTGTGCGGCCATCATCGAGGTGAGGACGCCGCGGCGGGTCCAGTCCGCGCGGACGCCGACGCCGTCGACGGCCGCGGTGGCGAGCTTCCGTCCACCTGGGACGGTCAGTTCGGTGTCGAAGGAACTGGCGATCCCCACCAGGGTTTCGCGGTCGTCGAAAGCGGCGAACTTCCCAGCCGCGGGCCAGGTCGCGGCCATCTTGGCCCAGACTTCGTCCGAGATCGGCTTGCCGTGCAAGGCCTGTACGAGCAGTTCGAGACAGGCCCGCTGTTCACCTTCGGCCACGGCACGTACGTGGAATTCGCTCATGCCAAGAGATCCTGCCGTCCCGTCATGGCCAACCCAACCGGTTTTCAGCTGGGAGCGCCGACTTCGTAGCGGCCGTCGTCGCCGGTGACGGTGATCGAGACGGTCTTGCCCTTCCCGCCGACCTGGACCGTGCAGTTGAACGAGCTGCCGTCCTTGACGGTCTGGTTGGGCGGGCAGAGCACTTCGCCGACGTCGCGCACTTGGTAGGTCTCGGTGAGGATCTTCCGCACGTCCGCCTGCATGGTCCTCGGATCGAAGACCCGGCTCGCGGTGCGGGAGGCGGGCGAACCACCCGACGTGCCGCCGGTGGACTGTGCGCCCGACGAGAAACTCGTCGTCGGCGGGACCGTGACGGTCTTCGTCGCCGGCGCGGGTGCCGGGGTGTCCGAACACGCCGCCAGTACCGCGAAAGCGGCACCGCACAGAACGACCGTCGCGACGGCTCGCCCGCTCAAGCTTCTCCACCCCCACCGAACGTGATCTTCCAACGTCAGAAGAAGGTACCGCACCAGGGGTTCACTCGCGTACTGAACAGCAGGTCCGCCCGTTCCAGTGCGGCCTCGCCGGTGGCGCGGACGCGTCCGGCGATCGCGAGGTCCGACGCCCGCCAGCCGCCCAGGTACAGCATCGACAGGGTGTCGGCGTGCAGTTCGAGATCGGCCGGATCGGTGGTGCGGGCAGCGCCGTCCTCGGAAAGGCGGTAGCGGCCGGAATTGCGTTCCAGGAAGGGATCGGTGACTTCGATGACGAGCGGTCCGCCAAGGTAGGTGCGGGCGTCGAGCATCGAGGCGACGTCGACGAGGCGGAGCCAGCCCTCGTCCTGGATCTTCTGCACGGCCGCGTGCCGCGGGTCGGTGAACAGCAGCTCGACCGGTTCGTCGAGCGGCCGTTTTTCGGCGGTGATGCGATCGACCAGGTCCACGGAGAGCAGATGCCGCCACAGACCGGCGAACGCGTCGGGGCTCGCGTAATGGAACGACTGGATCTTCAGCAGCGCCGGGGCCCCGAAGTGGGCCCGTTCGACGTGATAGGTGACGTACCCGTCGACACCGTCCGGACCACGATGCACCGCTGTCGCCGTGGGGGTCGTCGCCCTGCGTAGTTCGCGTTCGTAACCCGGCCACAGATTCGGGGTCCGGGCGATCATGCCGGGCCGCGTCCGCGGGAGCGCGTCGAAGAGCGACGGCCATTGCGCGATGGTGCTTTCCAGGTCCAGCAGGGTGATCTCCCCACCCCCCGGTACCTCGGGGCGGAGCCGGGCACGGTGCCTGTCGACCTCGATCGACTTGCCCCGCGCGGCGACGCCGTACCCGAACCGGCCGTAGATGGCGCCTTCCGACGCGTGCAGCATCGCCGCGGGGTAGCCACGGGCGGCGAAATCCTCGAACTGGGTGCGCATCAACGCCGTCAACACACCGCGGCGGGTGCGGTCGGCGCGGACGCCGACGAGGCTGACCGCGGCGAGCGGCACCGTGCCGCCACCGGGCAGCGTCACTTCCGAATCGAAGGACCGGACGGTGCCGATCAGTTCCGGGTCGAACGCGCCGAAACCACGGTCCGGCTGCAATGACGTGGCGGACGCCGACCATTCCTCGTCGGTCATCTCCTTGACGTGCAGGGCACGCCTGAACAGGTCGGTCGCGGCCCGTTCCTCGTCGGACCGCAACCGCCGCACTGAGAAGTCGCTCATGGGACGATCATGCAGGATCGACCGCCCCGGGCGCCCGCCGCTTACCTGGTGACGGCGGGTGGCGAGACCTCGTAGTTGCCGGTGTCACCCTTCACGGTGATCGGCACGTCCTGCGGCTTGCCGTCGATCGTGGCGGTGCAGGCGAACTTCTCGCCGTCCTTGACCTCCTTGCCCGAGGGGCAGGAGACCGCGCTGACGTTCGGGATCTTGTAGGTCTCGGTGAGCAGCTTCTGCACGTCGGTCTGCATCTGCGTGTTGTTGAAGACCTGGGTGTTGAACCAGCCAGGCGTGACGAAGCCGAGGACTCCGACCGCGGCGATGATCACCACGAGCGCGCCGATCCCGATGAACAGGCCCTTCTTGGACTTCGGCTTGTCCTGCGTCTCGCCTTGGGTGCCCTGGAACTGGCCCTGGCCGTACTCGTACTGGCCCTGCTGCTGCGGCTGCCCGTACTGCGGCTGCTGCTGCGGGCCGCTCTGCGGGTAGCCAGGCTGCTGCTGGGGTCCGCTCTGCGGGTATCCCGGCTGCTGGCCGTACTGTGGCTGCTGGCCCCATTGCGGCTGCTGTTGCTGCGTCTGGGAGGGGTCGTGACCCGTCTGCTGCTGGGACGGGTCGTAAGGCGCGGGCTGCTGGCCCCACTGGGGCTGTTGCTGCTGCGTCTGCGACGGGTCGTACTGCGGCTGCTGACCCCACTGTGGTTGCTGCTGCGGGGGTTGCTGCTGCGGGCCGCTCGGCGGTTGAGTGCCGCCCGGCTGTTGCCCGTAGCCCGGCTGCTGCCCCCATTGGGGCTGCTGCTGCGGGTCGTTGCCGCCATACGGCGTGCTCATCGTTTCGCCTCCGCCTGTTCCGCATTGTCCACGACCGAGATACAAGGCCGTCGTGGGCGATCCAACCACAGGTCGGCGCCCCTGCCCACTGTTCCGGGGTGGTGTCGGGACAACTCGACGCGAGGAGTACCCACACCGGTGGCGGCGCCGAATCCGCCGGTCAGCCCAATGGTCCCGTCGAGTCTCGCTACGCACTGCCTGCCGCGACGACGCCACGCCGCAGGGCCTTCACCGCGTCCGAAGCGGCCGCCCCGACCGGATCGGCCCTCCCGAGGACGTCGCGGATCTGGTCCAGCAGGTCGATGACCTGCCGTGACCAGCGGACGAAGTCGCCGGCGGACAGCTCCTGCCCGTTCGCCTCGGCGGCGGTGAGGACCTTCTCCAGCGATTCGCCGCGTGCCCAGCGGTAGATGGGCCAGGCGAAGCCGGCGTCCGGTTCGCGAGTGCGCTCCAGCTTGTGCCGTCGCTCGTCCTCGGTGAGTTCCATCCACAGCCGCGTGGTCGCCTGCCAGGCGTCGACCACTTTGCCGGCGGGCAGCCGCGGCTCCCCCGCGATGTCGCGGCGCGCCTCGAAGACCAGCGTCGAGACGACGGCCGCGAGTTCGGCGGGAGCCAGCCCCTGCCAGACGCCGTTCCGGATGCATTCGGCGGCGAGCAGGTCGGATTCGCTGTAGAGGCGGGTGAGCCGTTTGCCGTGCTCGGTCACGCGGTCCTCGCCGTCGCCCTTGGATTCGGGGCCGAGGTAGCCCCGCTCGCCGAGCAGCCGCAGGATGCGGTCGAAGGCGCGCGCGAGCGAGTGCGTGGTCGCGGCGACCTTGCGTTCCAGTTGCTCGGTCTCCGCCGAGAGACGCTGGTGCCGCTCGACCCAGCGCAGATTCGCCTCGCGTTCGGCCAGCCCGTGGCAAGGATGCGCCCGCAGCGCACGCCGCAACGCGGCCAGCTCACCGTCCTCATTGGCCCCGGTGCGGCGCTTTTGCCTGCCGGGCAAGGAAATTCCCGCGTTGCGGAGACTCGCGGCGATGTCACGACGGGTCTTCGGGGAGCGCAGCTCGATGTGCTTGGGCAGCTTGATGTTCCCCAGCGCCTCGACGGGCGACGGGAAGTCGGAGACCGAGAGCGGGCCGGACCAGCGGTCCTCGGTGACCACGACGGGACGCGGTTCGCGGATCGGGTCGAGCCCCGGGTCGACGACGACCGCGAGCCCCGCGCGCCTACCCGCGGGCACGGCGATGACGTCTCCCTTGCGGAGTTTCTCCAGCGACTCGGCCGTGCCAGCCCGCCGCGCGGAGGTGTTCTGTCGCGAGAGCGCCTTCTCCCTCGCCGAGATCTTCGCGCGCAGCTCGACGTATTCGAGCATGTCGTCGAAGTCCCCGGTGATGGCGGAGGTGTAGCCCCGCAGGGCCTCCTTGTTCCGCTCGATCCGCCGCGCCAGCCCGACCACGGACCGGTCGGCCTGGAACTGCGCGAACGACTGCTCCAGCAGGTCGCGGGCCGCTTCGGCGCCGACCTGCGCGACCAGGTTCACCGCCATGTTGTAGCCGGGCCGGAACGACGACCGCAGCGGGTACGTCCGGGTCGAGGCGAGACCGCCGACCTGTTTCGGGTCGATGCCCGGCTGCCAGGCCACGACGGCATGGCCTTCGACGTCGATCCCACGCCGCCCGGCCCGCCCGGTGAGCTGCGTGTACTCCCCCGGTGTCAGGTCGACGTGTGCCTCGCCGTTGTACTTCACCAGCCGTTCGAGGACCACGGTGCGCGCGGGCATGTTGATCCCGAGCGCGAGCGTCTCGGTGGCGAACACGACCTTCACCAGGCCTTGGACGAACAGTTCCTCGACGGTCTCCTTGAACGCCGGAAGCAGCCCGGCGTGGTGCCCGGCGATGCCGCGTTCGAGCGCCTCACGCCATTCCCAGAAGCCGAGGACGCCGAGATCGCCTTCGGGCAGGTCCTTGGTGCGCTCGGCGACGATGCGGCGGACCTTCTCGACCTCTTCGGGGCCGTTGAGCCGCAGGCCGGACCGGACGCACTGGCCGACGGCGGCGTCGCAGCCCGCGCGGGAGAAGATGAACACGATCGCGGGAAGCAGACCGGCGTTGTCCAGGCGCTCGACCGTGTCGGTGCGCGACGGGGGCCGGTACCTCGGCATCCGAGACGGCGCCCCTCGCCGTCCTCTCGGCCCGCGCAACCCGGCCGGGGCGAAACGTCCGCCGATCTCCTCGGTGCGGCGCAGCAGGCTGGGGTTGATGCGCAGTTCGCTGCCGGGCGCGTTCTCCTCCTGCCCGGCGAAGAGGTCCATCAGCCGGTTGCCGACCAGCATGTGCTGCCACAGCGGCACCGGACGGTGCTCGTCCACCACGACGGTGGTGTCACCGCGGACCTCGACGAGCCATTCGCCGAACTCCTCGGCGTTGCTCACCGTCGCCGACAGGCCGACGACCCGGACGTGCTCGGGCAGATGGAGGATGACCTCTTCCCAGACCGCGCCGCGGAACCGGTCGGCAAGGTAGTGGACCTCGTCCATCACGACGTAGGCGAGTTCGCCGATGGTCGAAGACCCGGCGTAGAGCATGTTGCGCAGTACCTCGGTGGTCATGACCACGACCTGCGCGTTGCCGTTGATCGAAGTGTCACCGGTGAGCAGACCGACGGCGTCGGCGCCGTAGCGGCCGACGAGGTCGGCGTATTTCTGGTTCGACAACGCCTTGATCGGCGTCGTGTAGAAGCATTTGCGCCCCTCGGCGAGGGCGAGGTGCACCGCGAACTCGCCGACCACGGTCTTCCCGGCGCCGGTGGGCGCGCAGACGAGCACGCCATGTCCGTCTTCGAGCGCCTCGCACCCGCGGATCTGGAAATCGTCGAACTCGAACGCCGACTCCGCGGCGAACCGGGTCAGCTGGGGGTATCGAGCGCGGCGCCGGGAGGCCGCGTACGCCTCGGCCGGGGTCTGAGAAGGGCTGTTGACCACTTCGTCAGGGTTCCATACCCCACCGACAGTTCGCACTCGGTGTGACGATCACGGGAACGGTGACCACACCCGCGGCATCCAAGGGGG
The DNA here is from genome assembly GCF_055575355.1 of Amycolatopsis sp. NPDC034160. NCBI lineage: Bacteria > Bacillati > Actinomycetota > Actinomycetes > Pseudonocardiales > Pseudonocardiaceae > Amycolatopsis > Amycolatopsis sp. NPDC034160. The sequence continues at coordinate 146,196 of NZ_JBVISU010000006.1, read as the reverse complement.
CGCTTTCCGACCGAGAGGGGATCCCATGGAGCTCGCTTGTCCGCAGTGCGCGCAGGTCGACCAGGTGCAGAGCGTGCCGGCGGTGTTCCAAAGCGGGCAGACCACCTACCGGGTGCAAGGGTCGATGGCGGCTGTCCCGGCCGGTGACGGCGTGGTCTACACCGCGACCTCGCACCGCGGCGTGTCGGTGACCGCGACCGCGGCGGCGCTCAACCCGTATCCGGTGGTCCGCGGCGGCGGCTGCTTCCTGACGCTGGCACTGCTCATGCTGATCCCCGCGTTCGTGTTCGTCTCGTTCGCCAGGGACGTGCTCGCCGAGAACCCCGCTCCGACCGCCGGCGCCCGGGCGGGCCAGCTGATCGGTGTGTGGATCTTCCCGTTCGGGACGTTCGCGCTGGTGGCGTTGTTCGCGGTGCTGTTCGTGCTGCGGCTCCGGCGGAACGCGCGGATCCGCCGGGGCATCCCCGCCGCGCTGGACCGCTGGCGGCAGGCGTGGTTCTGCCACCGTTGCGGTGGGGTGTTCTTCCCACGTGGTGAGTTGATGTCGGCCGCGGCGTTCCGGGGCCAGGTATGGCGGGCGGGCGGCTACGCCGGGGTCAGTCGCGACGTCAGGGGGTCGTGAGTGATTTGGGTCGTTCTACCGGGCATAGAAGCACCAACCGGACACCCGGTCGCAAGGATATGTCCTTTGTGGACTTCCCTGGCCCCTCAGCCGAGGACGGTGAGCGCGCCAGGCACACAGGTGATGTCGATCGGCAGCCCGCCCAGCGGCTCGCCGTCGGCGTAGACGGGCAGGTCGCTGCCGGCGAGGTGGATTTCGCTGGCTTTCAACGTCCGGACCGCCGGATGCGCGAGGTGTTCGCCCTTGCGGACGCCGGGCAGCATGCGGAGCAGGTCGCGCCTGGTGGCCTTCCCGACGACCGTGACGTCGAAGAGGCCGTCTTCGGGGTCCGCTCCCGGGCAGATCGGCATTCCGCCGCCGTAGAACGGGGTGTTGCCGACGGCGATCATGGTGGCGTCGACTTCGATCGTTTCGACGTCGGTGCGGAGCACGACCGGCCAGGTGCGGAAGGCCGCCAGTTCGGCCAGGATCGCGACGTCGTAGCGGCGCGGACCGCGAGGCCAGGTCAGCCGGTTGGCGCGTTCGGTGACCAGCGCGTCGAAGCCGGAGCACAGGACGGTCGCGAACCATTCGCCGCCGGCGCGGCCGAGATCGATCCTCCGCCGCTTCCCCTTTGCGATCCGCCTGGCAACGAGATCGGCGGCCGCGTGCGGGCTCTCCGGAATGCCGAGCGCCCTGGCGAAGTCGTTGCCGGTGCCCGCGGGCACGAGTCCGAGGGCGACGCCGGATTCGGCGCAGAACTGCACGCCCTGATGCGCCGCGCCATCGCCGCCGAGTACGACGAGGACGTCCAGCCCTGCCGCGCGCGAGTCGGTCATCAGCGCGCGGGATTCCTCCACGGTGTTGGCGACGAGGACGTCGAGCCGGTCCACGGCGGGCCGCAGCCGCGCCGCGACCGACTCCATCAGCCGTCCCGCCGCCCCGTTGCCGGAGGCGGGGTGCACGGCCAGTGCCGCGTGCATCCCGATCAGGTGACGTGGTCGGTACTGGTCCGCTTGCCACCGGTGGTGGCCGGGGGTTCGTCGTCGATCTTGCTCGGCGTGTAGTCGAACGGCGCGGCCTCGTCGTCGTCGAGCTGGTCCCAGCCCTCGGTGCCGCGTTCCTTGTCGAGCTTGCGGTCGTGGAAGCGCGCGATCTGGATGGCCAATTCCAGGAGCACCACGAGCGCACCCGCCAAGGCGATCATCGAGAACGGGTCCGAACCGGGCGTCGCGAAGGCAGCGAAGACGAACACGACCATGATCAGGCCGCGACGCCACTTCTTCAGCGTCTGGTACTTCAGGACGCCAACGCGGTTCAGCATCACCACGAACAACGGGAGTTCGAAGCTGACGCCGAAGATCAGCAGCAGCGACAGGATGAACGAGATGTACTTGTCACCGGTGAGGGCGGTGATGAACTGGTCGCCACCGAAGTTCATCAGCAGTTCGAGAGCATGCGGGATGAGCAGGTACGCCAGCACGGCGCCGGTGGCGAAGAGGATCGACGCGAAGAAGACGAAGGTGAGCGCGTACTTGCGCTCCTTCGAATAGAGGCCGGGCGCGATGAACGCCCAGATCTGATAGAGCCACAGCGGCGCCAGCAGCACCGCCCCCGCGGCGAGACCGACCTTCAGCTGGATCATGAAGGCTTCGAACGGCACCGTCTGGAGCAGCTGGCAGGGGCCGTCGATCCTTCCGCCGAGCCTGCGCTGGTACGGGATACCGCAGTACGGACCGGTCATGATGTCGCCCAGCGACGGGATCGGGCCCACCCTGGTCTGGAACCAGAGGAAGCCGATGATCCCGCCGGCCACGATGGCGAGCAGCGCGAAGCCCAGACGGCGCCGGAACTCGTAGATGTGCTCGATGAGCGTCATCGTGCCGTCGGGGTTGCTCCGGCGACTGCGCTTGCGCCGCTTCGGCGCGCGGCGCTCCTCACCCGAGGCGGAATCCGCCACTGAACAGTCCGTTCTCGTCAGGGTCCACCATGAGCGCGCCGGGACTTCGACGCGCTCATCCGCGAACAGGCTCCGCTTGGCTTACTGAAGACCGCTCAGCTGGCGTTCTTCTGCGCCTGCTCGGCCGGAGCGGGCGTGGCGGCCTGCTGCTTCTTGAGCTCGTCGAGCTGACGCTGGAGGTCGGCGACCTGCTTGTCCTGCACGGTCGAGGCGGCGGGCGCCGGCGTGGTCGCCTGCGGCAGCTGCTTGGTCTCGACCTCTTCGGTCTCGGCGGCCTTGTCCTTGTCTCCGGCCAAATCCTTGGTCTCGGCCTTGAAGATCTTCATGGACTTGCCGATGGACCGCGCGGCGTCCGGAAGCCTCTTGGCGCCGAACAGCAGGACAACGACGAGCACCAGGATGATGATGTGCCACGGCTGCAGCGCGTTCATCGTTTGCGGCCTCCTTCTCGAGTCTCTGAGTGTGATGTTACCGGTCTTCGAGCCCACGTCGTTCCGCGATCGCCACGCGCAGCGCGGCCGACCGGGCGCGAAGGAGCCCTGTCCGTTTTCGGGTGTTCGTAGCCACCATGCTCATCGTATGGGTGAGCACGCGCAAGACTCCGCGTAATTTGACCAGCAGAACAAAGAGGGCGATCAGCCCGGCGACGGCGAGCGCGATGCTCGGCAGGTACGACACGGCGTCACCCTACTGCTCGTAGGTTGACGCAAGGTGACGTGCCCGCGCCAGCGCGTCGGCCGCCCGGCGACGAACCGCCTCCCCCAGCGCGGCCGGGCTCTCGACCTGCGCGTCTCCGCCCAGCCCGAGGATCAGCCGGACCATCCAGGACTCGTCCGCGTAGCGCATCCGGATCCGCAGCCGTCCGCCGTCGAGCTCGTCGAGTTCCTCGCACGGGTAGTACTCGGCTACCCAGCGTGCGTCGGGATCGAGTGTCAGAACGGCTTCCTGCTGATCGGGACGCGGGCGGAAGACACCGTCGGAAATGTCGGTCGGCCGGGCGTGCGCCGGCGGGACGGCGGGTTCGTCGAGCACGGTGAGCTCGTCGATGCGGTCCAGCCGGAACAGCCGGACGTCCTCGGCACGGCGGCACCACGCTTCGAGGTAGCCGACGGCCTGGACGATCAGCAGCCGCATCGGGTCGACGGTGCGTTCGGTGATCTCGTCCTTGGACGCGGTGTAGTACCGGATCCGCAACGCCCGCTTCGCGGTGAGCGCGGCACGGACGGCTTCGCGGGTGCGGGCGGTCTTCTTGCCTTCGCGGACTCCCCCGCTGACGACGATTCCCGACGGCTGCGCCTGCCCAGCGGCGGCTTCGATCTTCGCGATGGCGCGGCGGACGGCGTCGGCGTCGAGGACACCGGGCGTCTCGGCGAGCGCTCGCAGTGCGACGAGCATGGCCGTCGCCTCACCACCGGTGAGCCGCAGCGGGCGGTTCATCCCGGCGTCGTGGGTGACGACGATCGTGTCGCCCTCGAAGGAGAGGTCGATCAGGTCACCGGGTCCGTAACCGGGCAGCCCGCACATCCACAGCAGTTCGAGGTCCTTGCGCAGCTGCTTGGGCGAGACGTCGAAGTCGGCGGCGGCGTCGGTGATCTTGATACCGGGCCGGGCGAGCAGGTACGGCACAAGCGCCAGCAGACGCGACATCCGGCCGGTGGCGCTCATCGGGCACCACCGGCGTGCGCGATGGCTTCGAGGCGGCTGAGGACCGACTTCGCGAGGACATCGGGTTCGAGGACCAGGACGTCCGGGCCGTGGGCGGTGAGCCAGTCGGCGGCGGATTCGGGGTAGTACAGCTCGATCTCCACGAGGTCGCCTTCTTCTCCCCCGGCGTCGCTGCGGCCGACGACACGGCCGCGGCGGCGGACCCCGGCCGCCCGGCCGTCGGCGACCCAGACGCTGGCGGTGGTCGGCGCCGACGGGTCCTCACCGCTGCTGGCCGACACCATCCGCAGCAGGTTGACCCCTTCCGGTCGTTCGACGACGCCGGGTCTCCCGATCGGCTCGACCTTCCCGGTGACGCGCGAAAGACGGAAGCAGCGGGGTGCGCCGCGATCCCGGTCGTGCCCGACGACGTACCAGCGGGCACGCCACGACACCACGCCCCAGGGTTCGAGGGTGCGGATCTTGCGTTCGGCGGAACCACTGCGCCGGTACTCGAAGCGGACCGCCTGCCCGGCCTGGACGGCGGCGAGCAGCGGGCCGAACGCCGGTTCGGCGCGCACGCGGGGTTCGACGACGGTCGGGGCGTTGTCGTCCACCTCGACCCCGGCGGCGCGCAGCTTCACCAACGCGCCTTGCGCCTCACCGGTCAGTTCCGGGGAATCCCACAGCCGTACGGCCAGGCCGACGGCGGTCGCTTCGTCGGGTGCGAGGTCGATTTCGCCGAGCTCGTAGTCGCGGCGCGCGATCCGGTAGCCGTCGATGGCGTCGAAGGCGGAGTTGCGTCCGGTCTCCAGCGGGATACCGAGCTCGCGCAGTTCGGTCTTGTCGCGCTCGAACATGCGGAAGTAGGCCTCGTCGCTGGCCGCGTCGGCATACCCGGGCACGATGCCCCGGATCCGCTCGGCGGTGAGGTACTGCCGGGTGGACAGGAGGGCCAGAACCAGGTTGACCAGACGTTCGGCGCGTGCGGTGGACACCCGGCTACCCTAGCCCGCGCCGTCCGACCCGATGGGGAGAGTCGCCGATCGCGCGTCGTAACGGTCTCTGGCGGACTCGACCTCGTCGAACCGCGTCTCGGCCCAGTCCTTGATCCCGGCCAGCAGCTCACGGAGGCTCCGGCCAAGCTCGGTCAGTTCGTAGTCGACCCGGACCGGTACACACGCGGTGACGGTGCGGGTCAGCAGACCGTCCCGCTCCAAGGTGCGCAGTGTCTGCGTGAGCATTTTCTGGCTGACGCCGGCGATCCGGCGGGAGAGGTCGCTGTAGCGCTGGGGCCCGTCGCCGAGCGCGACCAGGACCAGACTGACCCATTTGCCCGAGACCTCGTCGAGCAGCTTCCGGGCCGGACAGGCGGCGAGGTAGGCGTCGTAGGCCCGTTTCTCCTCGTTCCGCCGTTCCTGTGCCGTGCGCGTGACCACGGTCGCCGTACCTCCGCGTGAGTTGGGCACCTCGAAGTGCGTACTTCCCGAAGGAGAGTAACTCCCCATACGTTCGCTCCGAACGAGCCCTTGGAGGAGAACGATGCGCGCAGTGGTGGTCCGCCGGTTCGGCGGCCCGGAGGTCCTGGAGTTCACCGAGATCCCGGTGCCCGAACCGGGAACCGGTCAGGTACGGGTGCAGGTGGCCGCGGCCGGGGTCAACCCGGTCGACGCCGCGACCCGCTCGGGTTTCCTGACCGAGGCGGGGATCATCCCGCCGGTCGAAGTGCTCGGAATCGGCTGGGATGTGGCCGGAACGGTCGACGCGGTAGGCGACGCTGTCACCGGGTTCGCCGCGGGCGACACCGTGATCGGCCTGCGGGATCGGCCGGCGACCGCGCTCGGCGCCTACGCCGAATACGTCGTGCTCGACGCGGACGCGATCGCCGCCGCCCCGGTGACGGTGTCCACTGTGGAGGCCGCGACCCTCCCACTGAACGCTCTCACCGCGGCCCAGGCGCTCGACCTGCTCGATTTACCGCCGGGAGCGACGGTCTTGGTGACCGGGGCAGCGGGCGCTGTCGGCGGGTACGCGGTCGCCTTGGCCAAGGCGCGCGGTTTCCGCGTGGTGGCCGTCGCCGGTCCCGCCGACGAGGCACTGGTCCGAGGCTTCGGCGCGGAGGCTTTCGTGGCCCGGGGCGACTTCCTGGCCGACCGCGTGCGGTCGGAGGTCCCCGGCGGTGTCGACGCGGCCCTGGACACGGCACTGCTCGGTCTCGAAGCCTTGGACGCCGTCGCGAGCCGCGGGCGGTTCGTGGTCTTCGCGGCCGGAGCCGCCCCGATTCCCTTGCGCGGTATCAAGGTCGAGCACGTCTGGATCCGCGCGGACGGCGCCGCGCTCGCCGAACTGGCGACCCTGGTCGATGAAGGCGTGCTCGCCCTGCGGGTCGCGGACACCTTGCCCTTGGACGAGGTGGTGAAAGCACACGAGCGCCTTGCCGCCGGCGGACTCCGCGGGCGACTCGTGCTGACCAACCCCATAAGTTGACGCTTAATTAAGGCTGCGGTTATCTTCGCATCATGGACAACGACGAAATCCGGCTCGAACTCCGGCGCGAGTATCCGGACCCGATCGAAGACGTCTGGTCGGCACTCACCGAATCCGAGCGCACGGCCCGCTGGATCGGCACGTGGACAGGCAACCCAGGAGTCGGCAACACGGTCATGCTGCTGATGACCGCGGAGGAAGGTTCCGAACCGGCGCCCGCTGTTGTCCGCGAATGCGATCCACCGAAGCGGCTGGCCATGGATCTGCACAACACCGACGAGCCGACCTGGCGGGTGGAGCTGACCCTGACCCCGCACGGCGACGGAACACTGCTCGACTTCGTGCACCGGATGCCCAAACCCGATTGGGACACCTCGGACATCGCCAAGGGCTGGCACTTCTATCTCGACCGGCTCGGCGCTTCCCTCTCCGGCGAACCGGTGCCCGATTGGGACACGTACACGCCACCTAGTTTGGAGGCATGAACGATCGAGTACTGCTGATCACCGGCGCCTCCCGCGGCCTCGGCGAGGCCACCGCCCGACGGGCCGCGGCGGCCGGGTTCCGGCTGGCGTTGCTCGCCCGCGACCGCGAGGCGCTGCTCCCCCTCATCGCCGAGTTCGGTGAGGATCGCGTCCTCGCGCTCTCGGTGGACGTCACCGATTGGCACTCGCTGGCGTCCGCGGTCGAGACGGTGAAGAACACCTTCGGCGCGCTGGACGCGGTGTTCGCCAACGCGGGGCAAAGCGTCGTGGTGTCGTTCTTCGGCGACGGCGGCGCGGACCCCGAACAGTGGCGGGACATGGTGCTGACCAACGTCTACGGCACCGCACTCACCGCGAGGGCGACCCTGCCGTCACTGGCGGAGTCGAAGGGACATCTCGTGCTCACCGGTTCGGTCGCCGGGCGCTATCACCGGCCGGGCAACCTCTACTCGGCGACGAAATGGGCGGTGACCGGACTCGCCGGATCCATCCGCGAGGAGGCCGTTGGTACCGGCGTCCGGGTCACCGTGGTGCAACCGGGGCTGGTCGACACCTCGATGATCCCGGAGGACTCGAAGTCCAAGCCGAAGCTGGTACCCGACGACATCGCGAGGGCGGTGCTCTACGCACTGGAGCAGCCGCCCTCGGTCGACGTCAACGAGATCGTGGTCCGGCCGACCGGACAGGTCCGCTAGCGCGTGGCGGCGGGCCGGGGCAGCAACGCCTCGGCCAGCCGCCGCCAGTGCGGCATGGCCGATTCGCCGGGCTCGACGCCGATCATCTGGACCCCGACGTGGTCGGCGCCGGCGTCGAGATGTGCGTGCAGTTTCGCGACGACGGTGTCGAGGTCGCCCCAGAACACGAGGTCGTCGACGAGCCGATCGCTGCCGCGGCCTCCGTCGAGATCGGCTTCGGTGTAGCCGAGACGGAGGTACTTGGCGACGTTGTACTTCGACGTCAGATAGACGTGCAGGTGTTCGCGGGCGATCTCCCGCGCCCTGGCCGGATCCGTTTCGAACAGCACGGCGTGCTCGACGCCGAGGAAGGCCTGGTCCCCCAGCACTTCCCTCGCCTGGGCGGTATGCGACACCGGCACGTGATAGGTGTGCGCGCCCTCGGAACGGTCCCGGGCCAGTTCGAGCATCTTCGGTCCGTAGGCGGCCAGCAGCCGTCGTATCGGCGCGGCGGGCAGCGGGTTGGCGCTGGTGACCGTGTCGAGTTCGTCGAGGTAGGCGTTCATCGCCTCCAGCGGCTTGACTCCGGGCTGCGCGCCACCGAAGCCGAGCCCCAGGACGTGACGGCCCGGATAGGCGTCGGCCAGCAAGAGCGCCGCGCCACGGGCCCAGCGCGCCCCGCGGGAGCCGATCCGCGCGATCCCGTTGACCACGGAGATCCGTTCGGTGGACGCCAGCAGGAATCCGGCGTGAGTCAGCGCCTCGCGGCCGTCCCGTTCCGGGATCCAGATCGCGGGCCAGCCGAGTTCTTCCAGTTCCCGCACCGAATCCCGCAGCATGGCGGCCGGCTGATCTTCGAAGTCGAACGTCCAGATCCCGAAACGCCCCAGTTCCATCTGTCTCTCCTTGAGTCGAGTCCTACATATCGAAGTATCGCAGATTTTCGATATGTCATTCCCGGCGAGGGTCAGATGGCGCGTCCCAGCAGGTCGACGAGCTGCGCGATCCGCTGTTCGTCACGCCGGTAGTGCGTCCACTTCCCCACCCGGGTGGAGCGGACGAGCCCAGCACGCTGCAGCAAGGCCATATACGCCGACACGGTGGACTGCGCGAGCCCCAGCTTCTCCTGGAGATGACTCACGCAGACCCCGACCTCGTTCTGATCGGCGATGGCCCGCTCGGGCGGGAAATGCCGGTCCGGTTCGCGCAACCAGCCGAGCACCTGGAGCCGGACCGGGTTGGCAAGCGCCTTGAACACCTCGACCAGGTGCTCGGTGGCGTCCGGGTCGGGATCTGCGTGTGCGATCATGATCCTCCGAGCTTAAGCCGTTCCTCCTCAGACGAGGATGACCCGGCGCCCACGCGTGTGACCCGCCCGGCTGTCGATCTGCGCCTGCGCGGCCTCGGCGAGCGAGTACGACTTCTCGACCGGGATGTGAAGCCTTCCCCTCGCGATGAGTTCGGCGGCCTCGACGAGCGCGTCCGGCACGCTCCCGGCCACGCCGGAGAACCGGACGCCGAGGTCCGGAGCGCCGAGGTCGGCGATGGAGACGACCTTCCGCGGATCCCCGGTCAACTCGACGAGTTCACGGATCACTCCGGAACCCGCCAGATCGAGAGCCGCGTCCACCCGGCCCAGCGCACGCACCCGCTCGACCCAGCCCTCGTCGTACGTCGTGACGAGAGCGCCCAAGCCGCGCAGATAGTCCTGGTTCGCCGCGCCCGCGATACCGATCACCTTGATGCCGCGGTCCCGCGCGATCTGGAGCACCGCCGATCCGACGCCTCCAGAAGCGCCGCTGACGAGCAACGTCCGCCCCGGCTCGACCCCGACCTCCCGGACGAGGCGCAGCGCGGTTTCCACCACTGAGGGATATCCGGCCGCCTCCTCGAACGTCAGCCCCTCCGGCATCCGGGCCCAAGCCGTCAGCACGGCGAACTCGGCATAAGTGTTCAGACCTTCACCGAACACGCGATCGCCGATTTCCACGCCTTCGACGCCGTCGCCGATCTCGTCCACCACACCGGCGGCGTCCAGCCCGACCCCGGAGGGCAACTCGATCGGATGAGCCCCCAGAACCTGACCTTCACGCAGTCTCCAATCGACGGGATTCACCCCGGCCGCCCGCACCGCGACCCGTACCTGACCGGGTCCCGCGTGCGGCTCCTCCGCATCCAGAAGCCGCAAGACATCGGGACCACCGAACTCGGCGAAACTCACTCTCTTCATGCGATCGACCGTAACACTAACAGTTAGTGTTTTGAAACAAATACTGTTTTGGATCTGATAGTGTCTGCTCATGACAGAGCCGCTGGGACGCCGTGAGCGCAAGAAGGCCGCGACGCGCCAGAGGATCGCCGAAACCGCGTTGCGCCTCTTCCTGGACCGCGGGTACGACGAAGTCGGCATCCGTGACGTGGCCACCGAGGCCGACGTGGCCGTCACGACGCTCTTCTCCCACTTCACCTCGAAAGAGGCACTGGTCTTCGAGCTGGACGCGGACTTCGAACACGGCCTCACCAAGGCAGTCACCGACCGCGCTCCGGGCGAGCCGCTCATCGCCGCGCTGCGCCGGGAAATCCTGACCCAGGTGCGCCACTGCGCCTCGGCCGACGCCGCACCGGTCTGGCGCATGATCGACGGGTCATCCGCGCTGCGTGAGTACGAGGAGTTGATGAGGCTGCGCCACGCGAAGTCGCTGGCGGCTGCCATCGCCACCGACGTCGGCGCGCCGCGGCCCACGACGGCCTGCCGCGCGATCGCGCGGTTCGTGGTCGACGCCCATTCGCTGGCCCGCGAGGCGGGCGACCCGGACGCGGCGGTGGACGAGATCTTCCGGATGATCGATGCGGCCTGGGCGTCGACCGACCGCGTTCAGGCCCCTGATAGCGAGGCCGGGTCGTGAGTGGCGATTCGGGTGAGAACCCGAATCGCCACTCACGACAGCCGGGCGGCCCTGCCTTTCGCGCCGCTAGCCCAGCACGCACCGCGGGCGCAATCGACCGAGTCGAGCGAGCCCGTGTCGAAGGACTGCCAATGCCGTCCACCGTCGGGGCTCAGGTCGCTTCCGCCGGGTCCGACGGCGATGACCGTGTTCCCCAGCCAGGCCAGACCCGAGCGGTAACCGACGGGAGCCTCCGACGGCGTCCGCCAGGTGCGTCCCTTGTCCGCGCTCAACGCCACAGCGGGACCGGGCGCGTTCGGGACCGCGTAGTCGCCGCCGATGGCGACACCATGGCGCGGGTCCCGGAACGTCACGGAGAAGACCCCGGCGGAGGCGCCGCTGGGCAGTGGCGTGTCGGCCGCTTCCCAGGTCTTCCCACCGTCACCCGAGTGCAGGACCCGGGCACGGGCACCACCTCCGGTGGCGATCCAGGCGTCGCGCGGACCCGAAGTGGTGAGGCACTGGCCGCTCGCGGCGAAGCCGAACTCGCCGTCCAGCGCGGGGACCATGCCTTCGGCGGGAACCTGCTGCCAGGTGCGGCCGCCGTCCACAGTGGACCGCAGCCGGAACTTCCCGTCGACCGGATCGCTCATCGCGAGGCCACGGCGGTGGTCGAAGAACGCGAGACAGTCGTAGAAGGCGGCCGGTTCAGGGTTCTGGAACGACAGTCGCCAGCTCTTGCCGCCGTCGTCGGTGCGGTAGATCCGGGACGCCTCACCAGGCCCGATGGACAGCGCGACGGCGTGATCGGCGTCGAAGGCCTCGATATCCCGGAAATCGAGCGCCGCGGTGTCCGGCGGCGCGACGGGCTGCCAGGTGCGGCCGCGGTCGGTGGTCCGCAGAATGGTGCCCCTGCTGCCGCTGACCCACGCCGTACGGGAATCCACCGCGGAGAGACCGCGCAACTGGGCGTCCGTGCCCGTCGGGGTCTCCGTCCAAGCGGGATCGGGACAGTCCGGCGTGGCCTGCGCGACGCCGGTGAACGCCAGCGGAACGACCGCTCCCAGCAGGACAAGCAACGCACGGCGCATCGGCGCACCTCTCCCTCGAAGATCCGTGAAGGCCACCTTAAGGGACTCTGATCCCCTCAAGGTGGCCTTCACGGACCAATCAAAGTGAGCTGATCAGCCGCTCGACCCGTTCGTCGACCGAGCGGAACGGGTCCTTGCACAGCACGGTCCGCTGCGCCTGGTCGTTCAGCTTGAGGTGCACCCAGTCCACGGTGAAGTCCCGCCCGGCGGCCTGCGCGGCGGCGATGAAGTCACCGCGCAGCTTCGCCCGCGTGGTCTGCGGCGGGGTGTCCTTGGCCAATTCGATCTCGCCGTCGTCGGTGACCCGGCGGACCAGACCCTTGCGCTGCAGTAGGTCGAAGATGCCGCGGCCGCGCCGGATGTCGTGGTAGGCCAGGTCGAGCTGCGCGATCCGCGGGCTCGACAGGTCGAGGTCGTGCTTGTTGCGGTAGCGCTCGACCAGCCGGTGCTTGATCGCCCAGTCGATCTCGGTGTCGATCTTGCTGAAGTCCTGCTGCTCGACGGCTTCCAGCGCGCGGCCCCACAGCTCGACGACCCGCTCGGACTGCGGCGAAGAACCGGTCTCCTTGACGTGCTGGACGGCGCGGGCGTGGTACTCACGCTGGATGTCGAGCGCGGACGCCTCCCGGCCGCCGGCGAGCCGGACCTGGCGGCGGCCGGTGAGGTCGTGGCTGATCTCGCGGATGGCCCTTATCGGGTTGTCCAGGGTGAAGTCGCGGAACTGGACGCCCGCCTCGATCATCTCCAGCACCAGGTTCGCCGACCCGACCTTCAGCATCGTGGTCGGTTCGGCCATGTTCGAATCGCCGACGATCACGTGCAGGCGCCGGTAACGCTCGGCGTCCGCGTGCGGCTCGTCGCGGGTGTTGATGATCGGCCGGGACCGCGTCGTCGCGCTCGACACGCCTTCCCAGATGTGTTCCGCTCGCTGGGACAGGCAGTACACCGCGCCGCGCGGCGTCTGCAGCACCTTGCCCGCGCCGCAGATCAGCTGCCGGGTCACCAGGAACGGCAGCAGCACGTCCGCGATCCGGGAGAACTCCCCGGCACGGGTCACCAGGTAGTTCTCGTGACAGCCGTAGGAGTTGCCCGCCGAGTCGGTGTTGTTCTTGAACAGGAAGATGTCGCCGCCGATGCCCTCGTCCGCCAGCCGCCGCTCGGCGTCGACCAGGAGGTCCTCGAGGATCCGCTCCCCAGCCTTGTCGTGCGTGACGAGCTGCACGAGGTCGTCACATTCGGCCGTGGCGTATTCCGGGTGGGAACCCACGTCGAGATAGAGCCGGGAGCCGTTCGACAGGAAGACGTTCGACGAACGTCCCCAGGACACGACACGCCGAAACAGGTAACGCGCCACTTCATCCGGGGAGAGCCTGCGTTGCCCGTGAAAGGTGCACGTGACCCCGAATTCGGTCTCGATGCCAAAGATCCGCCGCTGCATCCCATCAGAGTAGGCGGTGAGGACCGCCTGACGGTGCGCCGTTCGGGCGGCGACACGCGGTCGGTACGTTGCATTCGGTGAAAGGTGTGCGGGAAGTCCCGATCGGGTATCACGCACATGTCGACCTGACCCGGAAGCGGTGAAACCGTGTTAAAGCAGCTCAAACGCCCTTTCCGCAAGGTCGGCCGGACCGACCGACGGCTGATGGTCCGGAGTGCGAGGCTCCCGAGGACCGGAGCCGACGACGTCATCACGGCACTTTCCAAAAGTGCGGACAAATCCAAACTCTGGTGGTGTGTCGCCGTCCTGCTCGCGGCGAAGAAGGGTCCCACCCGCCGGGGTGCTCTCCGCGGCGTGGCCGCCATCGCGGGGGCCAGTGCCGCGGCGAACCTGGTCGGCAAGCCGCTGTTCCCCCGCCGCCGTCCCGCGGCCGAAGAGGTGCCGATGCACCGGCGCCTCGTCCGCCGTCCGACCTCGTCGTCGTTCCCGTCCGGGCACTCGGCGTCCGCGGCCGCCTTCGTCACGGCCGTCGCGATGGAATCCCCCAAAACCGGCGCGGCCCTGGTCCCGCTGGCCGCCGCCGTGGCTTACTCCCGCGTCCACACCGGCGTCCACTGGCCCAGTGACGTCGGCGTGGGTATCGGCATCGGCATCGGCGCGGGCCTGCTCACCCGGCACTGGTGGCCGTTGAATCCCGACGTCCCCGGGCGCACCGCGCACACCGCCGAAGCCCCCGAAATGCGCGACGGCGAGGACATGCTGGTCCTGGTCAACCCACTGTCCGGGATCGACGGCCGCGACCCGACCGAAGACGTCCGCTTCGCCTGGCCGAAGGCCACCGTGCTGTATCCGGACCCCAAGCAGGACCTGCGCCAACAGCTCTGCGACGAGATCGCCGCCCGCGACAACACCGTGCGGGCGCTCGGCGTCGCCGGCGGGGACGGGACGGTCGCCGCGGTGGCCGCCGTCGCGGCCGACCACGACCTGCCGCTCGCGCTCATCCCGGCGGGTACCCTCAACCACTTCGCGCGCGACGTCGGCATGCGCTCGATGCCCGACGCCGACGCCGCCACCGAAGCGGGCAACGCCGTCGGCGTCGATCTCGGCGAAGTCGAGATCAACGATCAGGACGACCACCGCTACTTCGTCAACACCGCGAGCCTTGGCGGCTATCCGGAGATGGTGCGGCTACGGGAAAAGCTCCAGAAGCGGCACCCCAAGTGGCCGTCCGCGGCGATCGCGCTCGCCCGCACGCTCCGGCGCGCGAAGCCGCTGGAAGTGACCCTCAACGGCAAGCAGGCCAGCATCTGGCTGCTGTTCGTCGGCAACGGCACCTACGCGCCGAAGGGGCTCGCGCCCTCGCACCGCCCGGCACTCGATACCGGCCTTCTCGACGTCCGCTACCTGCGCGCCGACCTGCCGTACTCGCGGGCGCGGTTCATCCTGGCCACGATCACGAACAGCCTCAACGCCAGCCACGTCTACCAGGAACTCGACCTGCCGGAACTGCACGTCAAGCTGCTCAACGGCAACCGCCGCGTCGCCACCGACGGTGAGGTCGGACCACTCGGCAAGGACTTCCGGTTCCGGTCGCGGCCCAGCGCGCTGACCATCTACCGGCTCTGAGGGGCGGCCGCGCCCGAAATCAGGCCTTCACGGACTTCCCGACTCAAAGCTGCCGGTGAGGGGTGGGCCGGGTTGGTCGTGAGTGGCGATTCGGGCTCTAACCCGAATCGCCACTCACGACCCCGCTCAGTCCTACTTGGACTCACCTTCGGGCTTGTCGCCCTCGGCCTTGTCCGTCTCTGGCTCCTCCGGCTCGACGGGCAGCAGCGCGTCCAGCGCCGCCCCGGCGACCCTCCGGAACTTGCGGTTGCGCCGCTCCCGCTCCAGGACCGCGACCTCGAGCTTCACCGGGTCCGAGTCGCCGTTCGTGGGTGCCGGGGTGTTGGCGCGCAACGCCTTCACCGCGACGCCGAGCGCGGCTTCCAGCTCCATGTCCGGCTCGAAGCTGTCCTTGAGCTTCGTGGTGAGCGTGTCGGCCTGACCGCCCATCACGACGAACTTCGGCTCGTCGTAGATCGAACCGTCGTAGGTCAACCGGTACAGCTGGTCCTCGGCCGCGGTCGCGCCGACCTCCGCGACGCAGACCTCCACCTCGAACGGCTTCAGCTGCTCAGTGAAGATGCTGCCCAGCGTCGCGGCGTACGCGTTCGCCAGCGCACGCGCGCTGACGTCCCGCCGGTCGTACTGGTAACCCTTCAGGTCCGCGTGCCGGATACCGGCGACCCGCAGGTTCTCGAACTCGCTGTACCGGCCCACGGCCGCGAAACCGATCCGGTCGTAGATCTCCGACACCTTGTGCAACGTCGCCGAGGGGTTCTCGGCCACGAACAGCACGCCACCGCGGTACTTGAGCACGACCACGCTCCGACCGCGCGCGATGCCCTTGCGCGCGATCTCGGAACGCTCCCGCATCAGCTGCTCGGGAGAGGCGTACAACGGCATCGTCACTGTGGTGCTCCGCTCTTTCTGGCTCTCATCGGAAGGGACAGGGGGACGGCTAGCGTCCGCGCGCGGCCCGCGCGGCCACGACGGCCTCGGCCACCGCGGTCGTCTGCTCCACCGGCACGGCGACGGCACCCTGTTCCGCGGTGACCGTGACGACCGTCGGGAAGATCCGGCGCACCAGATCCGGCCCGCCGGTCGCGCTGTCGTCGTCCGCCGCGTCGTACAGCGCCTCGACCGCCACGCGGATGGCGCCTTCGGCGTCCGCGTCCGGGTCGTAAAGCTTCTTCAGCGCGCCCTTCGCGAACAGCGAACCCGAACCGATGGCGTGATACCCGGCGCGCTCCTCGTAACGCCCGCCCGTGGGGTCGTACGACACGATCCTGCCCGCGTGCTTGGCGTCTTCCGCCTCGAGGTCGTAGCCGACGAACAGCGGCAGCACGGCCAAGCCCGCCATCGCCATCTCCAGGTTGGACTTCACCAGCCCGGCGAGCTTGTTCGTCTTACCGTCGAGCGAGAGCGAAACACCCTCGATCTTCTCGTAGTGCGCCAGTTCGACCGCGTACAACCGCACCATCTCGATCGCCAGCCCGGCCGAACCCGCGATCCCCACCGCCGAATACTCGTCGGTGACGTGCACCTTCTCCATGTCGCGCGACGCGATCAGGTTGCCCGACGTCGCCCGCCGGTCACCGGCGATCAGCACCCCGCCCGCGAACTTGACCGCGACGATCGTCGTACCGTGCGGCGCGTCGAGCCCCGCCGCCCCGGCCGCGACCCGTCGCCCGGGAAGCAACTCGGGCGCCTGCGCCCGAAGGAAATCCGAGAACGACGAGGTCGCAGACGAGAAGTACGCGGCGGGCAGCGCCGACTTACCCGAGGTGTGTTCCATACGTGCTCAAAGTTCCAATCTGTGTGATCCGCCGGCTCCGCACCGGCGGCCGCGCGGGCCGCCGGAAGACGAGCTACTCGCCGCCCTTTTGCACGTACGCGCGGACGAAGTCCTCGGCGTTCTCCTCGAGTACGTCGTCGATCTCGTCGAGGATCGTGTCGACGTCCTCACCGAGCTTCTCGCGTCGCTCCTGGCCGGCCGGACCGCCGTCCTCGAACTCTTCGTCCGAGTCGCCGCCGCCGTGCTTTTCGATCTTTTCCTGAGCCATCTCGCCTCCCGGTGCAGCCGATGTTTCCTAGCCTACCCAGCGGTCCCGACATTCCGCGGGATCCGTGATCGCTTAACACTGAGGAAAGGAGAACCCGCTAGTCCGAACCGGTGAGTGCCTCCACCAGTTCCTCGGCGGTCGCCGAGTCGTCCAGCAGCTTCCCCACGTGGGCCTTCGTGCCCCGCAACGGCTCCAACGTCGGGATCCGCACCAGCGATTCCCTGCCGACGTCGAAGATGACCGAATCCCACGACGCCGCGGCGATGGAGTTGGCGTACTTCTCCAGCGTGCGGCCCCGGAAATAGGCCCTGGTGTCCGAAGGCGGCGTCGTGACCGCCTCCAGCACCTCCTCCTCGGTCACCAGGCGCTTCATCGAGCCCCTGGTGACGAGCCTGTTGTACAGGCCCTTGTCCAGCCGGACATCCGAGTACTGCAGGTCGACCAGCCGCAGGCGCGGCGCGCCCCAGCCCAGCTGGTCCCGCGCGCGGTAGCCCTCGAGCAACCGCAGCTTGGCGGGCCAGTCGAGCCTGTCCGCACATTCCTGGGGATCCCGCGCCAGCGCGTCCAGGATCTCGCCCCAGACCCGCAGGACCTCCTTGGACGCCTCGTCCGCGCCGGTGCGCTCCAGATTCGCCGACGCGATCTCGTGATAGGCGAACTGCAGGTCCAGCCCGGTGTACTTCCGACCGTTGGCCAGCGACACCTTCGCCTTCAGCGTCGGGTCGTGGCTGATCTGGTGCACCGCGCGCACCGGCTCGTCCAGCTTGAGGTCGTCGAACCGGATGCCCGCCTCGATCAGGTCCAGCACCAGCGCCGTCGTCCCGACCTTGAGGTAGGTCGAGTACTCGGCCAGGTTCGCGTCTCCGATGATGACGTGCAGCCTGCGGTACTTGTCCGCGTCGGCGTGCGGCTCGTCGCGGGTGTTGATGATCCCGCGTTTGAGCGTGGTCTCCAGGCCGACCTCGACCTCGATGTAGTCGGAGCGCTGCGAGAGCTGGAAACCGGCTTCCTCGCTCTGCTGGCCGATCCCGACCCGGCCCGAACCGGTCATCACCTGACGGGAGGCGAAGAACGGCGTCAGCCCGCCGATCACCGCGGTGAACGGCGTCGACCGCTGCATCAGGTAGTTCTCGTGCGTGCCGTAGCTCGCGCCCTTGCCGTCGACGTTGTTCTTGTACAGCTGCAACGGTGGCTGCCCGGGGACGGTGGCGGCCTTGCGCGCCGCCTCCTCCATGACCCGTTCGCCCGCCTTGTCCCAGATGACCGCGTCGCGCGCGTTCGTCACCTCGGGTGCCGAGTACTCCGGGTGAGCGTGGTCGACGTACAGCCGCGCGCCGTTGGTCAGGATCACATTGGCCGCGCCAAGGTCATCCACGTCCGGGTCGTGCCCAGGGCCGCTCGGCCCGGTCAGGTCGAACCCGCGGGCGTCACGCAAGGGCGATTCGACCTCGTAGTCCCACCGTGCCCGCCTTGCCCGCGGGATGTCGGCCGCGGCCGCGTAGGCCAGCACGACTTGAGTCGAGGTGAGTACCGGGTTCGCCGTCGCGTCGCCCGGCACCGCGATGCCGTACTCGACTTCGGTTCCCATGATCCGCCGCATACCCACCACCCTACGGGGTCGGAGCCGTGCGACGATGCCCCCCATGTCAGGCAGTGACGAACTCGTTGCGCTCTATGACCTCGGCGGAACCGTGGTGGGGGCGGCCGCCCGCTCCCGGGTGCGTGCCGAGAACCTGTGGCACGCCGCCGGCGTGGTCTTGGTCCGTTCGAGTGATGGAAACTCCGTCTACGTGCACCTGCGCACACCCACGAAGGACGTCTATCCCTCCACTTGGGACTGCTGGGCGGGCGGCATCGTCGCGGTGGGTGAGACCCCGGAGGACTGCGCGCGCCGCGAGCTGGCTGAAGAACTCGGTGTTCACGGAGTGGAACTACAGCCGCTTTTCGTCCACATCACCGACGACGGCACGATCCGGTGCCACAACTTCGCCTTCGAGGTCCGCTGGGACGGCCCCTTCGTGCATCAGCCGTCCGAAGTCGTCGAAGGACGATGGCTGACGCTGGACGAACTGCGTTCGTGGCTCGAGGATCCGGAGAGCTTGTTCGTGCCGGACGGACGGCTCGGGGCGTTGGAGTGGTTCCGGCGGGAAGCCGCCCGCTAGGCCGAACGGAGGCGCTGCGCCACGATCGGCAGCAACCGCCGCGCCGCGTCGGCCGCCCGCGCCTCGGTCCCGGCGGTCACGCTGAGCGCGGAAACGAGCTTCCCCTTGGCGAGCAACACCGTGCACGTCTTGCCTTCGCACCAGGCGCGCTGCGCTTCGACACCGGGCTGCCTCGTCAACGTGAGCTTCTTGCCCTCGCAGACCGCCCGGGTGACGACGTCCGAGGCGTCGCGGTCGGTGTACTCGGTGACCTGATGCTCCAGCGTCGAGCCGCTCGGGTACGACCACGCCGTCGAGCGGCTCGTGCCGCGGGTGAGACCGGTCAGACAGCCGGACATCTTGCTCTCGCCCGGGACGACCTCTTCCTCGGCGACGTCCTCGTCTGTCAGCAACGCGGCGGAAACGGCCGCGGGGACCGGGGCCGAGGTCGGCGGCGGCACCGGCGCGGCCTGCGGCTCGACCGAAGGCCGCGTGGGTCCGACCGTGGGCGTCGGCGCCGGGTCGTCGTAATAGGTGTCGAGGTCGTTGGGACGGTCGGCGCATCCGGACAAGCCGAACAACGCGACCGTCGCCACCGCGAGCACCTGCCGATGACGCACCCTCAAGCCTCCCCGGTGTCCCGCCAGTGGTTTGCCGCGAGACTAGACCAGTCCGTCAGTGCCAGCCGAGGCAGGACCTGTGCCGCCAGTAGGCGACGGGTTCTTCGGCGAGCCCCGCCAGCTCCGCGAGCTCGTCCGCGGTCAGCTTCACCTTCGTGGCAAGGAGATTCTCCGCGAGCTGCGCCGTGCTCGACGGACCGATGACCGCCACCGGCCGCCACTCCCGCGCCAGCGCCGCCGCGATCGCCACCGCGTCCGGGCCCGCCTCGTGCTCCCGCGCGGTCCGGGCGAGCACCGGCGGCGGCTCGACCACCAGACGTCCGTTCGCGACGGTTTCCTTGACCAGGACCCGTTTCCCGGCCGCGTGTGCCTCCGCGAGCGCCGGGCCGACCGAAGGTTCGAGCAGGTTCCACGTGGACTGCACGGCGCTGAAGACCGGTGTGCCGGACACTTCCAGCTCGAACGCGCGGCGGACGGCGTCGGCCTGCGCCGGCCCGGAGGTGGAGAATCCCACCGGGACGCCGTCGGCGGCGAGTTCGGCCAGCGCGCCGATCAATCGCTCGTCCGTGAACAGCGGACTGTCCACAGTGAGCGAGTGGACCTGGTAGAGCGACACCGCTTTCCCCAGCAGGCCAACGGTTTCCGCCCACTGTTCGGCGAACCGCGCCGCGGTGTGCTCCTTGACCTCGTGCACGTCGGCGTCGAGCTTCCACTCCCCCACGTAGCGGTAGCCCCATTTGCTCGACACCGTCACGTCCTCGTGGGCGCGATCGGCGAGCCACCCGGCGAGGAACTCCTCCGAAGAACCATACGAACGGGCCACGTCGATCCAGCGGACGCCCGCTCGGTACGCGTCGTCCAGCACGTCGTGGGTCGCCGCGCGCATCGCGTCGACCCCGCGTCCCGGCGGCAGCGCGTCGACCCGGCCGAGGTTGATGTACGCGGGCCTGCCGAGTGCCGCCAGGCCGACGGCGATTCGTTCGCCGACGCAGATTTCCGAGTCTGTCACCGGGTTCCTTCGTTCTTGTGGCGGAGGATCGCGAGCCACTGGCTCGAGTTCTGCGCCTGCCGGTGGAGCTTTTCGAGGCGGGCGGCCGGGGCCCGAACGTAACCCTTGCCGAAGACCGGCGCGATCTGACGGAGGCTGGCGCCCTCTTCCCTGGCGGCGAGCAGTGCCCAGTCGGAGGCGTCGGCACAGGCCGCGGAGGCGCGCCGCAACTCCCCCAGCAGTTCGATGAGTTCGGGGGCGCTCACCTCCCCCGCCTGGACAGCGGCGGCCGTCGTTTCCAGCCACGCCAGGACATCGGCTTCGGTGATCGGCGCGCGCGGGCGCCCGGAGGTTTCGCTCACAGCCCCGAAGTATAGGACGTTATACGCACGACGGTGACCGGCGGCGCGCCGGAGAGCTCGGACACAGCGTCCGAAATCCGCTGGAGTACGCGGAGGTTTCCGGATTCACTGAGCCTGGAGCTTGAGGATTCAGGAGAAGGACAATTGGGACGTTTCGGTATCGCGATCCGGTTCGCGGCACTCGCGATCGTGTGGGGTGCGAGTTTTCTGTTCATCAAGGTCGGTCTCACCGGCCTGTCGCCGGCGCAGGTGGCGCTTTCCCGCATCTGCCTCGGCGCCTTGGCGCTGATCGCCATCGCCGCCTGGCGGCGCAAGCCACTCCCCCGTGATCCGGCACTCTGGGGTCACCTCGCGGTCGTCTCCGTGCTGCTGTGCGTCATCCCGTTCCTGCTGTTCTCCTGGGCCGAGCAGTACATCTCCTCCGGGCTCGCCAGCATCTTCAACGCGACGACCCCGCTGATCACCATGCTCATCGCCGCGGCGGCCCTGCCGTCCGAACGGTTCACGAAGGCCCGCACAACCGGTCTGATCCTCGGTTTTCTCGGCGTGCTCACGATCGTCGGGGTCTGGCAAGGGGTCGACGTCTCCCACGAACTGACGGCGCAGCTGGCCTGCCTCGGCGCGACGACCTGCTACGGGATCTCGTTCGTCTACGTCCGGCGGTTCATCTCCGGGAGGAACCTCGACGCGCCGACCATCGCGCTCGGACAGGTCGGGTGCGGCGCCGTGGTGATGCTGGCGCTGGCGCCGTTCATCGCGACGTCGCCGGTGCGCCTCGACACGCCGATCATCCTCAGCATGATCGCGCTCGGCGCGCTGGGCACCGGCCTCGCCTACGCTTGGAACGCGTCGATCATCGCGGCGTGGGGCGCGTCGAACGCATCGGCCGTGACCTACCTCACACCTGTCGTCGGCGTACTGCTCGGCGTCCTGGTCCTCGACGAACCCTTGGCGTGGAACCAGCCCGTCGGCGCGTTGCTCGTCGTCCTCGGGATCCTGGCCGCACACGGCCGGTTGAGCCCGCGCAAGAAAGTCCAGGAACCCGTACCCGCGTAAGACACACCGAAGGGCCCTTCACCGCTGGCATGCGGTGAAGGGCCCTTCGGTTGGTACTACAGGTACTGACCGGTGTTCGTGGCGGTGTCGATCGCCCGCCCGGAATCCTGGTTCTTGCCGGTGACGAGCGTGCGGATGTAGACGATCCGCTCGCCCTTCTTACCGGAGATCCGGGCCCAGTCATCGGGGTTGGTCGTGTTCGGCAGGTCCTCGTTCTCCGCGAACTCGTCCACGATCGCGTCCAGCAGGTGCTGCACACGCAGGCCGGGCTGCTGGGTTTCCAGCACCGACTTGATGGCCGACTTCTTCGCCCGGTCCACGATGTTCTGGATCATCGCGCCCGAGTTGAAGTCACGGAAGTACAGGACCTCCTTGTCACCGTTGGCGTAGGTGACCTCGAGGAACCGGTTCTCGTCCGTCTCCTCGTACATCCGCTCGACCGTGTGCTGGATCATCGCGTCGAACGTCGCCCGGCGGTCGCCGCCGAACTCGGCGAGGTCGTCGGCGTGGATCGGCAGACCGTCGGACAGATACTTGGAGAAGATGTCCTTCGCGCCTTCGGCGTCCGGACGCTCGATCTTGATCTTGACGTCGAGCCGGCCCGGCCGCAGGATCGCCGGGTCGATCATGTCCTCACGGTTGGAGGCGCCGATGACGATGACGTTCTCCAGGCCCTCGACACCGTCGATCTCCGAAAGCAGCTGCGGGACGATCGTGGTCTCCACATCGGAGGACACGCCCGAACCGCGGGTGCGGAAGATCGAGTCCATCTCGTCGAAGAACACGATCACCGGGGTGCCTTCGGAGGCCTTTTCCCGAGCCCGCTGGAAGATCAGGCGGATATGCCGCTCGGTCTCCCCGACGAACTTGTTCAACAGCTCCGGACCCTTGATGTTCAGGAAGTAGGACTTCCCGTCCGCCTTGTCGCCGCGGGCTTCCGCGACCTTCTTGGCGAGCGAGTTGGCCACCGCCTTGGCGATGAGGGTCTTACCGCAGCCAGGAGGCCCGTAGAGCAGCACGCCCTTCGGCGGGCGCAACTGGTACTCCTGGTAGAGATCGGCGTGCAGGAACGGAAGCTCGACGGCGTCGCGGATCTGCTCGATCTGCCGGGTGAGGCCACCGATGTCCTCGTATTGGACGTCGGGCACCTCCTCCAGCACGAGATCCTCGACCTCCGCCTTCGGCACGCGCTCATAGGCGTAGCCGGCCTTCGAATCCACCAGCAGGGAATCGCCCGGCTTGAGGGGCTGTTCGGCCAGCGGATCGGAGAGCAGGACGACCCGCTCCTCGTCCGCGTGCCCGACCACGAGCGCACGGGGGCTGCCGCCCTCGACGTCCGGGGCCAGCACCTCGCGCAAAGCGCAGACCTCGCCGATCTTCTCGAAGTCGCCGCCTTCGACGACGGTGAGTGCCTCGTTGAGCCGCAACGCCTGTCCGCGCTGCAGTGTCGAGACCTCGACCGCGGGTGAGACCGAGACCCGCATCTTGCGGCCCGCGGTGAACACATCCACCGTGTTGTCCTCGTACGCGGTCACGAACACGCCGTAACCGCTCGGAGGCTGGGCCAGCCTGTCGACCTCCTCCCGCAACGCGAGCAACTGGCCACGCGCCTCGCGGAGCGTCTCGACCAGTTTCGTGTTGCGTTCCGTGAGTTGGCTCACTCGTTCCGACGCCTCGGCGAGTCGCTGCTCCAGCACTCGGTTCTGACGTGGCGAATCGGTGAGCTTCCGGCGCAGCAGGGCAACTTCCTCCTCGAGGAAGCGAACTTGACGTGCCTGCTCGTCGGACGTGATCTCGGCTCCGGTCGTTTCTGAAGGGTCGGCCTCCTCGCGCCGACCTCCGGGAAGGTCATGATGCATTGGGCACCTCCTCGGAGTGCTTTTCATTCCACGGTACCGGCGATCACCGACAATAAAAGGCCTTTCCGCATCACAAGATCGGCGCGTCGCGTTCTGGGCGACCCGACTGCACGTACGTTCCCGCCGCGCAAGGGGCCATCCCGGTGCCGGGTCCGACACTCCCATGGTCACAATCCGTCCACCTGCCTTGACCTGGGCCGGAATACCCGCTCCGTACGGGTGCAAACGGGTTTCCGGTATCAGTTCGGCCCTAATCGAGCGGCGATCCGGGTCGATGGCTAGCATCGGG
This sequence comes from Amycolatopsis sp. NPDC034160, assembly GCF_055575355.1. Classification (NCBI taxonomy): domain Bacteria; kingdom Bacillati; phylum Actinomycetota; class Actinomycetes; order Pseudonocardiales; family Pseudonocardiaceae; genus Amycolatopsis; species Amycolatopsis sp. NPDC034160. The sequence goes on along the minus strand of NZ_JBVISU010000006.1, from coordinate 121,948 downwards.
CCGACGTTCGCCGGGTCGGCGGACCGGCTTGTCGTGTTGAGCAATTTCGCAGAACAGCTAGGGGGCAACAGCCATGACTTACCCGCCGCAGCAGCCCGGCGGCTACGGGCAAGACCCGTACGGCCAACAGGGCGGGTACCCGCAGAGCGGCCCCCAGCCGCAGCAGGGATACCCCGGGGGCGGCCAGTACGGCCAAGACCAGTACGGCCAGCAGGGCGGATACCCGCAGAGCGGGCCCCAGCCCCAGCAGGGATACCCCGGTGGCACGCAGCAGTTCGGCCAGCCGGATCCGTACGGTCAGCAACAGGGCGGTTACAACGCCTACCCGCAGGAAGGCGGCTACGGTGAGCCGCCTAAGAAAAAGAAGACCGGGCTGATCGTCGGCATCGCGATCGGCGCGGTCGTCCTGGTCGGCGGCGGGGTCACCGCGCTGGTCATCGCGCTGAACTCGGACGACGGCGACAAGACCGCCGCCCCGCCCGCCAGTTCCAGCAGCGCGGCTCCGACGGGTTCCGCGTCTTCCTCGGCGCCGAAGTCGTCGTCCTCCTCCACGCGGACCAAGTCCAGCTCGCCGAGCACTCCCAAGGGCTCCGGGCCTGCCCCGCTGGGCAAGGCGACGCCGCAGGAGGTGGCCGACGCCGTCATCGCCGCGTACAACGTCGGTGACGGCAAGATTGTCGCGCAATCGGCCTGCCGCAGCGTGAACACCAAGGACGAGGTGCCGATCGGCAAGGACATCAAGATGGAGAAGACCGGGGAGATGACGATCAGCGGCGACACCGCGAAGCTCCCGGCGAAGGTCACCCAGGGCACCAAGGTCGACTCGGGCAACCTGAACTTCAAGAAGGAGTCCGACCTCTGGTGCTTCACCGGCGGCAAGAGCTGACCCGAAGCCGGTGTCCAGCAGGCTGATCGCCGTTCTCGCCGGCTGCGGCGCGGTCGTGGTCGGTGTCGTGGTGGGGCTGCTGCTGGTGGCCCCGTCCGGCTCCGACCCGGCCGCGTCGAGCACCGCCGCGTTCCCGCCGGGACCGGGTTCGTCCCGTCCGGTCCCGGTGGATCCGGACGTGGCCGCGGTCGAGGTGGTCGGCAAGGCGATCGCCGCGGCCATCGTGAACCACGACGCGACGGCGTTCGGCGAACTCACCTGCGTCCAGCAGTCGTCGGCCGAACTGGCGGAGCTGAAGCGGAAGTGGGAGGCCGCGGGCAAAGTGAGCGCGACCATCCCGGATCCGCCGTCGGTCGGTGGCGACTCGGCCACCGTGACCGTCCACGTCGAAGGCGCGGGCGGTCAGAAGGACACTCCGTTCCCGCTCAAGAAGCGAGACGGCAAGTGGTGCGTGCCCTGATTTCTGTGCCCGGTCAGCCCTTGCCGGAGCGGCGGTGGACGCGCGGCGACACGGTTCCGTCGGCCAGACGGCGCGCCGTCAGCAGGAACGCGGTGTGCGCGACCATCCGGTGGTCCGGCCGCACCGCGAGGCTCACGACGTGCCACGGCCGCATGAGCGTCTCCCACGACTCCGGCTCGGTCCAGCACTGCTGATCCCGCAAGGCTTCCGTGATCCGCGACAGCTGTGTGACCGTCGCCACATAAACCGTCAGCACGCCGCCGGGCACCAGATGCGCGGCGACCGTCTCCAGCTGGTCCCAGGGTGCCAGCATGTCGAGCACCACCCGGTCGACCTCACCGGTGTGGGTCGAAAGATCCGCGACCGTCAGCGACCAGTTGTCCGGTTTGGCCCCGAAGAACTTCTCCACGTTCCGTTCGGCGTGTTCGGCGTGGTCGTCGCGGATCTCGTAGGACTGCACGGTGCCCTCCGAGCCGACCGCCCGCAGCAGCGAACAGGTCAGCGCCCCGGAACCGGCACCTGCCTCGAGCACCCGCGCGCCCGGGTAGATGTCGCCCCACATCACGATCTGCGCGGCGTCCTTCGGGTAGATCACCTGCGCGCCGCGCGGCATCGACAGCACATAGTCCGGCAGCAGCGGACGCAGCGCCAGATAATGGCTGCCGCCCGCCGAAGTGACGACCGAACCCTCCTGCGCCCCGATCACGTCGTCGTGCGCCAGCGCGCCGCGATGGGTGTGGTACTGCTGTCCCTCGGCCAGGACCATGGTGTAGTGCCGCCCCTTGGAGTCGGTCAGCTGAACCCGGTCACCAACACGAAACGGCCCACGGACCGACACTGAACCTCCAGAGCGCAAACACTTGATCGACGATCGATCCTCGCAGGTGGCCGGATCGCGCTACGCCGGGGGTCGGCTCCGGGTCATCGCGGCGCGCAGGTCCTCGCGCCGGAGCACCCCGGCGGGCCTGCCTTCGTCGTCCACGACGAGGAACTGCCACGCGGCGGTTTCCCGCACTCGCTCGGCAATCTCCTCCCCCGACTCCGAGGAAAGCAGCACGGTGTCGGCGCGGATGGGCTCCGCGGCCATCTCCGCGGGCGCGTGCGGCGAGGTCCCGGCCAGTTGCGCGGCGGCCGTCTCGTCGAGCAGCCCGGCCGCGACGCCGTCGGCACGCACCAGGACCACACCGCGGCCGGCCGAAGCGGCCAGCGCGTCCGAGACGGGGCTCTCGGCGGGGAGCTGGAGCACGGGCCGGATGAGTTCGCTCAGCCGTACGCCTTCGGGCCAGCCGCGACGCGCTTCGGCGGCGAGTTCGCTTCGCGCGCCGAGGATCACGAACCACGCGGTCACGACGCAGACGCCGAGCCGAAGCCAGCGGTCCTCGCTGCCGGCCGCCAGTCCCCACAGCGCCCAGATGACCAGTCCGGCCGCGACGAGACCGCCACCGACGACGGCGGCGCGGGTGCCCTTGTCGCGGCGGCCGGTGGCGGCCCAGACCCCCGCGCGGACCAGTCGTCCGCCGTCGAGCGGCAGTCCGGGCAGGAGGTTGAAGATCCCGACGGCGAAGTTCGCGACGGCGCATTCGGCGATGAGCAGCCATGCCGCGCTTTCCGGCGGGACGGCGAACATGAGCAGTCCGCAGAAACCGCCGAGCAGCAACGAAACCACCGGTCCCGCGGCGGCGACGAGTCCTTCGTGCCGCGGCTGGCGGGGTGTCCTGGCGACCTCGGAGAGACCGCCGAGGAGGAACAGCCGCAGACGCCGGACCGGGATGCCGAGGCGCAGCGCCACCAGACAGTGCCCGAGTTCGTGCGCCAGCACCGACAGTCCGAGCAGGACCGCGAACGCGGCCGCCAGCAGCCACGACGTCAGCGTCGTCGCGCCGGGCAGGAACCGTCCGACCAACGGCGTGTAGAGGACGACGATGATCAGCGAGCCGATCCACCACGAGGGGGCGAGCAGCACGGGGATGCCGGAGACGCGGAACAGCAGTAATCCACCGTCCGGCGCCACACCTCGTCGAGGCGGGCCCTGCTCACCCGTCACCGCCATGTGCAGAGCGTAGATGTCCAGGTGTGGGGTGCCGGTAACCCGCCCTTCCCGTCCGGGTGGTGTCGGTCATGCCCGCTCCGGTGCGTCGCGGCCACGGAACTGTCGGTACCCGGCGTTACCCTCCCACCATGCCCGACACCGACACGGTCACCGCCGATCCGCCGCCCGGCGCCGAAGTCCCGCGCCGTCGGCCGGCCCTGTCCCCGTCGCGTGCCAGCGACTTCAAGCAGTGCCCGCTGCTCTACCGCTTCCGCGCGGTGGACAGACTGCCCGAGATCCCGACGAAGGCCCAGCTGCGCGGCACGCTGGTGCATTCCGTGCTGGAGCGCCTGTTCTCCCTCCCGCAAGCAGATCGCACTCCCCCACAGGCCAAGGAGTTGCTCGCGCCGGCGTGGCAGGAGCTGTCCGCGGAACGTCCGGAGTGGATCGAGCTGTTCGATCAAAACGATCCCGAGGCCGTCACCTCGTGGCTGGCTTCGGCCGAGCAGCTCGTCGACACCTACTTCGGGCTCGAAGACCCGCGGCGGCTGGAGCCGGAGGCGTGTGAGCTGCACGTCGAGATCGAACTGGGCTCCGGGGTGCTGCTGCGGGGTTACGTCGACAGGCTGGACGTCGCGCCGACCGGTGAGATCCGCGTCGTCGACTACAAGACCGGCGCCGCGCCCCGCGAGATCGGCGAGGCCAAGGCGATGTTCCAGATGAAGTTCTACGCCGTGGTCCTGTGGCGGCTGCGCGGTGTCGTGCCGCGCCAGCTGAAACTGATGTACCTCACCGACGGGCAGTCACTGGCCTACACCCCCGACGAGGCCGAGCTGATCCGGTTCGAGCGCACGCTCGAAGCGATCTGGCAAGCGATCCTCAAAGCGGGCAAGACCGGCGATTTCCGGCCCAATCCGAGCAAACTCTGCGCGTGGTGCGATCACCAGGCGGTCTGCCCGCAGTACGGCGGCACTCCCCCGCCCTATCCCGGCTGGCCCGAACCGGATCCCGGCGACGAGTCCGTATTGGACCGTGCGGATTAGGGCTTGAACCACGGACCTAGGGTGTCCGGTGTGACAGAAGCCTTCTACATCCCCTCGGGCGACGGAAAGTTCGTGCCGACCGAGCACACCGCGGGCCCGTGGACCCCGGACGCGCAGCACTTCGGGCCGCCCTCGGCGTTGCTGGTGCGCGCGCTGGAGGGGATCGAAGCACCGCACGCGAGCCAGCTCGCTCGGGTGACGATCGAGATCCTCGGCCCGGCTCCGTTGAAGGAGCTTTCGGTGCGGGCATCGGTGAAACGGCCGGGCCGGTCGGTCGAGTGGCTGGAGGCCGAACTCCTCCACGGTGAACGCGCCGTCGCGCGGGCCTCCGCGTGGCGCATCGCGACCTCGGACACCACGCCGGTGGCCACCTTCGAAGGCCCGGCCCTGCCGTCGCCGGACGATCTCCCGGCGTCGAGCTGGCCCGAAGGCTGGCACGGCGGCTATCTGGACGCCATCGAATGGCGGCGGGTCCGCGGCGCGCTCGACGAACCCGGTCCCGCGACGGTCTGGGGACGTCAGCGGGTCGCTCTCGTGGACGGGGAGAAGCCGAGCGCGCTGCAGCGGCTGTTCGTGCTGGCGGACTCCGGCAACGGGATCTCGAACTTCCTCGACCCCCGCGAGTGGTGGTTCATCAACTCGGAGCTGACGGTGCACCTGCGCCGTCCACCACTGGGTGACTGGATCGGCGTCGACGCGGCCACGCTGGTCGGCCCGAACGGCATCGGCACGGCGACGACCACGCTGCACGACGCGTCCGGCCCGCTGGGCTCCGGAGCGCAGGCGTTGCTGGTGCGGCCGCGACAGGCGGGCTCATAGACGCGCTTTCTCGGCGTGTTTCCAATAGCCTTCCCGGAACAACAGACGCAGGGAGCGCTTCGGCATGCAGATCACCTCGGTGGTCAACCAGAAAGGCGGGGTCGGCAAGACCTCACTCAGCGTGGGCGCGTCGGCCGCACTGGCCGAACGCGGCCGCCGGGTGCTGCTGATCGACCTCGACCCACAAGGGCACGCGACCACCGAACTCCTCGGCTTGGACGAGGTGGCCCCGGACGCGCCCAGCCTGGCGAAAGCCCTGACCAAGGTGTGGAAGGGCCCGATCGAGGAACTCGCCGTGCGGCACCCGCGCAGCAACATCGGGCGCGGCGGCGCGTTCGACGTCATCCCGACGTCGCCGGGCATGTTCGACCTGATCAGGCGGCTCGACCAGTTCCGGGTGCCGGGCTGGCAGCTGGCCAGGGTGATCCAGTTCGCGAACTACGACCACATCATCATCGACTGCCCGCCCGCGCTCGACGTCCTGACCAACAACGCGCTCGCCGCGTCACACGGGATTCTGGTGCCGGTGCAGCCGGACCGCACGAGCATCCGCGCGCTGCGCCTGCTCTCGGACCAGGTGCGTTACGTCGAACAGACCGTCGGCCGTCCGCCGATCGCCTACTACGGCCTCGTTCCCGGGCTGTACCGCCGTCCGATCTCGCATTACGCGGCGGCGGCACTCCAGGAGCTGTACACGTTCGGGATCCCGATGCTTTCGCACGTCCCGCTGGGCGTGGTGATGAACGAGGCCGCCGCGCACGGCGTGCCCGTGACGACCTACGCGCCGGAAACCCTGCAGGCGCTGTCGTTCCGGGAGATCGCGGAAACGCTGGACGGGTATCTGCGGAACCACCCGGCGGCGGCGATCGTGCCCGCGGACGAGGAGTTCGTCTTCGAAGACTTCATCACCGAGGTCTCGGTGGCCCGCAGTGCCAACGACAACGGCGCGCGGAAGAAGCTCTACGACCTGATGCCCAAGAAGCCGAACAGGCCTCGGTAGCCGTGGGGTCTCGTGAGTGGTAATGACGGTTAGAACCGTCATTACCACTCACGAGGACCTACAAGCGGCAGGCCCGGATATCCGAGGCCAGGACGGCCTTCGCGCCGGTCTCGGCGAGTTCGTCCATGATCCGGTTGACCTCCTTGCGCGGGACCATCGCCCGCACGGCCACCCAGTCTTCGTGCGCGAGCGGCGCGACGGTCGGTGACTCGAGGCCCGGCGTGATCGCGATGGCCGCGTCGAGCAGCGAACGCGGGCAGTCGTAGTCCAGCATCATGTAGTGCTGGGCGAAGACGACACCCTGCAGCCGCGCCTTCAGCTGGTCCTTGGGCCGGGTGTGGTCGGTGCCCGCGCGCTGCAGCAGCACCGCCTCCGACACGCAGATCGGGTCACCGAAGGCCACGAGGTTGTGCTGACGCAGCGAACGACCGGACTCGACGACGTCGGCGATGGCGTCGGCGACACCGAGCTGGATCGAGATCTCGACGGCGCCGTCGAGGCGGATGACCTCCGCCTCCACCCCGTGCTGTTTCAGGTTCTCCCGGACGAGCCGCGGGTACGACGTCGCGAGCCGCTTGCCCTGCAGGTCTTCGGCTTTCCAGTCCTTGCCCGCCGGCGCGGCGTACCGGAACGTGGAACCGCCGAAGCCGAGGCCGAGGATCTCCTCGACCGGAGCGCCGGAGTCGAGCGCGAGGTCGCGGCCGGTGATGCCGAGATCCAGCTCGCCGGATCCGACGTAGATCGCGATGTCCTTGGGACGCAAGAAGAAGAACTCGACCTCGTTGACCGTGTCCAGCACGGTCAGGTCGCGGGCCTCATGTCGCTTGCGGTAGCCGGCCTCTCCGAGCATCTCCGACGCGGCGGCGGCGAGGGCTCCCTTGTTCGGCACGGCGACACGCAGCATTGCTTCTCCTTGGTTCTCCAGGACGCGAACGCGTCACAGGTACCGGTACACGTCCTCGGTCGACAGCCCACGGCCGAGCATGAGCACCTGCACCCGGTACAGCAGCTGAGAAATCTCCTCCGCGAGCCTGTCGTCGGACTCGTGCTCGGCGGCGATCCACACCTCGCCCGCTTCTTCGAGCACCTTCTTGCCCTGGGCGTGCACTCCAGCGTCCAGCGCGGCGACCGTGCCGGAACCGTCGGGGCGCGTGACCGCGCGGTCGGCAAGCTCGGCGAACAGCTCATCGAAGGTCTTCACGGTCCGAGATCCTTCCATCCGCACCGCGACCGCGCTGCCCCGGGCCGGTGTGGTGACACCGGCGTCACACCTCCGTGTCCGTGAACACGCTCAGAACAGCGTGGTGCCTCCCCGTTCGAAGTCGAGCAGTTGCCGCTTCCGCTCGATACCGCCGCCGTAGCCGGTGAGATCGCCGTTCGAGCCGACGACCCGATGGCACGGCACGATGATCCCCAGCGGGTTCTTCCCGTTGGCGAGCCCGACCGCTCGCGACGCCGTCGGCCTGCCGAGCCGGTCGGCGAGTTCGCCGTAGGAGACCGTCTCGCCGTAGGGGATCCCGACCAGGCCTTGCCAGACCATCCGCTGGAATTCGGTGCCGCCGAAGCTCAGCGGGACGGTGAATTCCTTCCGCTGGCCGGCGAAGTACTCCTTCAGCTGTTTCTCGGTCTCCACGAAGATCCGCGCGGTCGGATCCGGCTGACCGAAACTCTCCTCCACCGGACGGTGCCGTTGCCCGACCATGTACAGGCCGCAGAGGCTCTCGCCGTCCGCGACCAGGGTCAGCGGCCCGTACGGACTGTCGATCAAGGTGTTCGTGCGCATGGTGCTCCTTGCGAATTCAGGCGGCGGGCAGCCGGTTGATCGGGTGATCTCCGGTCGCCCAGAGGTGTTGGACGGCGTAGGCGCGCCAAGGTCGCCAGCGTTCCCCGTGCTCGACGAGCGCGGCCGGGCTCAGCTCGTACTCCTTCGCGGCGACCTTGACGCCGAGGTCGGTCGGGAGAAAGGCGTCCGGGTCGCCGAGGGAGCGCATCGCGATGCTCTCGACGGTCCAAGGGCCGAAGCCGGGCAACGCGTGCAGCCGTTCCCGGGCACGCTGCCAGTCGCTGCCCGCCCCGAGGTCGAGGCCACCGTCGGTCAGTTCGGCGACGAGGCCGAGCAGCGTCCGTTTACGGCTCTGCGGCATGGCGAGGCTTTCGGGGTCGATCTCCGCGAGCGCGGCGGGATCCGGGAAGACGTGGGTGAGGCCGCCGTCCGCGTCGTCGACCGGTTCGCCGTGCGCGAGGACCAGCCGGGCCGCGTGTGTCCGCGCGGCGGCGGTGGACACCTGCTGCCCCAGCACGGCGCGGACGGCGAACTCGTCGCCGTCGACGGTCCGGGGCACCCGCCTGCCCGGCGCGGCGGCCACGAGCGGCGCGAGCAGCGGGTCCGCGCCCAAGAGGTCGTCCACGGCGAGCGGATCGGCGTCGAGGTCGAGCAAGCGACGGCAGCGGCTGATCGCGGTCGAGAGGTCTCGCAGGTCCGACAGGGTGAGGCGGCAGCCGATGTGGCCGTCTTCGGGTTTGAGCGCGACGACGCCCGCGCCGTGCGGGAGTCGCAGTGTCCGGCGGTAGGCGCCGTCGCGCCACTCCTCGACGCCGGGGACACCGGTCGCGACGAGGTGCCCGAAGAGGTTGTCCGGGAACAACGGCTTCCGGTACGGCAGCCGCAGGTTCAGTGTCCCGGGCGCGACCGCCGGCGCGGTGCGCACGCGCGCCCGCAACTCCGTCGGGGACAGCGCGAAGACCTCGCGGACGGTGTCGTTGAAGGTCCGGACACTGCCGAATCCGGCGGCGAGCGCGACGTCGATCATCGGCAGGCTCGTGGTCTCGATCAGCAGCCGCGCCGTCTGCGCACGCTGGGCCCTGGCCAGGCTGAGCGGGCCCGCGCCGAGTTCGGCGCGCACGTGGCGCTCGACCTGCCGGACGCTGTAGCCCAGCCGGGCGGCCAAACCGCTCACGCCGTCGGTGTCGACGACGCCGTCGGCGATCAGCCGCATCGCCCTGGCCACCAGGTCGGCGCGTTCGTTCCACTGCGGCGAACCGGGACTGGCGTCCGGGCGGCACCGTTTGCAGGCGCGGAAACCGGCCTCCTGCGCGGCCGCCGCGCTCGGGTAGAACGCCATGTTCTCCGGTTTGGGCGGGACGACCGGGCAGCTCGCCCGGCAGTAGATCCGCGTCGTCAGGACGGCGGTGAAGAACCAGCCGTCGAAACGGTCGTCCTTCGCCTGGACCGCTCGGACGCAACGCTCGAAGTCCTCATGCACCAGGCCAGCATCACCGACCACGAGGCCGGGGTCTAGCGAGAATGCGACATGGAGGTCAGGGCAGGAGCGCGGTCAATCCCGGCACGTCGAGGCCGACGAGCGAGGAACGGAACACGCGCCGCTCCCCCGGCGGGACGTCGACGTCGTTCGGGATCACCACCACCGTGCAGCCCGCCGCGGCCGCGGAAGCCGCGCCCGGCGGGGAATCCTCGATCGCGACGCACCGGGACGCCTGGACTCCCAGCAACTCCGTCGCCAGCTGATACGGCCTGGCGTGCGGCTTGTTCAGACCATCGACCTCGTCACCGCAGACGGTGGCCGCGAAGTACTCGCGCCCGATGGTGTTGAGGGCGAGTTCGGTCAGAGACCGTTCGGTGGAGGTGACCAGCGCCATCGGCACGCCCTGGGCGCGCAACAGGTCGAGCAGCTCCCGCGCGCCGGGGCGCCACGGGAGAGGCCCGTCGAAGAGGTTGGCCGTGCGCGCGCGGATCCACTCCCCCATCTCCGCGATCGAGTCGGGGGTGACGGGTTTGGCGCACACTTCGAGCAGGAACGCGGCCGTGTCGTCCATATTGGACCCGACGAGGCTCAGCCGCTGCCGCTCGGTCAAGGTGCCACCGAGGCTTTCGACGGCCTCGTAGAGGGCGACGTCCCACAGCTTCTCCGAATCGACCAGCGTGCCGTCCATATCCCACAGCACGGCGGCGAGTCCGTCCGGTGTGGACGGTGCGGTCACGGCTCCCCCTTCACGATCAGGTGTTGAAGTACTTCGCCTCCGGGTGGTGGCAGACGATCGCGCCGGTCGACTGTTCGGGATGCAGCTGGAACTCTTCCGGCAGCTTCACGCCGATCCGCTCCGGGCGGAGCAGCTCGACGATCTTCGCCCGGTCCTCCAGGTTCGGGCAAGCGCCGTATCCCAGGGAGAACCGAGCCCCACGGTAGCCGAGTTTGAAGAACTCCTCGACGTCGTCCGGGTCCTCCTCGGCCACCGCCGCGCCGCCCGCGAAGCGCAGTTATTCGCGCACGCGCCGGTGCCAGTACTCGGCCAGTGCCTCCGTGAGCTGCACGCCGAGGCCGTGGACCTCCAGGTAGTCCCGATAGGCGTTCCCGGCGAACAGCTCGTTGGCGTAGTCGGCGATGGGCTGCCCCATGGTGGCGAGCGTGAACGGAATCACGTCCACCTCGCCGTTCGCGAGCGCCTGGTCGCGTGGCCGGTAGAAGTCGGCGAGGCACAGCCGCCGGTCCCGTCGCTGCCTCGGGAAGGTGAACCGCGACCGCTCCGGAGCGTCCGGCCGGGGCTCGGTCAGCACCACGACGTCGTCGCCGTCGGCGAAGCACGGGAAGTACCCGTAGACCACCGCGGCGTGCGCGAGGACGCCGTCCGCGGTGAGCCGGTCCAGCCAGAACCGCAGCCGCGGCCGCCCCTCGGATTCGACCAGTTCTTCGTAGGTCGGCCCTTGGCCACCACGCACGCCTTTGAGCCCCCACTGGCCCATGAACGTCGCGCGTTCGTCGAGCATGGCGGACCGGGTGTCCCAGAACGGCGGCGACGGAAGCGGGACGTCCGTGGCGACGTCGGAACGGGCCGGAAGGTCCACTTCGGACTCTTCGGCGGCCTTCTTCGCCTTGCGTGCCTCGGCGATCCGCAGGGACCGCTCCCGGCGTTCCTTACGCTCCCGCCGTTTCCGCTCGGCTTCGGCGTCCACGATGGGCGATTCGCCGCGTTTGGCCGCCATGATCGCGTCCATCAGACGCAGTCCCTCGAACGCGTCACGGGCATAGCGCACATCGCCGAGATAAAGCTCCGCGAGGTCGTTCTCCACATAGGACCGGGTGAGCGCCGCCCCGCCCAGCGCCTGGTGGCGGGCTGGACGTCCGCGACCGCTTCGGCGAGTCCCTCGGGTGACAGCGGTTAGACCGCGCCGTTCGGGCCCAGTTCGGGCAGTCCGGCGTTCGGCATCACCGACAGCGGGACGCGCGCGTGCTTCGACAGCTGCCGCAGGTGCTCGCTCATCTCGGCGGGTCCGGTGGCGCAGTTGAGGCCGATCAGATCGATGTCCATCGGCTCCAGCGCGGCCGGCGCCGCGGTGACCTCGGTGCCGAGCAGCATCGTGCCGGTGGTCTCGACAGTGATCGAGGCGAGCACCGGCACCCGCCTGCCCTCGGCCTTCATCGCCCGGTGCGCGGCGATGATCGAGGCCTGGGTCGCGTACTCGTCGGCGACCTCACGGGCGAGCCGCGCGCCCACCTCGGACAGTTCGAAGATCCTGTCCGGAATGCCGTATTCGGCCAGGTTCGCGTAGTTTGCCCCGAAGGTGTTCGTCTCCAAGAGGTCGGCGCCCGCCTCGAGATAGCCGCGATGCACAGTGCGGACGACGTCCGGACGGGTGACGTCGAGGATCTCGTTGCAGCCCTCCAGACCGGCGAAATCATCCAGGCCGAGGTCGTTGCGCCTGCAACGCGGTCCCCATCGCACCGTCGGCTACCAGGACTCGAGTACGCAGCGCGTCGAGCAGCGGTGACGAAAGGCGATCGGACATGCCCAACAGGGTACGACCGCCTGGTCGTAGGCTGGTCCGGTGAGTGAGCCCGTCGACGAGACCCAGCGGCCCGGCCGCGACCAACCGGACGACACCAAGCCGATCATGATCGTCGCCTTCGAAGGATGGAACGACGCAGGTGACGCGGCCAGCCGGGCGGTCGAGCATCTCCAGCTCAACTGGGATGCGACACCGCTGAGCGAGCTGAGTCCGGACGAATACTACGACTTCCAGGTGAGCAGACCGACCGTGCGCATGGTCGACGGTGTCACCCGAAGGGTCGACTGGCCGACCACCCGGCTCTCGGTTTGCCGCCCGGAAGGCTTCAGCCGGGACGTGGTGCTGGTCCAAGGACCCGAGCCGAACATGCGCTGGCGCGCCTTCTGCGGCGAACTGCTGGAGTACATCCAGCAACTGGAGGTCGCCACCGTCGTCACCCTCGGCGCGCTGTTGGCCGACACCGCGCACACCCGGCCCGTCCCGGTGACCGGGACGGCGTACGACAAGGACACCGCCTCACAGTTCGGCTTGGAGCTGAACAACTATCAGGGCCCGACCGGCATCGTCGGCGTCCTGCAGGACTACTGCGTGCAGGCGGGCGTACCGGCGGTGTCGATCTGGGCGGCGGTGCCGCACTACGTCTCACACCCGCCGTCACCGAAGGCCACGCTCGCCCTGCTGCACAAACTCGAAGACGTCCTCGACGTCGAGATCCCGCTCGGCGCGCTGCCGGAGCAGGCCGAGGAGTGGCAGCGGACGGTCACCGACATGGCCGAAGAGGACGAGGAGATCAGCGAGTACGTCCGGGGCCTCGAGGAGCGCGGTGACGCGGAAACCGAGTTCACGCTGGACGACGTGAGCGGGGACAAGATCGCGGCCGAGTTCGAGCGGTACCTGCGGCGCCGCCGTCCCGGACAGGACGGTCCGGGGAGGGGCTGACAGCGGCTTCTCAAGCGCCATGAAAGGTCCCTTGATTGCAAATTTTGCAATGAAGGGGCCTTTCATGGCATCGGCGGTCGCCTCAGAAGATGCGCCGCAGCGGGATCGGACCCCGCGCCCGTTTCCGCCACTCCCGCGGGTAGCCGAGCGAGACCTCCTCGAACCGCACCCCGTCCGCTTCCGTGGAGCGCGGGATGTGCAGGTGCCCGTAGACGGCGACCTCCGCGCGGAACCGCAGGTGCCAGTCCTCGGTCTCGGTCGTCCCGCACCACAGCGCGAACTCCGGCCAGTACAGCGGCGCGGTCGGATGGCGGTGCAGCGGCCAGTGCGACATCAGGATCGTGCCGTGGTCCTCCGGGATCGCCTCCAGCCGCCCGGTGCTGATCTTCACCCGGTCGGCGCACCACGCCTGCCTGTTGGGATACGGGTCCGGATGCAGGAAGAACTCGTCCGTGCAGAGCACACCGGCGTCGCGCGCCTGGTCGATGGCCGCCTGCATCGGCAGCCCTTCGGCCGCCGGGGCCCGCCAGCTGTAGTCGTACAGCACGAACAGCGGGGCGATCGTCAGCGGTTTCTCCTGGTGATCCCACACCGGGTACGGATCCTCCGGGGTGAGGACGTCGATCTCGCGGCATCGCTCGACCAGGTGCTCGTAACGCGCCTGGCCGCGCAGCTGGCATTCGTCTTTCTGGGTGGTCCACAGCTCGTGGTTGCCGGGGACCCAGACGACCTTCGCGAAGCGTTCTCGCAAGGTCTTGAGCACCCTGATCACGGATTCGGCGCGTTCGGCGACGTCACCGGCTACGAGCAGCCAGTCGTCGGAGGTACGGGGGACGACCTCGTCGACGAGCGGGGCGTTGCCCTCATGGGTGACGTGGAGGTCGCTGGTGGCGAAGAGATGCGGCACTCCACCACCGTAGCTTCACTCGGACCGGGGAACCGCCAAGACCGCATCACGGCGTAAGCGGCCCGACGCCAGGACGCCCAGCACGATCAGCGCGGAGACGGTGTGCAGGGCCGCCTGGACGTTCAGCAGGACACCGGTGCCCAGCACACTCACGAGCCCGCCCGCCAGCAGCGCACCCAGCGCGGTGAAGCCCGCCATCCCGGCGAACATCGTGCTGAGCACGCGGCCGGACCGCTCTGGCGACGCGGCCGTCTGGACCAGCGACAGCAAGCCGGAACCGGCCAGTACCCCCGGTGCGCCGACGAGCCCGAAGAGTCCGATGTAGACGCCCAGCGACGCCGTAAGCGCAGGCAGGTTCCAGATCAGCGCCGACAGGAGGCCGAGCGCGAGCCCACCCCAACCGAGCAGCGCGGCGGGCGCGACCTTGCGGGCGACGGTGGCGACGGCGAATCCGGCGGCCAGCCCGCCGAGTGCCTGCACACCGCGCAACAGGCCGACGTCGCCTTCGGTGCCGCTGAGGATGTCGAGCACGAAGACCACGAACAGCACCAGGAACATCCCCTGGGCCAGCGAGGTCAGGACCACGACGGCACCGGCGACACGCAGCCGTCCTTCCCGGCCGATCTCACGAAGGCCGTCGAGCCACGCCCGCACCACCGACTCGTGCGGACCGGCCGCCACTGACGCGGCGGCCCGGCGGAACGGGAGCGCCAGCAGGGCCGACGCGATCACCAGTACGCCGAGGTAAGCCACCACGACCCAGCCCAGGCCACCGAAGCCGAGCAGGAGACCGCCCGCCCAGCCGCCCGCGAGGCGAGCGACGCTGCCGTTGATGCTCATGAGGCCGTTGGCGCCGGTCAGCTCGTCCGGGCCGACCAGTTCCGGTACGAGCGCGTTGCGGGCGGGTTCGAACAGCGAGGCCAGCCCTGCTTGGCCCGCCATGACCGCGTAGATCACGAACACGGGACCGTCGGCCCCGACGAACAGCAGCGGCAGCGCCACGAACGCCTGCGCCGCGCAGACCACGCACAGCACCAGCCGCCGGTTCCAGCGATCCGCGATCACCCCGGCGACCGGGCTGAGCAGCACCGCGGGCAGCAGCCCGAGCACGATGCTCAACGCCGTGGTGGCCGCGGAGCCGGTCGCCTGGAAGACGAACACCGGCAACGCGATCTGCAGCATCCATTCGGCGGTCTCGGAGAAGAAGGCGGCGATCCACAGCCGCGCGAAAGCGGGCTCTCTCAACGGTTTCATCTGCTCGGCTTCCCCTCCGCGTCGATGCGCGGGAACGCGCGCAACCCCAGATGCACCGGCCAGGCCTCCTCCGGCGCGTCCTCGCGGATCGCGCCGACGTAGGGCCGGACCAGGGCGTTGATTCCCTCGATCAGCTTGTCCAGTTCCGCGGCGGTCACCCGCAGCGAATAGGTGTTGATGCCGGCGGAGTCCCGCCACTCCTTGTCCAGCAGGTCCGCGGCTTCGAGGTAGCGCTCGGTCAGTTCCCGCTCCCGCGCGAGTGTCGTGCCCACGACGGCCAGCTGCGCCCCGCGCAGCTCCGGGTCGTCCCCGAATTCGATCCCGACCTGGCAGGCGCGCCAGGGCCGCTCGCGTCCGTCCTCCCCCTCGACGCGTTCGACCAGGCCGTGCTGGGCGAGTTGGCGCAGGTGCCAGCTGATGTTGGAAGCGCTCGAACCGACGGCCGTCGCGCATTCGCTGGCGGTGCGCGGCCCCACCGCCATCAGATGGTCCACCAGCGCCGAACGCAGCGGATGCGCCAGCGCCCGCATCAGCTCGACGTCCTCGATCCGCTTGCGCGGCGGCAACCCGCTCATCGTCCGACCAATCTGAAAGGTTTATTTCGAAAGTTCTCTTTCAGAGTTTCAGACGTCCGCCGCGGTGTCAAACCGGAACCGGGGGTTGACTAACGCTACATAGGTTGCGTTAGACTGCTCGCATCATGGACAACTGACACCGCATCCCTCCCCCGCTCCGAGGCGGCTTCGGTAGAGCACGGCTCCCGCAAGCGACCAAGCCCGGCGGGGATCCCTCACGGATCCGAAACGCGGTGATGTCGTATGTCTTCCCTTTCTTTGATCGCCAAGGACCTCGTCCGCTCCTACGGCACCCGCGTCGTGCTCGACGGCGTCGACCTGATCGCTTCGGCGGGGCAACGGCTCGGTCTCGTCGGCGAGAACGGTGTCGGGAAGTCCACGCTCCTGCGCCTGCTCGCCGGCGTCGAAGAGCCGGACGGCGGTGAGGTGCTCCGTGGCGACGACGTCGGATTCCTGCTGCAGGAGCTGCCATTCCCTGCGACGGCACGGTTCTCCGACGTCATCGACGACGCGCTCGCCGAGATCCGGCAGGCGTCGGCGAGACTCGACGAACTGACCGCGGCGCTTACGGAACGCCCTGACGACGCGGTTGTCCTCGACGAGTACGGCACCGTCCTCGAATGGGCCCAGGCGCACGACCTCTGGGACGCCGACCGGCGGGCCGAGGTCGTCTGCGCGGGTCTCGGGCTCGCCGGGATCGATCCGGCGCGGCCGTTGGGCACGCTGTCGGGCGGGCAGCGGTCACGGCTCGGCCTGGCCGCGCTGCTGATCCGGCGACCGGGAACGCTGATCCTCGATGAGCCGACGAACCACCTCGACGACGGGGCGATGGAGTTCCTCGAACAGCATCTCGCGTCGCTGACCGGTGTCCTCGTGCTGGCGTCGCACGATCGCGTGTTCCTCGACGCGGTGTGCACCGACATCGTCGACCTCGATCCGGCGCTGGGCGGACCGACCCGGTACGGCGGCGCGTATTCCGCCTACCTGGACCAGAAACGGGCCGAACGGGCGCGCTGGGAACAGCGGTACGCCGAGGAACAGGACGAGCTGAAGGAACTGCGCGAATCGGTCGCCGTCACCGCGCGCAACGTCGCGCACAACCGGCCGCAGCGTGACAACGCCAAGATGCTCTACGACTTCAAAACCGGGAGGGTGCAGAAACAGATCTCACGCCGGGTCCGCAACGCCCAGCTGCGGCTGGACGAACTGGAACGCGATCAGGTGCGGAAGCCACCCGGCCCGCTGCGGTTCCAGGCGGAACTGACCGGCACGCCCGGCGAGGACAAGACGGCGATCTCGGTCCGGGACATCCACGTCCCGGGACGGCTGCGGCTGGAGACCCTCGACATCACGACCACGTCGAGACTCCTGATCACCGGCGGGAACGGCGCGGGGAAGTCCACGCTCCTGTCCGTGCTCACCGGCGCGCTGACCCCGGACGCCGGGACCGTCCTTCGTGGACGCGGGATCCGGATCGGCCTGCTGGCACAGGATGTGGAGTTCGCCGAGCCGGACCGGTCGGCGCAGCGGATCTACGCCGAAACACTCGGCGAGGGTGTGCCGCCGTTGCGCAGCCTGGGTTTGCTGGCTCCGCGGGACCTCGGGACCAGTGTCGGCGCGCTGTCGGTCGGGCAGCGGCGGCGGCTCGCGCTGGCGTTGCTGATCGCCGATCCACCGGAGGTGCTGCTGCTCGACGAGCCGACGAACCATCTCTCGCTCACCCTGGCCGAGGAATTGTTCGCCGCGCTCGACACGGCTCCGGGCGCCGTCGTCATCGCTTCGCATGACCGCTGGCTGCGCCGGGACTGGACGGGCGACCACCTGCGGCTGGAAGCCGGTCGCGTCGCGGTATAGGGCGTTATACGGTCTTCGGGTGTGTCATGAGGGGTCCCCATAGGACGAAATTTGTCCCATGGGGACCCCTCATGACGTTTTTCAGAGCACAGGGTTTTCAGAGCACGATGCCGAGCAGCGCGTTCACGCCGTTCCGGATCAGCCCGGGTGCCGCCGGATCGGAGCCGGCGCGGTTCAGCGCCTCGGCCACCCAGGCGTCGACGGCGGCGAGTGCCTTCGGGGTGTCGAGATCGTCGGTCAGGTGGTCGCGGAGGCGGGCGATCGTGTCCTCCGCGGCCGGACCGGTGCCGAGCGAAACAGCGTCACGCCAGCGGGCGAGCCGGTCCTCCGCGTCCGCGAGCAGCTGCGCGCTCCATGGGCGGTCTTCCCGGTAGTGACCGGCGAAGAGCGCGAGCCGGATCGCGCCGGGGTCGACCTTGTCGGCCCGCAGCCGCGAGACGAACACGAGGTTCCCCCGCGACTTCGACATCTTCTCGCCATCGAGGCCGATCATCCCGGCGTGCACGTAGTGGCGCGCGAACGGCCGGTCCCCCGCGACGGCTTCCGCGTGCGCGGCGCTGTACTCGTGGTGCGGGAAGATGAGGTCCGAGCCGCCGCCCTGGACGTCGAAGCCGAGACCGAGACGGTTGACCGCGATCGCACTGCACTCGATGTGCCAGCCGGGGCGCCCGGCACCCAGTTCCGACTCCCACGACGGTTCCCCCGGTCGCGCCATCCGCCACAGCAGGGCGTCGAGCGGGTGCTGCTTGCCCGGCCGGTCCGGGTCTCCCCCGCGTTCGGCGAAGTACTTCGCCATGGTCTCGGCGTCGTAGTTCGACTCGGAGCCGAAGTGCCCGGTCGCGTTGTGGTCGAAGTAGATGTCCGGGTACTCCGCGTCGTCGGCGCGGTACGCGCTGCCGTTCGCCAGCAGCTTGGCGATCACCTCGACGATCTCCGGGATGCTCTCCACCGCCCCGACGAACTGCCGCGGCGGCAGCACCCGCAGCGCGGCCATGTCCTCGCGGAACAGGGCCGTCTCGCGCATGCCGAGGACGACCCAGTCGTCCTTGTCCCGCTCGGCCCGCTCCAGCAGGGGCTCGTCGATGTCGGTGACGTTCTGTACGTAGTGGACGTCATGCCCGGCGTCGCGCCACAGGCGGTTGACCAGGTCGAATGTCAGATATGTGGCGGCGTGGCCCAAATGGGTGGCGTCGTACGGCGTGATGCCGCAGACGTACATCCGAGCGGTGGACCCGGGCGCCGTGGGGCGGATCTGCCCCGTCGCCGTGTCATGGAGCCGCAGCGGACGGGGGGTGCCGGGGATACGGGGCACGTCGACCGATGACCAAGTCTGCATACCTCGACTGTAAGCGGAGCCGCGCCGCCGTTCCCGTCCGGTGGGAGCCGGACACGGCCGGAGTAACCGAACTCGCTATTCCCGGGCACGGACCGCGTTGGCGTGGACGGCGTCCCGGATGTACTCGCCGAGGCCTGGCCGCTGATCGGGCTCGCGCACCAGGAACCCCAGCTGGACCGGTTCGGTCGCGTACATCCCGGCGATGTCGCGGTGCAGGGCGTGGTCGCAGTCCCCCATGAACGCGGCCAGCATGCGCCGGTGCTCTTCGGCGAGGTCCATCGCCGCGACGCTGTCCGCGGGCGCGCCGGAGTCGACGACGTCGAGCAGCCGCCGGACCCAGTCCTGGCGGATCTTCTCCGCCTCGGCCCATTCCTCCTTGGACAGTGGCCTCGCCGCCGCCTGCCACTGCGGGGTCTCGCCCCACCGCCGGACGGCCTCCTCCGCGTAGCCCTCCGGTTCACGGAACTCGCCGAAGACCTCGAACTTCTCCTCCGGCGTCAGCGCCCCGCCGACCTGCTTCGCCTCGATCACCCGCTCGACGGACTCGACCATCCGGGTCAGCTCACCGATCCGCTCCGTCAGCAGCGTCCGTTGCCGCTTCAAGTGCTCCAGCGCGTCCAGGTCCGGGTCGTCGACGACCTTCGCGATCGTCTCCAGGCCGAACCCGAGTTCGCGGTAGAAGAGGATGCGCTGCAAACGGTCGAGGTCGTCGTCGCTGTAGCTGCGGTATCCCGCCGCCGTCCGCCCGCTCGGTGAGAGCAGGCCGATGTCGTCGTAGTGATGCAGTGTGCGCACGGTGACCCCGGACCACGCCGCGACCTTCCCCACCGGATACCCCATCGACCCAGCGTAGGTGGACGGTGTCACCGGCCGCTGACCTACCGCTTCCTGGTCCGCAGGTAGTCACCGACCACGGCGGCGCCGAGCCCGTCGAGGTCCGGCGCGACGACCCGGCCGCCCGAACGGCGCGCGAGCAGATCGACGAACGCGGTCAGGCGTGGGTCGTCCCCGAGCCGGAACACCGTCACCGAGGCACCGAGCTTCGCCATCCGGTCCACTTCGGACAGTGTCTTGAGCAAGGTCCTCGGCTGGGGCGGATAGTCGAACTCCGCCGTACCGTCGGATTCCAGATGCGCTGTCGGCTCGCCGTCGGTGACCATCAGGACCACCGGCTGCGCGTCGGGATGCCGCCGCAGATGCCGTCCCGCCAGCAGCAGGGCGTGGTGGGCGTTGGTGCCCTGCTCCCAAGCGCCTTCCAGGCCCACCAGTTCGGCCAGTTCGACCGACGTGGCGTAGCGGCCGAACGTGATCAGCTGCAAGGCGTCGTTGCGGAACCGGGTGCTGATCAGCTGGTGCAGGGCGAGCGCTGTCCGCTTCATCGGCAGCCAGCGGCCTTCCTGCACCATCGACCACGAGGTGTCCACGAGCAACGCCACCGCCGCGCGGGACCTATGCTCGGTCTCGACCACTTCGACGTCGGAGACGTCCATCCGAACGGACCGTTCGCCGAGCGAAACCGAGCGCAGGACGGAGTTGCGGACCGTCCTGGAGACGTCCCAGGGCTGCATGTCCCCGAACCGCCACGGCCTGGTCGCGCCGGTCGGTTCACCCGCCGCGCCGGCGGATTCGGTCTCCCGCCGGCCCGCCTTGCCGCGCAACGCGTTCACGACGTCGGCGAGCGCGGTTTCCCCGAGTCGCCGCAAAGCCTTGGGCGACAGCCGAAGCGTGCCGTCGGGAGCGCGTTCGAACAGTCCCTGCCGTCGTAGTTCACGTTCCAGTTCGGACAGTCGCCGGGCGTCGACGCCGGCGTCCGGGCCGAGCTGACGTTCGAGCGCGTCGACGTCGATGTCCTCCAGTCTCGCGCCGGGATAGGACTGGCCGAGCTGTTCGGCCAGCGCGTCCAGTTCGGCGAGATCGGACATGGCGCGGGCGCCCTCGCCGAGACCGAGCGGATCGTTGCCCCGAAAGCGTTCCGAAGACGTCCAGTCCGCACCGGGCCGCAGCGCGCGCAGCTGCGAGTCCAAAGTGGACAACTGCTGCGCCAGCCGGGGGTCCCCGAACGCCTGCTGGGACAGCTCGGCCAGTTCGGCGCGCTGTTCGGGGGTCATCGAGTTGAGCATCCGCTGTGCCGCCGCGGCACGGGCGGCGAGGACGTCGATCAGCTCCTCGACGTTCTTCGGGTTCTCCGGGAAGAACTCGCCGTGTTCGGCCATGAACCCGGCGAACCGCTCGGGCACGTCCTCGCGGCCCTGCGCGTGCGCGGCCAGCAGGTCGTTGAGATCGGCGAGCATCTTGTTGGCCCGCTCGACGTCCTCGGGACCCGCGTTCCGCAGTGCCTCCTTCATCCCTTCGAAGCGGGAATCCAGCAACTCACGGCCGAGCAGGTCGCGGATCTTCTCGTAGTTCTCCCTGCCTCGCGCCGAACGCCAGTCGTACTCGGCGAGTTCGCGCACGGCCGCCGCCGTCCCCGGCGGCAACGCGTCCAGCCGAGCCTCCCGGAAGCGGGCGTCGTCGTCCGGATCCGGGAACAGGTCACGCCGCTCCGCCTCCAGCGCCTGGTCGAGCAGCCGCCGGACCTCCTGCAGGGTCCCGTCCAGCCGGTGGCGGCGCTGGATCTCCGACCGGCGCTGCCAGAGCCGCCTGGTCAGCTCGTCCAGCCCGGCGGTGCGCGGGGTCCCGCGCCGCAGCAGTTCCTCCAGCGCGGACCGGGGCGAGGCGCCCGCCATCACCTCGCGGCCGATCTCGTCGAGCGCGTCGCGCAGGTCCGCGGGTGGTGCCAGCGGATCCGGGCCGTCGTGCCACGGCCCGTACGAATACCCTTCCGGCTGTGTCATCGCCGCCTCCGCGGGAGTAAGTACGTCGGCGGTGCGCTCATCGGCCGTAGACGGTCGTCGAATCGTCGGAATCCTTGGCGAGTTTCCGCGACAGGAACAGGGATTCCAGCGCCAGTTCGACCGCGGCGGCGATCCGGCCCGCCGGCTCGTCCGGGCCGACACCGGCCCGCGCGGCGACGTCGTGGAGCACGGGCAGTTCCGGAAGCGCGGCGAGCACGTCCTTGCCGGGTACGCGTTCCCCGGTGGTGACCAGGTGCCCGCCCTCGACGGCGTCGGCCAGCGGCAGCAGGTCCAGCCCGGCGAACCGCGAACGGGCCGTCTCGGCGACAGCGCGGCGCAGCAGGTGCACGAGGTGTTCGGTTTCGCGCCCCTCCTCCCCTGGCTCGAATTCGAGTTTGCCGCGCAGTACGGCCGGTACCGCGTCGAGGTCGACCGGACGCGCCACGGCGGGTTCCTCACCGGTGAGCGCGGACCGGCGCAGCGCCGCCGCGCCCACGGTCTCCGCCGCCGCGATGGCGAACCGGGCCGAGACGCCGGACCGCTGGTCGATCACCGGCGATTCGCGCAGGTTCCGCACGAACCGGGCGAGCACTTCCAGCAGCGGCTCGCCGACCTCGGCGACCAGGCTCGCTTCCTGCCGCACGACCGCGATCTCCGCGTCGACGTCGAGCGGGTAGTGCGTCCGGATCTCCGCGCCGAACCGGTCCTTGAGCGGGGTGATGATGCGGCCGCGGTTGGTGTAGTCCTCCGGGTTGGCCGTCGACACCAGCAGGACGTCCAACGGCAGGCGCAGGGTGTACCCGCGCACCTGGATGTCGCGTTCCTCCATCACGTTCAGCAGGGCGACCTGGATGCGCTCGGCCAGGTCGGGCAGTTCGTTGATCGCCACGATGCCGCGGTGGGCACGCGGGACCAGTCCGAAGTGGATGGTGTCGGGATCGCCGAGGCTGCGGCCTTCGGCGACCTTCACCGGGTCGACGTCGCCGATCAGGTCACCGACCGAAGTGTCCGGTGTGGCCAGTTTCTCCGTGTAGCGCTCGTCGCGGTGACGCCAGGCCACCGGCAGCGCGTCGCCGAGTTCGGCGGCACGGCGCCGCGATTCCGGGGTGATCGGGTCGAGCGGGTGCTCGCCCAGTTCGGCGCCGTCGATGACGGGCGTCCATTCGTCGAGCAGCGCGGCGAGACTGCGCAGCAGCCGGGTCTTTCCCTGACCGCGTTCACCGAGCAGGACGACGTCGTGGCCGGCGAGCAGCGCGCGTTCCAGCTGGGGCAGGACGGTGCGGGAGAAACCGACGATCCCCGGCCAGGGGTCTTCCCCGGCGCGGAGCTTCACGAGCAGGTTGTCGTGCAGTTCTTGTTTGATCGAGCGCGGCGTGTGGCCTGCCGCGCGAAGGTCCCCGGCGGTGCGGGGCAGAGGTGCGGGAACAGCGTTCACCTGTTCGACGCTACGTCGCGATCAGGTACCTGTCGACGTGAAGCAACTCCAGCTCGGTACAGGTGGTCGTGCCCTTTTCCGGGTTTCGCCGGGCACACGACTAAAATAAGTCCAGTGTGCCGATCCAGTGCGACCCTCGCGGTCTGGTCTTCTGCGTGGCTGAACGGGGCCGCCGCCTCCGACGACGTCCTTGACGCCCTTCAGGTCTGGGGCGAGGCTCACGACGTCGTCGCCGCGGATGCCGCGGCCGCCGAGGCGTTCGACCTGCCGCTCGCGTTCAACCGCGCCGCGACCCCGGTCCAGTTGCTGCTCGCGCTGCGCTCGCAGGGCGCGAAGAGCATGGAGCTGCTGCTGCCGGTCCCCGGCGATGTCCGCGGCCTGGGTGGGGGCGGCCAGTTCATGGCGGCCGCGCTGCGGACCGGCGAGGCGGTCTTGCTGCCGGATCTCGGCTACGGCCTGGTCCCGGAGTCGATCGCCGAAGGTCTCATGCGGTGGACCGTCTACTCGGTACCCACACCGGGCGTCCTGGAGTTCCGGTCACTCGGCGAGGCCGAGCACGGTCTGACCGACGCGATCCGCGCGAGCGCCGGCGCGCTGCAGTCCCTCGACGTCGCCAGCGAGCGGCCGGGGGTACGGGCGGAGCTCTCGGCGAGGCTGCGCGCGGCCACCGACGCGCCGTGGCCCGCCGGTATGCCGGGCCGTTCGCTGCGCGTACTCCAGCGGTCGGAGGAGATCGCGGCGATCCTGGCGATCGCCGAATCCGACGATCCGGGCGGCGCGCTGTCGGCCTCGGCCACGCTGCGGCGGTCGGAGGCCTTGCGGCCGTTGAACGAGGCGGTCCGGAACGCACGGTGCGCCGCGATCAACGAAGCGGTGCGGGTGTTCGCGGACCAGGCGGACCGGCACCCTTAGCCGTCCGGTCTCGTGAGTGGTAATGGCGGTTCTAACCGTCATTACCACTCACGAGGCCCACTACGGACGCGCGGGCCTCTTCGCCGGTTCACAACACCCAACCGCGCAGGGCGCCCCGTTCACCGTGCACCCGGCCGCCGGGAACGGTGACAGCTTCCGCGGCGGCACGCCTTCCGTGTGCTCACGGATCAGCTCCACGACCAGCTCCGCGAATCGCGGATCGGTGCCCGGGGTGGCGGCCCGCGCGAAGGCCATGCCGTGTTCCGCGGCACGTTCGGCGGCCTCGTTGTCGAGGTCCCAGATCACTTCGAGGTGGTCCGACACGAACCCCACCGGGCAGATCACCACCGACGTGACGCCTTCCGCGTGCAACGCGTCGATGTGGTCGACGATGTCCGGCTCCAGCCACGGCACCTGCGGCGGGCCGGAGCGCGACTGCCAGACGACGTCGTAGGTCTCGATCCCCGCTTGGGCCGCGACGAGACGGGCGGCCTCGGCGATCTGGCGCGAATAGCGGCGGCCGCCCTCCGAGGGCGGTCCGGACGCGGAGTCGGCGGACTCGGGGACCGAGTGCGCGCAGAAGACCGTCCGGGTGCCGGGCCGGTTCCCCAGCTCGGCGTGGGCGGCGCGGACGGCGTCGGCGAAGGCCGCGATGAACAGCGGGTGGTCGAAGAACTGCCGCAGCTTCACCAGGCCCGGCGCGCCGTCGCCGACAGCCGCGCGGGCGCGCTCGATGTCCTCGTCGTACTGGCGGCAAGCGGAGTAGCCGCCGTACGCGCTCGTGGGGAAGACCAGCACCCGCTGGGCTCCCGCCTTGGTGATCTCGGCCAGTGTCTCTTCGACCATCGGCCGCCAGTTGCGGTTGCCGAAGTGGACGGGCAGGTCGATCCCGGCCGCCGTGAGCTGCTTCTCCACCGCGGAGATCGCGTCACGGTTCAGGCGGTTGATCGGCGAGACCCCGCCGAAATGCTGGTAATGCTCGGCGACCTCGAGGAGTCGCTCCCTCGGGACTCCCCGGCCCCGCGTGACGTTCTCCAGGAACGGCATCACCTCGTCGGGCCCCTCGGGACCACCGAACGAAAGCCAAAGCAGCGCGTCATAACCCACCCTGACATCTTGCTCTTGTGGCGCCCCGCACGCTGACCCGGCCCATTTTGAACCGGTCGATCCAAAACCTGATACGGTTGCTTCCATGGCCAGGCCGAAGGAATTCGACGAGCGCACCGCGATCGGACGCGCCATGGCCGCGTTTTGGCGTCGTGGCTACGAGGGCACGTCCACCCAAGCCCTCTGCGAAGCCACCGGCCTCGGCCGCAGCAGCATCTACAACACCTTCACCAGCAAGCACGAACTGTTCATGCGCGCGCTCGACCACTACGCCGAACGCGGTATCACCTCCAGAACGGCGCTGCTGGAGGAGGCCGAGACGGGCATCGAGCGGTTCCGGGCCCTGTTCTCCTACACCATCGACGAGGAGGTCGCGACCCACGGCCGCGGCTGCCTCGTGGTCAACACGGTGGCCGAGTTCGGCGACCGCGATCCCGAGGTCAAGGCGCGGATCGACGCCGACACGAAACGACACCTCGCACTCCTCACGTCCGTCGCCCTGGAGGGCCAGCACGATGGGACGGTCGAGAAGACCCGCAAGCCCGCCGACATCGCCGAGTTCGCGCACAGCACCGTCGCCGGGCTCCGGTTGATGTCCCGGCGCGGGTCCGGCCGGGCGGCCATGGAGGCCGTGGCGGACATCGCGCTGGCCGCGCTCGCCGCGAAGTAACCCACCGAGAACCCGCCGCGACGCTGCCCACATTTTGGACTGAACGATACAAAACCTGGAGGAAGTCCCGTGCCTTTGGCAGTCTGCGTCCTCGGACTGAGCGTCTTCGCGCTCGGCACGTCCGAGTTCATGATCACCGGCCTGCTGCCGGGGATGGCGGCCGACCTGAACGTCGGCATCCCGGAAGCCGGGCTGCTCATCTCGGCCTTCGCGATCGGCATGGTCGTCGGCGCTCCTCTGCTCGCGATCGCCACCCTGCGTGTGCCGAGGCGCGCCACTTTGATGTGTCTGCTCGTCGTCTTCGGGCTTTCGCACGTCGTCGGCGCGCTGGGTTCGGGTTATGCGCTCCTGTTCGCGACCCGCGTCGTCAGCGCGGTCGCCTGCGCCGGGTTCTGGGCGGTCGCGGCGGCCACCGCCGTCGCGCTGGTGCCGGCCGAGCGACGCGGGCGCGCGCTGGCGATCCTGGTCGGCGGACTCACCGTCGCGAACATCGCCGGCGTCCCCGCCGGCACCTTCCTCGGCCAGCACGCGGGCTGGCGGGCGGCGTTCTGGGCGGTCACGGTGCTGACCGTCATCGCGCTCGTCGGTGTTTTCGCCCTCGTCCCGGAAACGCAGAACGGCGCCAAGACAGCGGTCGCGACCGAACTGCGGCTCTACCGCGGCGGCCGGTTCTGGCTGGCGCTGGGCGTGATCGCCCTCGCGCAGGCGATGATCTTCGCGACCTTCAGTTACCTGGCGCCGCTGTTGACCGACGTCGCCGGATTGCCCGAAGGCTGGGTCCCGGGCGTGCTCTCCCTGTTCGGGCTCGGCGCGCTGATCGGGATCACCGTGGGAGGACGTCTCGCGGACGCGAAGCCGTTCCTGACCCTCTACGGCGGCTTGGCCCTCGCTCTGCTCGCCTTGATCCTGCTCGCGGTGTCCGGCCCGGCGACCCCGTTGGCGATCTTCGCCGTCTTCCTGTTCGGCGTCGCCGGATTCGGCGTCAATCCCGCCCTGAACGTGCGCGCCTTCGCCGTGGCGGGCAACGCGCCCACGCTCGTCGGCGCGAGCACGACCGCCGCGTTCAACGTCGGCAACACCGTGGGCCCGTGGCTCGGCGGTGAATCGATCGACGCCGGTCTCGGCTACCCCAGCGTCGCGTGGGTGAGCGTCGGTCTCGGCGTCGCCACGATGCTCGCCCTCACCTTCGCCGCCGGTGTCCAGCGCACCGACGACACCCGTTTGGTTCGCGAACCCGTTACCCAGTAGGGAGAATCATGTCCGAACGCACCGAAGCCACGATCGCCGAATTCTTCCGTCGAATGTCCACAGGGGACACCGACGGGGCCACGCAACTCTTCGCCGACGAGGTCGCCTGGGACATCCCCGGCGCGACCGAACTGGTCCCGTGGATCGGCCCGCGCCGGAACCCGGCGGAGATCCGCGAGTTCTACGACCTGCTCGACAAGGGCCTCGTCAAGGACCGGTTCGACGTCGAACGCCTCCTCGTCGACGGGCCGCACGCGGTCGCGGTCGGCCGCCTGCGCTCGACGATCCGCGGTACCGGCAAAGTGATCGAGACGGCCTTCTCCATCCAGCTCGAGGTGAACGACGACGGCCTGATCACCAAGTACCTGCTGCTTGAAGACTCCTGGCACGTCGCCCACGCCGTCCTGCCCTGATGCGCGTGAAGGCCCCCTTCCCTCGGCTGGTCAGTTGAAAACCGTGGCCGAGGGAAGGGGGCCTTCACGCGCGTTGAGACCTAGAAGCCGGTGGCGTGCAGACCACCGTCGACCATGATCATCGAGCCGGTGGTGGCGGGCAGCCAGTCCGACAGCACGGCGCAGACGGACTTCGCCGTCGGGTCCGGGTCGGAGCTGTCCCAGCCGAGCGGAGCGCGGTCGCCCCAGCCGTTCTCCAGATCCGCGAAGCCGGGGATCGACTTCGCGGCCATGGTCTTCATCGGACCGGCGCTGACCAGGTTGACCCGGATGCCCTGCGGGCCCAGGTCGCGGGCCAGGTACCGGTTGACCGACTCCAGCGCCGCCTTCGCCACGCCCATCCAGTTGTAGGCGGGCCACGCGACGCGCGCGTCGAAGTCCATGCCGACGATCGACGAACCGCGCGAGAGCAGCGGCAGCGTCGCCACGGCGAGGGCCTTGAAGGAGTACGCCGAGACGTCGACGGCCACCTTCACGTCCTCGCTGGGGGCGTCCAGGAACGGCGCGCCGAGGCAGGATTGCGGGGCGAACCCGATCGAGTGCAGCACACCGTCGAGACCGTCGACGTGCTCACGGACGCGATCGGCGAGCGAGTCGAGGTGCTCCTGGTTGGTGACGTCCAGCTCCAGCACCGGCGCCTCCTCGGGGAGACGCTTGGCGATGCGCTCGACGAGCGACAGCCTGCCGAAGCCGGTGAGCACGACCTTCGCGCCCTCCTGCTGCGCGATCTTGGCCGCGTGGAACGCGAGCGAGGCGTCGGTGATGACGCCGGTGATCAGCAGGCGCTTGCCTTCGAGCAGTCCTGGCACGGGACCTCCAGTCCGGAGTGGGTGAGCAGTACGGGAAAAGCGGGACGTCAGTGGCCCATGCCGAGGCCGCCGTCGACCGGCAGCACCGCGCCGTTGACGTACCCGGCCTCTTCGGAGGCGAGGTAGCGGACGGCGGCGGCGATCTCCGACGGCTCGGCGTACCGGCCGGAGGGGACCTGGGCGAGGATCTCCTTCTTGCGGTCCTCGCCGAGTTCGTCGGTCATGTCCGTGGCGACGAAGCCCGGGGCGATGACGTTCGAGGTGATGTTGCGCGAGCCCAGTTCACGGGCCAGCGACCGGGCGAGGCCGACGAGGCCCGCCTTGCTCGCCGCGTAGTTGACCTGGCCGGCGGAACCGCTGAGGCCGACGACGGACGAGATGAAGATGTAGCGGCCCCACTTCCCGCGCAGCATGCCGCGGGAGGCGCGTTTGGCGACCCGGTAGGCGCCGGTGAGGTTGGCGTCCACCACGCGGGTGAACTGGTCCTCGCTCATGCGCATGAGGAGGGTGTCGTCGGTCATCCCGGCGTTCGCGACCAGGACCTCGACGGGTCCCTGGTGCTCCTCGACGAGCTTGAACGCGGCGTCGATCTGCTCGGCGTCGGTGACGTCGGCCTGCACGCCGAAGAGGCCGTCGGGCGCGCCGGAACCGCGGTGCGTGATCGCGACCTTGTGCCCCTGCGCCGCGAGGTCCTTCGCGATCGCCAAACCGATGCCGCGGTTGCCGCCGGTGACCAGTACCGACCGTGCCACTTAGCTCTCCTCGCCTCGTCCTCGTCCCGCTGACGCACTGAGGTTATCGGCTCACCCGGGACCGGCCGGAGCCGCGCCACCGCTACCTCCGGGTAACCGCGACCGTCCTAAGCGGATGTTAGGAACCGGACCGAAACCTTGCCCGCCTGTCACCGATTGATCATCGTGAGCCGGAACACAGGAGGTCAAAGATGACAACCCCGATCGGTGCAGCGGCACCGCCCGTAAGCGAGAAGCGAGTCGTCGGCAACGTGCTTCGCGGCTCCATCGGCAACCTGGTCGAGTGGTACGACTGGTACGCCTACGCCGCCTTCACCACGTATTTCGCCAAATCCTTCTTCCCGACGAAGGACACGACGGCGGCGTTCCTCGGCACGGCGGCGGTGTTCGCCGTCGGTTTCCTCATGCGGCCGCTCGGTGGCTGGATGCTGGGCCGGTTCGCCGACCGGTTCGGGCGTCGTAGCGCGCTCGTGCTCTCCGTCACCTTGATGGCGGCCGGGTCGCTGATGATCGCGGTCACCCCGACCTATGCCTCGATCGGCATCGCCGCGCCGATCCTGTTGCTGGTGGCCCGGCTCATCCAAGGGCTTTCGGTCGGTGGCGAGTATTCGACTTCCGCGACCTATCTGTCCGAAGTGGCCACTCCCGGCAAACGCGGCTTCTACTCCAGCTTCCAGTATGTGACGCTGTACGGCGGCCAGCTGCTCGCGCTCGGCCTCCAGCTGCTGCTGCAGGCCATCCTCACCGAACAGCAGCTGACCTCGTGGGGCTGGCGGATCGCGTTCGTCGTCGGCGCGCTGGCCGCGGTCGTGGTGATGTTCCTGCGCCGCGGGATGGACGAGTCGGCCAGCTTCGAGGAGGCCAAGGCGTCCGGCACCGGCAAGGAGGCGGGAGACAAGGGCACGCTGCGCGCGCTGGTCAAGTATCCGAAGGAGATCGCGCTCGTCATCGGCCTCACCCTCGGCGGCACGGTGTCCTTCTACACGTTCGCCACCTACAGCCAGAAGTTCATGGAGAACACCGCCGGCATCCCGCGCCGCACGGTCACGCTGATCCTGTTCTGCGCGATCCTCGTCGCCGCGATCCTGCAGCCGTTCGCGGGCAAGCTGTCGGACCGCATCGGCCGCCGCCCGCTGCTGATGTTCTTCGGGATCGCCGGCACGCTGCTGACCGTCCCGATCATGACGCTGATGGGCGGAACCAAGGAGCCGGTGCTCGCGTTCCTGCTGATGCTGGCCGGACTCGTCATCGTCACCGGGTACACCTCGATCAACGCGATCGTGAAGGCCGAGCTGTTCCCGACGAAGATCCGCGCCATCGGCGTCGGGCTCCCCTACGCGCTCACCGTGGCGATCTTCGGTGGCACCGCCGAGCTCATCGCGCAGGCGCTGAAGGGCGCCGGTCACGAATCGGTGTTCTTCTTCTACGTCGCGGGCTGTGTCCTCGTGTCGCTGATCGTGTACGGCACAATGCGGGAAACTTCGAAGACCTCGGAGCTGGACAAGAAGCCCAAGACCCGGCCCGAGCCCGAGCTCGTGTCCGGCCGCGAAGGCTAGGCGGGAAGGTGTGGCCGTGCGCGTGCTGCTCGTCGAGGACGACGCCGGCGTCGCCGACGCGCTCGCCGAAACGCTGCAAACGCGCGGCCACATCGTCTCCCAGGTCAACCGGGGCAGCGACGCGCTGAACCGGCATCGCGAGGCCGAGATCATCCTGCTCGATCTCGGCCTGCCCGACATGGACGGGCTCGACGTGCTCCGCAAGGTCCGGCAGGTGTCCTCGGTGCCGGTGCTGGTCCTCACCGCCCGCGGCGACGAGCGTTCGGTCGTCCGCGGGCTGCGGCTCGGCGCCGATGACTACCTGACCAAACCGGTCCGCCTCGCCGAACTGCTGGCCAGGATGGATACCGTCGTGCGCCGCGCCGCCTCTTCGGGCGCGCCGCAGGACGATGTCGTCCGCGTCGAGGACGTCGAGATCGACCTCGGCGCGCGCCGCGTGCTCGTCGCCGGGACCGACATCGGGCTCACCACCAAGGAGTTCGCCGTCCTGGCCGTGCTCGCCGCGCGTCCCGGTACGGCGGTGAGCAGACAGCAGGTGATGGACGAGGTCTGGGGCGACGCGTACCTCGCCGTCTCCCGTTCCCTGGACGTGCATCTGACCCAGTTGCGCGCGAAGCTCGACAGGCCGGGGCTGCTGACCACGATCCGGGGTTTCGGCTACCGCCTCGGCCGGGACTGACCGATGCGTGCCCGGCTGCTGGTCGTCCTGGTCGTGCTCGCGCTGACCGTGGTCGCCGCGTTCGCCATTCCGCTGTTCGGCTCGACCGCGGCGCAGCGGACCCAGCAGCTCGTGATCGCCCGCAACGCCGACGTCGACCGGTTCGTCGTCCTCGCCCAGCAGGCCGTCGACGCGGACGATCCGAGCGCGCTGGCTGTCGACGCCGAGCGGTATTCCTCGTTATACGGCGAGGCCGTCGTCGTAGTCGACGCGCGCGGGGTGCCGCTGGTCGAGACCGGCGGGATGACGGCCGCGGAACCGGTGGTGCGCTCGCTCGTCGAGTCCGCCTTGCGCAACCAGCCCGCGAAAGGCCCCGAACAGCTGAGCTCGTGGTCGGCCGATCCGGTCTACTTCGCCCGTCCGGTCGGCACCGGCACCCGGGTGGCGGGCGTGGTCGTGCTGCGGGCGTCCGTGGCGACCGCCGCGGCCGACATCGCCTTCCGCTGGGCCGCGATCGTCGCGGGCGCGGTGCTGGTGGCGGCCGTGTTCGTGCTGCTCGCGGTGCTGCTGGCGCGGTGGATGGTGCGGCCGCTGCACGAACTGGAGACCGGCGTCCAGGCGGTCACCGAAGGGCATCGCGCACAGGTCCCCGCCCGGACGGGGCCGAGGGAACTGCGGTCGCTCGCGACGTCGTTCAACCGGATGTCCGACGCCGTGGTCGAGGCATCGGAGCAGCAGCGCCGTCTTGTCGCGGACGCGTCGCACCAGTTGCGGAATCCCATGGCCGCGTTGCGGTTACGGGTCGACTCGCTGGCCGCGCAGGTCGACGGCGACGGCCAACGGGCCTACCGGGCGACGGTCGCCGAGGTCGAACGCCTGGAATCCCTGCTCGACGGACTGCTCGCGCTGGCGCTCGCCGAAAGCGCGGCGACCCGGCTGGCCGCGGGCGAAGCCGGCGACGAACCCTGCGACCTTCCTTCCGTGCTCGCGGAACGCGTCGACGCGTGGCGTCCGTCGGCCGACGACGCGGGAGTGGACCTCGCCGCCGCGGAGGGCCATCACGAGCCGGTGACCGTGCGGTGCCCGGAAAGCGATCTCGCCCAAGTGCTCGACGTTCTGCTGGACAACGCGGTGCACTACGCCGGCCGCGGCGCGGCCATCACCACCGGCTACGAAACCCGCGGCACGACCGCCACGGTCTTCGTGTCCGACAACGGACCCGGACTGTCCACAGAGGACCGGAAACGGGCGACCGAACGGTTCTGGCGTGCCGGCGGCGACGGCGCGCCGAGGGGAACGGGGCTCGGCCTCTCCATCGCGAACCAGCATGTGCTCGCCAGGGGCGGGAAACTCGAGCTGCGCCAAGCCGAACCGCACGGCCTCGAAGTCCGCGTCGAACTCCCTCTCGCCACGGGAGGAACACCATGACCGTCACCAGGCGCACCGCCCTGCTCGCCGGGCTCGCCACCCTCGCGGGCTGCTCGACGGCGGGGTATCAAGGCCCGGAACGAGAGGTCGTCATCGCGGCGGGCGAGAGCGGCGGTTTCTACCTCGCCTTCGCGGAACTGCTGGCCCAGGAGCTGAACCGGGCCGAACCGCGGCTACGCGCGACGGCCGTGGCGACCGAGGCCAGCGTCGAGAACCTGCGGCGGCTGCGCGACGGCCGGGCCGATCTCGGGCTCGTCCTCGGCGACGTCGCCGAATCCGCCTTCGCCGGCGCGGATCCGTTCACCGTCCCGATCGCCTTCTCGGCCATCGGCCGGGTCTACGAGAACTATCACCAGCTCGTGGTCCGCGCGGACGGCGGCGTGCGCTCCCTCGCCGATCTCGCCGGGCGACCGGTGGCGATGGGCGCGAACGGGTCCGGCGTGGCGGTGTTCAGCACCCGGCTGTTCGCCCGCGCCGAAGTCCCGGTGAAACCGAAGAACCTCCTGCTCGGAGCGGCGATCAACGCGCTGGTGGCGCACGAGGTCGACGCGCTGCTCTGGTCCGGCGGCATCCCCACCCCGGCGCTGACCGAGCTGAACCGGATCACCGCGATCACGCTCCTCCCCCTCGACACGCACCTCCCGGCACTGCGCGCGGGCTACGGACCGGTGTACGACCAGGTCCACGTTCCGGCGCAGGCCTACCAAGGAGTCGGCGAACTGCGCACCATCGGCGTCGCGAACCTGTTGCTGGCGGCGCCTTCCCTGCCCGACGACGTCGCCGCCGCGGTGGCGCGCACCCTGGCCGGACACGCCGCCGACCTCGTCCCGGCGGCCGCGGTGGGAACGCAGTTCCTCGACGTCCGGACGCTGATCGGCACCGGCAAGGTGCCGCTGCACCCCGGTGCCGCGTCGGCCTACCGTGCCCTGCACGGGTGACCCGGACTCCGTCTCGAGAGGGATGCGCGTCGCACCGGGGCGCTGCCAGGGTCGGAAGAAGGCGGCCACCGGGCCGTCCCGATCCGGAAGGACTCCAGCAGTGTCATCGAGACACACCAGGATGGTGCGGGGTTCGGCGCTGATCGCGGGCCTCGCGCTCGCGGGCGGGCTCGCCACGGCCACCCCCGCCGTGGCGGCGGAGCAGGTCAAACTCACCGCTCCCCCGCTCACCGGCCAGCACGACGTCGGCACCACCGACCTCCATCTCGTCGACGACTCCCGTCCTGATCCGTGGAAGCCGGAGCGGCGCCGGGAACTCATGGTCACCGTCACCTATCCGGCGGAGCGGTTCGCCGAAGGCCCGCGGGCTCCGTGGCTCACACCCGGGATGAGCGCCGTCATCGACCAGGCGCTGGCGGGTGAGGACTACCTCGGTCTCCCGGCCGGCTCCATCGACTGGACATCGGCGAAGCGGAGGGCCGAGATCGGCGTCCCCGCGGCGCACGGCGCCCCGAAGCCGGTCGCGCTCTTCTCCCCCGGTTTCGGCGGCCCACGGGAGACGTACTCGGCGATCGTCGACGATCTCGCGAGCCGTGGTTACGTGGTCGTGTCGCTCTCGCACACCTACGAGAGCGCGGCGGTCGAATTTCCCGGCGGACGGCTGGAAACCGCGGTGCCGCCAGGAGAAGGTCCCGAGTTCATGAAGAGGGCGCTCGACGCACGGGTCGATGACTTCCGCTTCGTTCTCGACCAGCTCGCGAAGATCGCCCGTGGCGAGAATCCCGACGCGGAGAAGCGGCGACTCCCCCACGGTCTCGGCTGGTCGCTCGACCTGTCCCGCGTCGGCGCCTACGGGCATTCCTACGGCGGCTTCACCTCCGGCGAGACGATGGTGCACGACCGCCGGATCGACGCCGGGATCAACCTCGACGGAGCGATGGCGACCGCGTTCGGCTACCCGCCGGGCAGTGCCTACGTGCCCGGCGAGGTCACGAAACGCGGTCTCGACCGGCCGTTCATGCTGATGGGCGCCGAGGGCGTCGACGAGAACGGGAAGCCGCTGGAGCACACGCACAAGCAACCCGATTTCGACCGCAGCTGGGCGGATTTCTGGGCCAACCAGCGGGGCTGGAAGCGGGATCTGCTCCTGCGCGGCGGCAGCACGCACATGTCCTACAGCGATCTGCAGGTCTTGGTGCCACAGCTCGGTTCGCGAGTGGCGCCGGAGAAGCGGGAAGCGGTGATCGGCACCATCGATCCCCGTCGTTCGCTCGCCGCGCAACGGGAGTACATCGGCGCGTTCTTCGATCTGCACCTGAAGGGCCGTGACCGGCACCTGTTCGACGGCGAATCGCCGCGGCACCCGAACATCGACTTCATCGACTGAGCCGAACGCGCGTGACGGCCGGGAGAGTGCAGGCCTGATTCTGGGCGCCGATCGACCTTGAGCGTCCACAACGGACACATCCTGGCGACCGAGCGTCCGGTTCATGCCTTCGTGCCCGGTTCTGCTGGGGTCGTGAGTGCTGATGAGAGTCATCGGGGGTAAGGCAAATGTGGCGTGTCCGTGAAGGCCTCCTTCCCTACTTTCAAGGTAGGGAAGGAGGCCTTCACGGACTTTCTGGCTTGAGGGTTCCGGCGTGGGGTTGGCTGGGTTGGTCGTGAGTGGCGATTCGGGTTAGAACCCGAATCGCCACCCCCAACCAACCCGACCCACGGCCCACCGCCGCCCTCCCGCCTCAACGCGTGAAGGCCCCCTTCACGCGGAACCAGTAGGTTGGAAACTGTGACCGAGCCACGGAAACCGATCCTCGAGATGCCGCTGCGCGTGCGCTACCACGAATGCGACGGACAGGGCATCGTCTTCAACGCGCACTATCTCGCCTACGTCGACATGGCCATGTTCGACGTGGAGAAAGCCCTCTTCGGATCCCACGAGAACGCGCTGGAACACGGTGCCGACCTCGTGGTCGCCGAATCGAACCTCCGTTACCACGCGCCGTGCCGCTACGACGACGAACTGGTCGTCGCCGTGTTCCTGAACCATCTCGGGACGACGTCGCTGATCATCGACTTCGAGATCCGCCGCGGCGAAACCCTGTGCACGGAGGTGAAGACGCGCTACGTCTTCGTCGATCCGGCGACGCTGAGGAAGGCGGCGCCACCCGCGTCCGTGCGCGAGGTGTACGCCGCCCTCCTGCCCGCTCAGGCGGACTGAACGCCGGGGCGCCGGTCCTCCACGACGTAGCTGGCCCGCGTGCTGATCGGCGCGCCGGGGGTGTTGACGTACGGCACCACCCGGAAGTCGCTGCGCCAGCGCTGCCGGTTCACGTTGACCCGGACGTAGCCGCGCTGGTTGTTGAAGAACTTCATGTGCGGGTTGGCCTTCAGCAGGTTCTCCCCGGCGGGTGTCATGTCGGCGCCGTTGCCGCCGCTGGTGATCGACGTCCCGACGAACTCGCTCGCCACGGTCGGCGAACCCGGGTCGCCGAAGTCGCGCTTGAGGTCCCAAGCGTAGTTCTGGTGCCGGTCGCCGGTGATGACCACCAGGTTCCGCACACCCCGGTCCTGCGCCGCGGCGAGCACGCGGTCGCGGTCGGCGACGTAGCCGTCCCACGGGTCGAGGTAGACGTTGGTGGCGGCGCCCGCGTCGGTGTCGGTCTGGCCCATCGGAGCCTGGTTGCCCAGGATCTGCCAGCGCGCGTGGGATCGGGAGAAGCCGTCGAGCAGCCACTTCCGCTGCTCAGCGCCGAGCAGGGTCCTGTCTTCGTCGAAGCGATCGGTGCAGGTCGCCGACTGGCCGTCCCCACAAGGCTGGTCGTCGCGGTACTGGCGGGTGTCGAGCATGGTGAACTCGGCGAGCGTGCCGTAGCTCAGGCGCCGGTGCAGCCGCGCGTCCGGCCCCTTCGGCAGCTGGGCGATGCGGTACGGCAGGTGCTCGTACATCGCCTGGAACGCCTGGGCGCGGCGCCGGCGGAACACGGCCGGGTCCTGGTCGGGTTCGTTGTCGGCCTGGGAGAGGTCGCCGGCCCAGTTGTTCTCGACCTCGTGGTCGTCGTTGACGTGGATCCACGGGAAGGCGGCGTGCGCGGCCATCAGCGGCGCTTCGGACTTGTAGAGCGCGTACTGCAGCCGGTAGCGGGCGAGGTCGAAGGTCTCGCCCTTGAACTGCGGCCCGACCGGCGTGCCGCGTCCGACGCCCGTGACGCCGCTTTCGTAGAGGTAATCCCCCAGGTGGACGACCAGGTCGAGATCCTCGGCCGCCATGTGGTCGTACGCAGTGAAGTGCCCGGCCTCCCACGACTGGCAGGACGCGAACGCGAAGTTCAGCTCACGCGGCGACGACCAGGCGACCGGCGCCGTCCGCGTGCGGCCGACCGGGGAGATCTCGCCGCCCGCGCGGAAGCGGTAGAAGTACTCGTGGTCCGGCGCGAGACCGTGGATCTCGGGGTGCACGGAGTGGCCGAGTTCGGGCGTGGCGACCGCGGACCCGCGGCGGATCACGGCGCGGAAGCGCTCGTCGAGCGACACCTCGTACTCGACGCGCACCGGCGTCCGCGGCATTCCGCCGAAGCCGTCGGCTTCGTAGGGCCGCGGCGCGAGCCTGGTCCAGAGCACGACACCGCCGGGCAACGGATCGCCCGACGCGACACCGAGGGTGAACGGGTTACCGGCACCGCGGGCGAGCGGCATCGCGCCGGCGGCGTTCCAGGCGCCGGTCCCCAGCAGGACGGCGGCCGCGCCGGCGGAGCCATAACCGAGGAAGCG
This sequence comes from Amycolatopsis sp. NPDC034160, assembly GCF_055575355.1. Lineage (NCBI taxonomy): Bacteria > Bacillati > Actinomycetota > Actinomycetes > Pseudonocardiales > Pseudonocardiaceae > Amycolatopsis > Amycolatopsis sp. NPDC034160. Next base: position 84,476 of record NZ_JBVISU010000006.1, on the reverse strand, counting down.
ACGCCGCGACAGGGGATGAGGGAGTGAAGGCATGAAGCCCTCCTGTGGTGGGATGGTCACGGGCGGGCCTCATGCTCGTCCGGCTTGATGGCCACCCGGCCGCGCTCAGGCGAAGCGCCCGTGAACGAAAGACGATCAACCCTCGTGTTCCGCATCCTGTTCTACCGCCCGGAAATCCCGCCCAACACGGGTAACGCGATCCGCTTGACCGCGAACACCGGCTGCGAACTCCACCTGGTGGAGCCGCTCGGTTTCACGCTGGAGGACAAGCAGTTGCGGCGTGCCGGGCTCGACTATCACGACCTCGCGCGCGTCCACGTCCACGCGGACCTCGACGCGGCGTGGGCGGCTCTGCTCCCCTCGCGGGTGTACGCGTTCAGTGCTTCGGCGACGCGGCTGCACACCGACGTCGCGTACGAGCCGGGAGACGTGCTGATGTTCGGGCCGGAGTCGGCGGGGCTGCCTGCGGAGGTTCAGGAGTCCGCCCAGGTGACCGATCGGGTGCGGCTGCCGATGCTGCCGTCGAGCCGGTCGCTGAACCTGTCCAACACCGCGGCGATCGCCGTCTACGAGGCTTGGCGGCAGAACGGCTTCGCGACTCCCTGACCGCCCCGCGCCCGTGCTATGAAAGGTCCTTTCCTTGCAAAATTTGCAAGGAAAGGACCTTTCATAGCACGCTCGGGAACCGGATCAGGGCAGGCGCTGCCCCAAGAAGAGCGAGGCGGCGGCGCCGATCATCAGCACCAGTGTCCCGATGATGACCCATGGACGACTCGCGTCGGCGTCCTTCAGTTCGTACCCGATCTGCTCGCCGAGGTCGTTGTACACGCGTTTCAGCTCATCCGCGCTGGCCGCCTTGTAGAAGTCGCCGCCCGAAAGCCGCGCGATCTCCTCCAGCGACTCGTCGTCGACCTTCACGTCCTGCGGTTTGCCGTCGATGTCGACCGAGCCGTGCGTCGTCCCGAACGAGATCGACGAGATCGGCACCTGCGCCTGTTTCGCCGCCTGCGCGGCCGTGTAGCCGCCCCGCGGTGCGTACAGGTCGTCCGGGACCGTCTGCTTGCCGTCACTCATCAGGACGATCCGGGCGGGCGGCGGGCCTTCAGCACCACCGACGATCGCCGAAAAACTCTCGATCGACTGCAGTGCGGCGAAGATCCCTTCACCGGTGGCCGTCGACTGCGCGAGCTTCAGGTTGTCGATCGCCTTCACGACACCGCCGCGATCGGTGGTGGGGGCGACCAGCACGGTCGCCGTCCCCGCGAACGAGATCAGTCCGAGGTTCACCCCCGGGGTCATGTTCTGCGCGAACGAGCGCGCCGACTCCTGGGCCGCCTTCAGCCGGGTCGGGGCGACGTCGGTCGCTTCCATCGACAGCGAGGTGTCGATCACCAGCATCACGGTGGCCCGGTTGCGGGGCACCTTCTGCTCGGCCGTCGGGCCGGCGAGGGCGACGGTGAGCACCAGCAGCGACAGCACGATCAGGATGGCGGGAACGTGCCGCACCCAGCCTTGGCTCTTCGGCGCGATCTTGTCCAGCAGTTCCAGGTTGGCGAACCGCAGGGTGCGCTTGCGCCGCGCGCGCTGGGAGAGCACGTAGCCCACGGCCACCGCGACGACCGCCAGCAGCAGCAGGAACCACCACGGCGAGGCGAATCCGGTCAGGCTCACGCGACACCACCGGACCAGCGGCGCTTGCGGGCCACCACGAACCGGACCATGTCCGCGATCCAGTCCGAATCGGTGCGCAGCACCAGATGCGCGGCACCGGCCCGCCGCAGCGCGGCCGCGACCTCCTGCCGGTGAGCGTGCGCCGCGGCGCCGAATTCCTTGCGCAGCAAGGCCGAAGCGTGCACTTCGCGCTGTTTCCCTGTCTCCGGGTCGGCCAGCACGACGGTGCCCACGTCGGGCAGGTCGATGTCGCGCGGGTCGAGGACTTCGATGGCGATGAGGTCGTGGTGCCCGCCGAGGGCGCGCAACGGGCGCTGCCATTCCGTGTCGCCGAGGAAGTCGGAGATCACGACGGCGAGCCCGCGGCGGCGGGGCGGACGGCGCAGTTTCTCCAGCGCCGCGGCGAGATCCCCGCGGACGCCCACTTCGGCACGCGGGGTCTCGGCGATCTTGCGGACCAATCCCCGCGCGTGCGGAAGACCGCCGCGCGCCGGGATACGCGTGATGCTGCCCGCCCCGTTCGTCACGAGCGCGCCGATCCGGTTGCCGCCACCACCGGTCAGGTGGGCGACCGCGGCCGTCGCGCAGACGACCAGGTCACGCTTCTCGCACAGCGCGGTACCGAAGTCGAGGCTCGCGGACACGTCCGCCACCAGCCACGTCTCCAGTTCACGGTCGGCGACGGTCTCCCGGATATGCGGACTCGTCGTCCGCGCGGTGACCGCCCAGTCCATCCGGCGGACGTCGTCGCCGGGCTGATACGGCCGGGCCTCCCCCGGTTCCGAACCCGGCCCTGGCACCAGGCCGAGGTGGTTTCCCTGCAGCAGACCGTCGAGACGGCGGCGCACGTCGAGTTCGAGCGTGCGCAGGCCCGCCTCCAGCCGCTCCCCGCGGAGTACCGGCGGAGCCCAGGAAGGACGTTCGCCCTTCTCGTTCTTCACGCGAGTTCCTTACCTGACCGGTGCGCCCGCCGGGACCGGGCCGCCCTGCCCGGTGCCGCCCTGCGGACGGGCCGAGACCTGCGGCAACGGCACGGTCTGCAGCACCCGCGTGATGATGTGGTCGATGGGGACGCCGTCGGCCAGCGCGTCGTAGGACAGCACGAGCCGGTGACGCAGCACGTCGGGGACGACGTCGACGACGTCCTGCGGCAGCACGTAGTCCCGGCCGCGGACCAGCGCCAGTGCCCGCGAGGCGGCGATGATGCCGAGGCTGGCCCGCGGCGAGGCGCCGTAGGAAACCCAGCCCGCGACGTCGGCGAGGCCGTGATCGTTCGGGGTGCGGGTGGTGAGCACGAGGCGGACGACGTAGTCGACCAGCGCGTGGTGCACGAACACCTGCGAGGCCACGCCCTGCAGGCGGACCAGCTCACTCGGGGAGAGCACCTCCTGCGGGGTGGGCGCGGTGACGCCCATCCGGTAGATGATCTCCCGCTCTTCCTCGGCGGTCGGGTACTCGACGACGATCTTGAACAGGAACCGGTCGCGCTGCGCCTCGGGCAGCGGGTACACGCCCTCGTTCTCGATCGGGTTCTGCGTGGCGAGCACCAGGAACGGGTCGGGCATCTGGAAGGTCTGGCCACCGATCGACACGTGCCGCTCCGCCATCACCTCGAGCATCGCCGACTGCACCTTCGCCGGCGCGCGGTTGATCTCGTCGGCGAGCACGAAGTTCGCCACCACCGGGCCCAGCTCGACGTCGAACCGCTCGGCGCCCTGCCGGTAGATCCGGGTGCCGAGGATGTCGGCGGGGACCAGATCCGGGGTGAACTGCACGCGGGAGAACGAGCCGCCGACCACTCGCGCGAAGGTCTCGACGGCGAGGGTCTTCGCGACGCCGGGAACACCTTCGAGCAGGAGGTGGCCCTTGGCCAGCAGGCCGACCAGCATCCGCTCGACCAGCCTGTCCTGGCCGACGATGATCCGCTTGACCTCGAACACGGTCCGCTCCAGCAACTGGGCGTCCCGCGCCGGCGTTCCGGGCTGCTGCTGCGCGCCGTCGGCGTAGCCGGGCTCGGTCACTCGTGCCTCCTGTGTTCCCCGCTTGCGTTCTTGCGTCCGGATGTGACCGTAGTGGTCGGTGGCACAGCCGTTCGTGAAGGTAGCCAACCGGACCACCGGTATGACGGCTGTGAAGGGGCCACTTTCGCTACGAGAGCCGGTCCAGATCCTCCGGCGTGTCGATGTCGTCGCTCTCTCCCGGCTCCTCCGGGACGTCGACGATCTCCAGCCCGCCGAGCGTCCGCCGCAGCGACGCGTTCTCGACCCGGTCCGGCAACGCCGCCCGCACCGCTTCCGCACGCCAGGCGCCGAGCAGCCACTGCCGCTCACCCGAGGAGTCGACCAGAACCGCCCCCGACGCCGGTCCGAGCGCGGCCACCAGCCTGTCCACAGTGGACTTCCGGACCCCGGCGAGGTCGCCTGCCAGCACCACGACGAGCTCCGTGCGCACCATGGCGAGTCCCGCCGCCAGCGCGGCGACCGGACCCGCTCCGGGCGAAGCCTCCCGTGTCCAGCGCACGTCGCCGAAACCCGGCCGTTCCGGACCGACGACGATCACCGGGTCGGCGTCGACGAGCGCGGCCAGGGCGCGCGCCATCAAGGGTTTCCCGCCGACGGGCAACGCGGGTTTGTCCACACCGGACAGGCGGCGCGCGGCGCCACCTGCCAGCACGATCCCCGCGTAGCCCACGGCCTAGCCGATCAAGCGGGTCGCGTACGGCATGATGCCGCCGTAGCGCACCGGCGCGATCCGCACTCGCAGACCGGACTGCGGCGCCTCGACCATCTGGCCGTTCCCGAGGTACATGGCGACATGGTGGATGCCCCTCGCGCTGCCGCCCCAGAAGAGCATGTCACCGCGGCGCATCTGCGAGAGCGGCACCTTCCGGCCCGCGTTGTACTGGTATCCGCTGTAGTGCTGGAGCGCCCGCACCCCCGCGAAGGCGTAGATCATCAGGCCGGAACAGTCGAAGCCGATCTTCATGTAGTCGCCGTAGCGGTCCGCCGTGCCACCGTCGCGGATACCGCGGGTCGGACCGGAGGTGTTGCCGCCGCCCCACGCGTACGGAAGTCCCAGCTGCGACAGCGCCCGCTGCACGACGGCTTCGACACTCGCCCCGGCGGGAGCCGAATGGACGGGCCTTCCCGACGGACGACCGCCGCCGCCTTGGCTCGGCGTGGCCGCGGCGAGAGCGGCCTGACGAGCGCGTTCCTCGTCTTCGCGGGCCTTCTGCGCCTTCCAGTCCTCGTAGCGCTGGCGCTGGCCCTGCAGACCGTTGACCCGCTGCTGCGCCTCGAAGAGCTGTTTCTCGACGTTCGCCTTGTCGGCTTCGAGCAGTTCGTTCTGGGTCGCCTGCGTGTCCTGCGCGTGCTGGGCGGCGCTTTGGGCATTGTCCGCCTCGCGCTTGGCCGCCTCGGCTTCGCGCTTGCGCTCCTGCGCGATCTCCAGCTTCTTGCGCGCCGTCGCGTCCTTGTTGGACTTCTCCGTCTGCGCGCGCTTCATCGTGTCGAGCGCGTTGAGCCTGCTGCCGCCGACCGCGTCGAGCAGCTGGGCGCGGCCGAGCAGTTCCTTGGGGCTGTCGGCGGTGAGGTACGCCGAGACCGATCCGACGGTGCTGCCCTGCTGGAAACTGGCGGCGGCGAACTTGTCGAGATCGGCGCGGGCCTTGTCGATGGCGGCCTGCGCGGCGTCGGACTCGGTGCGCGCGGACCGCGCCTCCCGGTCGGCCTGCGCGGCGGTGTCCTGCGCGGTCTCCGCGTCGACCCTCGCTTTGTTGGCCTCTTCCATCTTCAGCTCGACTTCGTCGTTGAGCTGAGAGAGCTTCGACTCGGCCTGCGCGAGCTGGTTGGTGAGCCTGCCGACGTCACCGGCCTTGGCGTTGGCGTCGGCCTTGCTCGAGTTGATCTCCGAGTCGCTGGGATTCGGCGGGGGCGGCGGCACCGCCAGGCCGGTGCCCGTCACCCCGAGCAACAGAGCGACGCCGAGCGCGCCGATGGTCACTCCACGGCGGGCACGGGTCCGAGACCCGGTTTCACCACGCACGATCCGCCCACCTCCTGATCTTGAACAACGAGCTCACTGTGCCACTGCTGTCACAGCATTACCACAAACACCACCAGGAACTTACACACCGTAGGCACCATTTCCCCTCAACGGGGGACGAACAGACGACCGCTACCCCACTCGAACGGACGCAAACCGCTGAGACGTTCATGACCGGTGTGGCGGCTTGCTTCCCGAAGTGAGCGGGAAGGGCCCGGAACCGGGGGGCGACTTGAATTTAAAAAAGGACAGGCGTACTGTTTTAAAGGACGAACGAGGTGTGCCATCCCGCGTCCGGACCTACGGTGGGGGTGCGCAAGACTCGCTCCCGGCCGGCCCGAACGGCCTGGAGAACTCACCGAACTGACCCGCCACTGGAGTTAGAAGTGACTGCACCCGCCAGCAAGGACAGCTTCGGCGCCAAAGACACGCTGAAGGTGGGCGACGCCTCCTACGAGGTGTTCCGCCTGAACAAGGTCGAGGGCTCCGAGCGCCTTCCCTACAGCCTGAAGATCCTGCTCGAGAACCTGCTGCGGACCGAGGACGGCGCGAACATCACCGCCGACCACATCCGCGCGCTCGGCAACTGGGACGCCAAGGCGGACCCGTCGATCGAGATCCAGTTCACCCCCGCCCGCGTGATCATGCAGGACTTCACCGGCGTGCCCTGCGTCGTGGACCTCGCCACCATGCGCGAAGCCGTCACCGACCTCGGCGGCGACCCCGACAAGGTGAACCCGCTGGCTCCCGCCGAGCTGGTCATCGACCACTCGGTCATCATCGACGTCTTCGGCCGCCCGGACGCCTTCGAACGCAACGTCGAGATCGAGTACGAGCGCAACCGCGAGCGCTACCAGTTCCTCCGCTGGGGCCAGGGCGCCTTCGACGAGTTCAAGGTCGTCCCGCCGGGCACCGGCATCGTGCACCAGGTCAACATCGAGCACCTCGCGCGCACGGTCATGTCCCGCAACGGCCAGGCCTACCCCGACTCCTGTGTCGGCACCGACTCGCACACCACGATGGTCAACGGCCTCGGTGTGCTGGGATGGGGCGTCGGCGGCATCGAGGCCGAGGCGGCCATGCTGGGCCAGCCGGTCTCCATGCTCATCCCGCGCGTCGTGGGCTTCAAGCTCACCGGCGAGATCCCCACCGGCGTGACCGCCACCGACGTCGTGCTCACCATCACCGAGATGCTGCGCAAGCACGGTGTGGTCAGCAAGTTCGTCGAGTTCTACGGCGAGAGCGTCGGCGCGGTGCCGCTGGCCAACCGCGCCACCATCGGCAACATGAGCCCCGAGTTCGGCTCCACCGCGGCGATCTTCCCGATCGACGAGGAGACCGTCCGCTACCTCAAGCTCACCGGCCGGTCCGAAGAGCAGGTCGCGCTCGTCGAGGCCTACGCCAAGGAGCAGGGCCTCTGGCACGACCCGTCGCACGAGCCGGAGTACTCCGAGTACATCGAGCTGGACCTCTCGACGGTCGTCCCGTCGATCGCCGGCCCGAAGCGCCCGCAGGACCGCATCGAGCTCACCGACGCGAAGTCCGCGTTCCGCAAGTCGATCCACGACTACGTCGGCGGCGATCAGGACGCCCCGCACACCAACGTCGACGAAGCCGTCGAGGAGTCCTTCCCGGCCAGCGACCCTGCCGCCCTCTCGTTCAAGGACGAGGGCTCGGTCGAGATCCAGTCGGCGGCCAACGGTCACAGCGGCCGCCCGACCAACCCGGTGAAGGTCAGCACCGCCGACCGCGGCGAGTTCGTCCTCGACCACGGCGCCGTGGTGATCGCCTCGATCACCTCGTGCACCAACACCTCCAACCCGTCGGTCATGCTCGGCGCGGCGCTGCTCGCGCGCAACGCGGTCGACAAGGGCCTCGCGGTCAAGCCGTGGGTCAAGACCTCGATGGCGCCGGGTTCGCAGGTCGTCACCGACTACTACAACAAGGCAGGCCTCTGGCCGTACCTGGAGAAGCTGGGCTACCACCTGGTCGGCTACGGCTGCACCACCTGCATCGGCAACTCGGGCCCGCTGTCGGACGAGATCTCCGCGGCGATCCAGGAGAACGACCTCACCGCGGTTTCGGTGCTCTCGGGCAACCGGAACTTCGAAGGCCGGATCAACCCCGACGTGAAGATGAACTACCTCGCGTCGCCGCCGCTGGTCATCGCCTACGCGCTGGCCGGCACGATGGACTTCGACTTCGAGAACCAGCCGCTCGGCCAGGACACCGAGGGCAACGACGTCTTCCTGAAGGACATCTGGCCCTCGGCCAAGGAGATCCAGGAGACCATCGACTACGCGATCACGCAGGAGATGTTCACCAAGGACTACGCCGACGTCTTCGACGGCGGCGAGCGGTGGAAGTCCCTGCCCACGCCCGAGGGCAAGACCTTCGACTGGGACGCGGAGTCCACCTACGTCCGGAAGCCCCCGTACTTCGAAGGCATGAAGGCGGAGCCGTCGCCGGTCACCGACATCTCCGGCGCGCGCGTGCTGGCGAAGCTGGGCGACTCGGTCACCACGGACCACATCTCCCCCGCCGGCGCGATCAAGCCGGGCACCCCGGCCGCGCAGTACCTGACCGAGCACGGCGTGGAGAAGAAGGACTTCAACTCCTACGGCTCGCGTCGCGGTAACCACGAGGTCATGATTCGCGGCACCTTCGCGAACATCCGGCTGCGCAACCAGCTGCTGGACGACGTGCAGGGCGGCTACACCCGCGACTTCACCCAGGACGACGCCCCGCAGGCGTTCATCTACGACGCGGCGCAGAACTACGCGGCGCAGGGCATCCCGCTGGTCGTCCTCGGCGGCAAGGAGTACGGCTCCGGTTCGTCGCGTGACTGGGCGGCCAAGGGCACCTCGCTGCTGGGCGTGCGCGCGGTGATCACCGAGTCGTTCGAGCGCATCCACCGGTCGAACCTGATCGGCATGGGCGTCATCCCGCTGCAGTTCCCGGCGGGCGAGTCGGCCGCGTCGCTCGGCCTCGACGGCACCGAGACCTTCGACATCTCGGGCATCACCAAGCTGAACGAGGGCGAGACCCCGCGCACGGTCCACGTCACCGCGACGAAGACCGACGGCACCAAGGTGGAGTTCGACGCGGACGTCCGCATCGACACCCCGGGTGAGGCGGACTACTACCGCAACGGCGGCATCCTGCAGTATGTCCTGCGGAAGATGACCAAGGCGTAAGCACTTCGCGCGTGAAGGCCCCTTTCCCCGCACTTTGAGGAAAGGGGCCTTCACGTATTTCGGTACCGTGCTTCATGACCTCGGGGAGAATCCACGTCGAAAGCGGTGAGCTGGCGTACGAGATCCGTGGTGAGGGCGACCCGGAGTTCTTGGGCGGCTCGTGAGTGATTCGGGTCGTTCTAACGACCCGAATCACTCACGAGCGCACTCTTCCCGGTGCTCCGGACGGCGGTCCACCACCCGGCCCAGCGGGCGCAGGAGCACGTTGACCCCGACGATCACCACGGTTCCGGCGAGCGCGACGACGTAAAGCCCCGCTCCCGCAAGGGAACCGACGGCCGCGGAGCACCACAGCGTGGCGGCGGTGTTCAGCCCGCGCACGTTCATCCCGTCCCGCAGGATCACGCCGGCGCCGAGGAATCCGATGCCGGAGACGATCTGGGCGGCCACCCGCGTCGGGTCGGCGTCCCCGCTGGTGTTCAGTCCGCCGAAACCGTGGGCGGACAACAGAACGAAGAGGGTGGCGCCGACGGCGACGAGGGCGTTGGTGCGGAGACCGGCCATCCGGGCACGGTACTGACGCTCGATGCCGATGACCGCACCGAGGCCGACGCCGGTGCCGACCCTGAGCAGCATTTCGAAGGTGTTCATGATTCCGGCTCTTTTCTGGCGTGCGCACACAAAGCCAGACAGGGAAAGGAGACCGGAGAAAGTCAGCGCACCGCGCACAGGGGTGAACGGCGTCCGTTTCCGGTCGATCCAGAACTGTCTTCCGGCATGTGCCGCTCACCTCGCTTTCGTACTCGAACGGTGTTGATCAACCTTCGGAGGCTACCACGACGTTCACTCGTCCTCAGTACCGTGAGACGAAGGCCTCGCGGATCGTATCCCGCAGCCCAGAAGTCCGTGAAGGCCTCCTTCCCTACCTTGAGAGTAGGGAAGGAGGCCTTCACGGACTTACGCCTGAGTTCAGGCAGTGGTTTCGAACGGCTGGACGTTCGGCTGGAACACCTGACCGTTGGCCGGGGCCTTCAGATCGATCAGGTAGTCGGCCGTCGCCTTGTCCACCCCGAGCGAGTCACCCAGGATGCAGTGCCCGAAGGCGTCGACCGACAGCAGCCGGGCGTTGCCGAGCTGGTCGGCCATCCGCTTCGAGAACAGATACTGGGTCGCCGGGTCGTAGTAGTTGCCGATGACCAGCACCGGGGTGTCGGTCTTGGCCTGCCACGGGCCGCGATAGACGTCCGGCTTCTTCGCCGGCCACACCGGGCAGCCCGCGATGTCCGCGAAGGCCTGGTAGCGGCCGAAAGTGGGCGATTCCTTCTCCCACTTCGCGGCGATCTCCGGGACCTTCTCCTGTTTGATCGTGATCTTCTTGTCCGAGCAGTTCACGGCGAAGTAGGAGTCGTCGCCCACGTACGGGCTGTCCGGGTTCGCGTCGGCACGCCCGTTCGCGCCCGACCGCAGCACCTTCAGCTCTACGGCCTGCGCCGTCTGCGTCTGGGCCGACGGCGGGTGGACGACGTTGTACAGCGCCTGCAGGTCGTCGGCCAGCGGGGGGAACGACGTCGGCGAGTACAGCACCCCGGCGACCGTGCTGGTGAACGCGTTGATGTCGTAGCTGCTGCCGTCCGGCAGCTTGATCGGCTGCCGGCGCAGGTAGTCGCGGATCTCGTCGAACTTCTCCCGCGGCGTGCCCGCGCTGAACGAGCACTTCGGCCCGACCTGCGCGCACTTGCGCAGGAAGGCGTCCAGCGCGATCTCGAACCCGCGAGCGCGCTCGCGGTCGTACTGCACGCCATCGCTGGTGCGCAGTGCCGGGTCGACGTTGCCGTCGATGACGATCGCCCGGCTCTGCTTCGGGAACATCGACGTGTACGTCGACCCGATCAGGGTCCCGTACGAGAAGCCGACGAAGGTCAGCTTCTGGTCACCGACGGCGGCCCGCATCTTGTCGAGGTCGCGCACGACGTCCTTGGTGGACATGTGGTTCAGCAGTGCGCCGGCGTTGTTCTTGCAGAACTGGCCGTAGTCGCGGTACGCGGCCAAGGTGCCGGAGATCTCTTGCCGCGACAGCGGCACGGGGACTTGTGCGCCGAAGACGTCGTTCGCGTCTTCCTGCGTGGTGAAGCATTTGAGCGGGTTGCTGGCGCCGACGCCACGCGGGTCGAACCCGATCAGGTCGAACCGGTCCAGCACCTGCGGCTGGAAGTAGTTCGCCGCGCCGATCGGCATCCGGAACCCGGAGCCACCGGGGCCACCCGGGTTGAGGAACAGCGAGCCGACCTTCTTGCCGGGCGTCTTCGCGGCGCGCTTCAGCATCGCGATGTCGATGGTGCCGAGCGCCGCGTTGTCGTGGTCGATCGGCACGCGATACCTTGCGCAGCTGTAGAATTTCGCCTGGTCGGCGGGAACACCGCGGATCTGGTCCGCCGTGCAGGCACCCCAGTTCACCGGCGCCGTCGCGCCGACCTGGGCGGCGGAGGTCCCGGCGTCCTGGGCGGCGACCGCGGTTCCGGGCGTCCCGGTCAGCGCGGCGCCTGCCACGAGTGCCCCTACCAGTGCGAAACCGCGCACCGGCCTCCTTGTGGATCTCGGCAAAACGACTCCTCCCTCGCCTGGCGACGTAACGGATCACGTCGCACGATGCGCCGTCGACGTCACGGCGCGTAACACCAAGGGAGCCTCGCACAAGCGGGTGACCCCGTCACCGGCCGAAAGGATGGTGCGTACCTATCGTGTGGTGGTCTTCAACTCGAAAATCGGTAACACCCGGCGAGCGGCTTGCTCCTCCATGGAGTAGCCCGGCCAGAACTCCAGCAGGAGCTTCCACATCGCGTCGTACTCGTCTCCGAGGAGTTCCCTGGCCCTGACCGGGAACTCCTTACCGGCCAAGGCCACGACCGCGTCCGGATTCGAGCGCAGATTGTGCGTCCACGCGGGATCGTTCGGCCTCCCCCAATTGGACCCAACGAGCACGAAGTCCTCCCCGTGCGGGAAGTACAACAGGTTGGTGGCGCGAGGCAGCCCGCTCTTGCGGCCTGTCGTGGTCAGCCGCAGGGAAGGGAGCCCGGCCAGCGCGACCAGGCTCACCTTCCCCTTGAACAGGCGGTGGAGTTTCTTGTCCACCCAGATGATCCCGCCCGCGAGCTTCATCAGCCACGGTTTCGTGCCGAGCGCGCGAGCGAGGAACGTAAGAGGGTTAGCCACGCACAGATCTTGCCAGGCTCACCCCGAACCGTGATGCCGAGTCCGTCCACCATTTCTCCACCGCGAAGCCGGCTTCGGCCAGTTCGGCGGCGATTCCCTCCCGCCGGAACTTCGCGGAGATCTCGGTGCGGACGTATTCGCCTTCGTCGAACTTCACCTGCAGGTCGGCGCCCGGGATGTCGACGGTCAAGGACTCACGGGCGCGCAGGCGCATTTCGATCCATTCGTTCTCCTCGTCCCAATACGAGACGTGGTCGAAGGCGGCAGGATCGAAGTTCGCGCCGAGGCCGTCGTTGATCACGTGGAGCATGTTGCGGTTGAACTCGGCGGTGACCCCGGCCGCGTCGTCGTAGGCGTTTTCCAGCGTTTCCCGGTCCTTCACCAGGTCCGTCCCGAGGAGGAGCCACTCCCCCTCGCCCAGCACCTCGCGGACCGAGCGCAGGAAGGTGGCGCGGTCGGCGGGCAGGAAGTTGCCGATCGTGCCGCCGAGGAAGACCACCAGCCGCGGCCGATCCCCCGGCAGCAGGTCGAGATGCCGGGTGAAGTCCCCGACCACGCCGCGGACGTCGAGGGACGGATAGTCGGCCGTGATGGCCTCCGCTGCTTCGGCGAGCGCGGTTTCGGAGACGTCGAGCGGCACGAACTCCTTCAGCGTGCCGTGGCTCGTGAGCGCGTCGAGCAGAAGCCGGGTCTTCTCACTCGACCCGGAACCGAGTTCGACCAGCGTGTGCGCGCCGGTGCTTTCCGCGATCTCCCCACCGCGCGCGGCGAGTACCTCCCGTTCGCTGCGGGTCGGGTAGTACTCGGGCAGCGCGGTGATCTTCTCGAACAGTTCGCTGCCGCGCGCGTCGTAGAACCACTTGGGCGACAACCACTTCCGGTCCGCCCCCAAGCCGGCACGGACGTCCGCGCGCAGCTGTTCGGTGATGTCCGATTCGCTGTGGTGTACGTCGAGGTCCAGTTCGGTCATCGTGCCTCAGGGCTCCGATCGGCTTCGAGGGTGGTGTTTTCTTCGAGTGCGATGATCTCCACGCCTTCCCCGGTGACCCGGACGGCGTGACGGTCGGGAACGGGCGTCCATCCGGCGTCGTCACACGGTTCTGAAGCGACGACGACACCCCCGCCGACGTCGCGATAGGACAGGGAATGCGTCCAGGCCGTGCCGATGAGCGTCCTGCCGTCGGTCAGCAGGAGGTTGAGCCGGGAACCCGGCCCCGTCTCCTCGACAGCGGTGGTCAGCCACCTGATGGCCCCCAGCGGGTCTTCACCCGCTTCGAGCCGCTCACGCAGCAAAGCCCACAGCAGCACCGAATCGGTCGTCGCTTCGAGGGTCAACAGCCGGGTGACCGGCAGTTTCGCGGCCAATTCGGCCATCGACTCCGGCCAGCCCTTGACCAGTCCGTTATGGCTGAAGAGGAACGGACCGCCGGTGAAGGGCGCGTTGGCCGCCTCGACCACCGGCATCCCCGTCGTGCCGTTGCGGACCGCCGCCATGAAGGCGTGCGATCGCACCGACCCGGCCAGCGCGGGCAGGTCCCCGTCCGTCCACAAGGGAGTGGACCGGCGCAGTCGCAGCGGCTCCGGGCCCTCGGCGTACCAGCCGAGGCCGTAGCCGTCCGCGTTGACCGAACCGCCGCCCCGCATGTCGGCCGGGGCATAGGACTGCACGAGCAACGAATGAGGGGCGTGGAAGAGCACGTCGGCGGGCGAACGCGGCTCGCCGAGATACGCGAGATGACGGCACATGCCGCTCAGGCCACCTCATCCCGCCGCACGTCCCGGGCACAACGGAAGCCCGAGAAGATCTGCCGCCGGATCGGGTGGTCCCAGTTGCGGAACGTGCCGCGGATGGCCGCCGCGTCCGTGCCGAACGAACCGCCGCGCAGAATCCGGTAGTCCCCGCCGAAGAACACCTCGGAGTACTCCTTGTACGGGAACGCGGCGAAGCCCGGATACGCCTCGAACCCGCTGCTGGTCCACTCCCAGACGTCCCCGATCAGCTGGTGCACGCCCAGCGGCGACGCACCCGCCGGGTACGCGCCCACCTCCGCGGGCCGCAGATGCCGCTGCCCGAGATTGGCGTGGTCGGGGGTGGGTTCCTCGTCGCCCCAAGGGAACCGGCGCGAACGGCCGGTCGCCGGATCGAACCGGGCGGCCTTCTCCCATTCCGGTTCGGTGGGCAGCCGCCTGCCCGCCCAAGCGGCGTACGCCTCGGCCTCGTAGAAGGAAACGTGGACCACGGGTTCCGCGGCGGGCACCTTCTCGTAGACCCCGAATCGCGTGCGCCACCAGCCGTCGGGCTCCCGTTTCCAGAAGCGCGGCGCGTCGATGCCGTGCTCGCTGCGATAGGCCCAGCCGCGCTCGCTCCACCACCTCGGGTCCTGATAACCCCCGGAGTCGAGGAACTCGGTGTACGCCTCGCAGGTGACCGGTGTGGTGTCGATGAAGAACGCCTCCACCGCGACCTCGTGTGCCGGGCGCTCGTTGTCCAACGCCCACGGTTCGGCCGAGGTGCCCATCGTGAAGGAACCACCGGGAACGAGGACCTCGGCGGGCAACCGCCCGGTCCGCGACGGCGGCGGTGCGGGCGCGTGCAGCACCGGATCGCCCTTGCGGAGCTGGTGGGTGGCCAGCATCGTCTCGTCGTGCTGCTGCTCGTGCTGGGTGATCATGCCGAAGGCGAAAGCGTCCTCGGTGAGGCGCCTGCCTTGCAGCGGAACGTTTTCCAGGACGTCGAAGGTTTTCTCGCGGACCTCGCGGACGTACTTGCGGGCTTCTTCCGGCCCCAGCAACGGCAGCTCCGGGCGATCCGCGCGGGCGTGCTGGAACGCGTCGTAGATGTCGTCGATGTCCGGACGCAGCGCCTCACGGCCGCCGACGTCGCGGACCAGCCAGAGTTCCTCCTGGCTGCCGATATGGGCCAGATCCCAGACCAGCGGCGACATCAGTTTCGAATGCTGGCGGACCAGGTCCTCGTCGTCGACGTCGGTCAGCGCGACGCTGCGCTCGCGGGCCCTGGTGAGCGCCTCGGCCGCGTGGGCGCGCAGGTCTTGCGGGCTCAGCGCGCGAAGCGGGTTGGTCTCGGTGCTTTCCACGCTCATGACTGGTGGCTCCTCGAACCGTGGACGAGGGACTGCACGCCCTCGCTGATCCCGTTGATGGTCTCCGGCGGCAGACCGGTCATGCCGAGTTCGGCACAGCCGAGGTCGACCACCTCGGCGGCGACGGCGGCGATCACCTGGTCGGCGAGGCCGAACCGGGCCGCGCACTCCCATTTGCCCATGACCGGTTCGCACAGTTCGAGCACCTTGTCCACCGTGGACGGGCGCGCGAGCAGCGCGGCCAGCAGGGCGACCGGATGCAGCCACCTGGCGGCCGGCTGGGCGTCCAGATAGCGGATCTCCAGGTACCCCTGTGGACGAACCGGGGTGAAGAAGGTCGTCAGGTGATAGGCCAGGTCGTCCTCGGTGGGCTTGCCGAGCCCGGCACCCGCATCCCGACCGTCGATCCAGTCGGCGAAGGTCAGGGAATCGGGCGCGTCCCACCCGCCGTCGCGACCGGGCAGCACCATCAGCGGGGTGTCCAAGCTGCGGCGTGCCCACTCCCTCGCCGGATCGCTCGACGGCTCCGCCGAGCGGGTGCGGCACTTCTCGGTGTCCATCACGGCCAGCCAACGCGCGGACGCGTGGCCGGTGTCGCGTCCGGCGTGGACCCGGGAATTGGCGAAGGTGGCCAGCAGGGGCGGCCCGAGCGCGTGGACGGCGGCCCAGCGCGTGGCGAGATCGCCCGCTTCGCCGGTGTCCACGCACACCTGCAGGCCCGCGGTGCTGCACATCATCGTCGCGCCACCGTCACCCATCGGGGCGAAGCGGCGTTCCATGGCGGCGTAGCGGGGGGTGCCCAGTTTGCGGACCGGGGCGCGATGCCTGTCGATCCCGGTGTCGCCCAGGTACAGGCCTCGGGTGGCGAGAAGGGTTTCGAGGTGGGCCAGATCGGCCGAGACGACGGCGTCCAGTTGGCGCAGCGTGGTCTGGGGTTGAGCGGAGATCTCCACCTGACATCCGGGCTCGAGGCTCAACGGGGAACCTGCCGGAAGCGGGAGGGCGGGGCTGTCGGGGCGCAAGGTCCGCGGGGTGTGCGGGCCGAGCGCGGTGGCGAGATCGTCGGGATCGAGAGGCCGGGCGGGCTCGTCGGCGTAGTGCACGGTGAATTCCAGCTCTACGCCGAGAAGTCTCGGTGGCCCGTGCTTGAAGCACACGGAAGCCACATACGCCTCACCTTCGGCGCGGTCCGACAGGACCTTCGCCGTCGCGTTCGACGCGCTCCCGGACTTCTCGGGGAAATCATGAACAGTAGTCATCTTTCCGCCGTCCAGTCGGTTGTCCGATATTCGGGAAAACTCGACTTCGGACGCTACACGCGGGGTCCGACAAATTCAGGTCGGTTCTTGCCGGGCAAGCTTCCCGGACCACTATCCAGGACGGACAGATCAGGGCAAAGCGGGCTCCGTGCCCAGGCCCAGCGACGCGGCGGCGTTGCGGACCGCCTCGATCACCAGCTGCAGGGCCGGTCGTCGCGACGACGTCGTCCGGTAAGCGATCGAAACCGTTCGAAGCAACGGTGTGGTCAACGCGACAACGTCGATCCCCGGGGGCCGGAGACCGAGCCCGAGGTCCGAGACGAGGGTTATCCCGAGGCCCGCCCGGACCATCGCCATCGCCGTCGACTGCTCTTCCACCTCGTGGTTGATCTTGGGCTCGAACCCGTGCCGATGACAGGCGGTGCGCACCGCCCGGCCGAAGTGACTTTTCGGGCTGGCGAGGATCCACGGGTGCTCGGCCAACTCGAGCAGCGACGCGCTGCCCGCGGGGACGGCACCGGCGGGCACCGCGGCATGCAGCCGTTCCACCGCGATCACCGCGCGCTCCAGACCGGCGTCCCACGGCATCGGCGCGTCGGAGTAGTCGATCACGAACGACAGGTCCAGTTCCCCGTCACGGACGGCGTCGGCGGTGTCCTCGGGCGCCAGCTCACGGGTCCGGACCTGGATCCCCGGATGTTCGCCCGCGAGCGCCGCCAGCGCGTGCGGCAGAAGCCCGGAAGCGACCGAGGCCCACACGCCGGCCATGAGACGCACCGAAACGGTCGTCTGCGCCTCCTCCAGCGCCAGCGTCGCCCGCTCGACCGAGCCCAGAATCTCCTCGGCGTGCTCTGTCAGCAGTAACCCCAGTTCGGTCAGCTGCACCCGTCTGCCGAATCGCTCGAACAGCTTCGCGCCCACGTCCCGCTCCAGCTGAGCCAGCTGCTGCGACACCGCCGACGCGGTGTAATGCAGTGACGCCGCGGCCGCCGTGACGGTGCCGCGCCTGCTCAGCTCGCGGAGCATCCGCAGGCGGTGCAACGAAAGCTCCATGTCCCCAACGTAAACGGGCGCGGTCGCGGACGCCGGATGACGCGTTACACCAGTTTCTCTGCACACCATCGTTCAGATTCGGTAAATGGACGCCCGCCCCCACCGGGGCGCACCCTCGGGAGTGGCGCAGGACGACCCCGAACCCCCGAAGGAGGTGGCCGCATGGCCGCGAGGAACGCCGAACCGCTGATGAGGCTCATCTGGACCGACCCCGTCACCGGTGCCACCGGCTACCTCGTCGTGCACAGCCTGGTCTCCGGCATCGCGACCGGCGGGACCCGGATGCGCGCGGGCTGCACGATGTCCGAGGTCGAGGACCTGGCGCGAGGGATGGCGAACAAGACCGCGACCTTCGGCCTGCCGGTCGGCGGGGCCAAGGGCGGTATCGACTTCGATCCGAAGGACGACCGCGCTTTCGGTGTCCTGGAACGGTTCTGCGCGTTCCTGCGGCCGTGGATCGACAACCACTGGGTGACCGCCGAAGACCTCGGCGTGCCGCAGCACTTGATCGACGAGGTGTTCGCGAAGCTCGGGCTCGAGCAGTCGTACCACGCCGCGATCCGCCGTTCGGCCGATCCGGCGCACACCCTCCGCCGTGTGCAGGCCGGGTTGAGCACCCCGGTCCCCGGCGGGCTGCTGCTCGGCGACGTCATCGGCGGTTATGGCGTCGCACAGGCCTGCCTCGGGGTCGCCGACGCGTGGGAGTGGCCGGTCGAGAAGACCACCGTCGCCGTGCAGGGCATCGGCACCATGGGCGGTGGCGCGGCCTGGTACCTGCACGAAGCCGGGATGCGAGTCGTCGCGGTCGCCGACGCGGCAGGCACGCTGTACCGGCCGGGAGGCCTCGACATCCCGGCGCTGCTGGACCTGCGTGACTCCTACGGCGAGATCGACCGGAGCCGGCTGCCGTCGGACGTCCGGCTGCTGCCCCGTGACGAGATCGTCGCGACGGAGGCCGACATCCTCGTCCCGGCGGCGATCTCCTACGCGCTGCGCGCCGGGAACCAGGGGTCTGTCAAGGCGAAGGTCGTCATCGAGGCGGCCAACGCGGCGACCACCCCCGACGCCGAAGCGGGCCTGGCGGCTCGCGGAATCCCGGTGATCCCGGACTTCGTCGCCAACGCCGGTGCCGCCGCGTGGGCGTGGTGGCTCCTGCTCGGCGAGGTCGGCGCCGACCCGGCCGATTCGTTCCTGCGGTTGCGGACCGAGATGCGGGCCAAGGTGGCGCTGCTGCTGAGTTCGTGGAACCTCGACCGCATCGCCCCGCGCACCACCGGCCTCCGGCTCGCCGAAACCACCCGTTCGGACGCCACCACCCCGGAGTCCGAACCGATGCTGGTCATTCCCTGACGTCACGCGCGTGAAGGCCCTCTTCCCTCGGCCCTGGTTTTGAGTGACCAGTCGAGGGAAGAGGGCCTTCACGCGCGTTCATGGTCAGGCGGCGAAGCGATCGGTGGCGGCGATGAGGACCTCGCGCATGGGCTCGTCCTGGGTGCTGTGGCCGACCTCGTCGATGATCACCAGTTCACTGCCCGGCCAAGCGTGCGCCAGCTCCCAGGGGGTGCCGATGAGGTTGCCCAGATCGAGACTTCCTTCGGCCAGGACGGCCGGGATGTGGGCCAACGTCTTGGCCTCCCGCAGCACCACGCCTTCGTCCAAAAAGGAGCCTTGACTCCAGTAGTGCGTGACCAGCCTGGCGAAGGCCAGCCGGAACTCGGGCGACTCGAAACTCTTGTACGGCGGGGAAGTCGGGACGATCGCGTCCTCCCAGTCACACCAAGCGGCGGCCGCCTTCTGGTGCACCGCCGGATCCGGGTCCATGAGCAACTTGTAGTAGGCCGCCGCCAGATCACCGTCGCGGTCCGCTTCGGGTACGCCGTCACGGAACTTGGCCCACGCTTCGGGAAAGATGCCGCCAAGGCCCCGGGTGAGCAGATCGGTCTCGCTTCGTCGTCCGGTGGCCAAGCCCATCAGGACCATCTCGGACACCCGGTCCGGATACCGCTCGGCGTAGACCAGCGCGAGCACCGACCCCCACGAACCGCCGAAGAGCAGCCATTTCTCGATGGCCAGATGTTCGCGGAGCTTCTCCATGTCGGCGATCAGGTGGTCGGTGGTGTTGGTGGAGAGGTCGGCGTCGGGAGCACTCGCGTGCGGCGTGCTCCGGCCACAGCCGCGCTGATCGAACAGCACGACGCGGTACTTGGCCGGGTCGAAGTAGCGGCGCAGACCCGTACTGCAGCCGGTGCCCGGACCGCCGTGCACCGTGACGGCGGGTTTGCCGTCGGGATTCCCGCAGGCCTCCCAGTACACGAGGTGCCCGTCGCCGACGTCGAGCATCCCGCGGTCGTACGGTTCGATTTCCGGATACAACCTTGTCACGTTCTCGTCCTCCCAGACCCGGCCCGAAATACAACAGCGCTGTCACAATAGCCTGGATGGACGCTCGGGTGCGCGGGGTTTTCGGCCGCGAAGGAGGTGAGACTTCCGGTGAGGAGTGGGCTGGGTTGGTCGTGAGTGGCGATTCGTGTTCTAACCCGAATCGCCACTCACGACCACCTGTACCGACCTCGCACCGGCGCGCTCATGTACTAGCCGCGGCTAACCGCCCAGAGTCGAGGCCACGTTCCGAAGCGCGTCCGCCAGTTCCGGTGGACCGGCGGGTCCGATGTGGACCACCGCGTCGTTGCCCCGCCCCGTCGTGTAGCTCAGGTACCGGCCCCAGTCGGTGTCCGCGAAGTGCAGCGGATCCTCGACCGCGACGTGCCTGCCGACTTCGTCCCGCTTGCCGACGTAGAGCTCTCCGCTTCCCTCGACCGGCCGCTGCACCAGGCTGACGATGTCCGCGATCACCGGCGGCAGGGAATGCGTGTCCGGGCCACGCCGTGCCGCCTCTTCGAGTTCGTAAGCCCGGACCGTGCGCAGCCTGCCGCCGCCCGCGGGGACGGGCGGCAACTGTTCGATCAGCGTTTCGGGCAGGCGCCGCCGGTCGATCTCCTGCAGTCCGACCCAGTCGCCGGACGCCACGGCCAGCACCGCCTGCAGTCCCAGCGAAGCGGCGAGCACGCCGTAGGTCTCGCCGCCGGTGTTCACCCAGCCGTAGTACTCGATCGCCGGCTTCGTGAGGACCGGTAGCCAGTCCAGGAAGTCGACCGACGCGCGACCGCTCGAGTCCAGCAGCCCGGCCTGCGCCAAGGCGGCTTCCACTCGCTTGTCCGCCTCCGCGCGCGCCGTCCTGGACAGCCACCGCGGTTCGGGGCGCAGCGTGATGTGCAGGTCGCCGACGCGTTCGCGTTCGGCGAGCACCGCCAAGGCTTCGACCGGGATGTCCACCCGGCCCGTTCTGACGGTCATCCGCTACTCGCCGATGACCGGCGGGCTGGTCCGCTGGTCGGTGCCGAAGATCGCGTCAGGGTCGGCCTCGATCAGGTAGTCGGGACGCTGGTGCTCGTCGTCCTCGTCACCTTCGCCGCGCCTGCCGCCGGCGCCCATCGGGCCCATCTGACCCCCACCGAGGCCACGGCCGCCACCCGCGCCGCGGCCATCGGGCAACCCGGCGCCCGGCATGCCGCTGCCCATACCGCCGACGCCGGTGCCCTTGCCGGCACCGAGACCACCGGAACCAATGCCACCCGGCCCACCCGGTCCACCCGCGCGGCCGCCAGTGCCACCCTCACCGCCGAGGAGCCTGCCCGCCGCACTGTTGGGCCCGGGAATGTTGCGGCCTCCAGAGCTTCCGGGCGGGTTCTGCCCGGTGCTGCCGGGGTTGTAGTTCTGGCCGAGCCCGTTGGTGAGACCGACGACGTCTTCGAGGTCGCCGGTGCCGCGTCCCGTGTTCTTGCCCGGGAGCTCGGTGGTCTGCCCTGGCTTCCCCCGGCCGCCACCGGACGGGAGCGTCGTGTCGCCGATCCCCGGCTTCCTCGTCGGCGTCGTGATGCCGGTGTCGCTGCCGGGCCGGTCCCTCGGGTTCACCTGCCGGTCTTCACCGACCCCCGGCTTGTTCTGGTTCTGATTCTGGTTCCGGTCGGCGCCGTTGTCGTCCGTGCCATTCCTGTCCGTGCCGCTGGTGTCGGTGCCGTCGTTGTCGTCGTCGTCCCCTTCACCGGTCCGGCCGGGCTTCACCGGGATGTACGGCGGCGGCTTGATCGGCGGGGGCCCGTCATCGACCTTCACACTGACGTTCGCGCCGTCGTTCTTCAGCACGCCGTAGTCGGTCGGCAGGCTGGAACTCGTGCTGCTGGTGACCGAGTCGTACTGCTCCATCACGCGGACGTTGTTCTGGTTCGCCGCCTCGTGCTTCGCGACGCCCTCTTGGTAGTTCTTGATGTCGTTGTTGACCATGAACGGCCCCGCGATGGGGATCGCGCCCTTGAGGCCGGTGGTCCACGGGTTCGGCTTCTCCGGCTTGTCCGGCACCGGGACGACGGACGAGCCCGAATCGTCGAAGCTGTCGGCCTGCGTGGTGACCGAAGCCTTCGTGGTGAACAGCGGGTCCGCCGTCTCCTTGAAAGCCTGCTCGAGCGGGCCCGCACCGGCATTCGCCGCGTCGGCGCCGGACCCCGTCCAGGAGGACGCCATCCGCGTCTGCAGCGACTTGATGGCCATGCCGCGTTCGACATAGGCGTCCGACAGGTCGGCGATGCGATCGGCCGCCGAACGCAGGTTGCGGGTGTCGCCCTGAGTGAAGTTCTCGTAGATCTGCTTGCCGTCCACCCTCATGCCCCCTGGAGTGACTTGATCACGGCCGACGCGAGTTTCTGCGCGGTCCCACATGAATCCTGTTCGTTGTCGAAGCCCTTGGCGAGGGTGCTGATCGCCAGATCGTCGGCGACGCCGACCGCGAGGTCGCAGTTGCCGCCGGCTCGCCTGTCCTGGACTCCGTAATAAACGGTCGGATAGCCGTCAACCTCGGGGCCGGGCTCCAGGAACCTCAGTTGCCCGGCTTCCTTGGCCTTGTGCAGACCGGCCAGGCCACCCATGCCTTTTTCGCGGTTTCCGCTACCGAGGATGATCAGCAAGCTGTCGGCCTTACCGCGGATCCCCCAGCTGCAACTGGGGTTATTGGTCTCGTTCCCCGGTTCGCCGGGCTGTGTGAACCCCAATTCCGCGGCAGTGGCAGCCGGGAGCAGCTTGCACGCGTCACCGACGTACGCCGAAGCGTCCAGCGGAGTCGCCACCTTCGGGACGTTCGGGTCCTGCGGTGCGGCCGACGACGAAGCCGTCCCAGTGCTGGGCGATGGCGTCCCGGGATTCTCTCCCGAGCAGCCCGCGACCGCGACAGAAACGAGCACGAGCGTCGCCGCGGCGACGCGATTCCTCAACACGTTCGGCATCCTCAGGTCGTGCGCAGGGTGTTGGCCTGGTCGGTCGCCATGGTCTTCGTGCGGGCGATCTCCAGCTTCTCGATGTAACCCTCGATGTAGGTCCTCATCGAGTCGTTCTGCTTCTGCAGGGACAGCAAGGAGTCGAGACCGGAGTTCACATAGCTGGCACTGGCCTCGTCCTGGCCCGGAGGCATCAGGTCGGCCAGGATTTCGTCGATCTTGTCGCCGTCTTTTACGACCTTCTCCAGCTCGTCCTGCCACAACCCGATGACGGTCTTCAGCTCCTCGGGGCTCATCTCGAAGCCGCCGCCCCCGCCGCCTCCACCGCCGTAAACGGTCGGCTCCGGCGGCGTGGTGAGGTCACCCCAGACGGCCTTGATCGCGCTCGCGGCATCGCCGATGATGTTCACGCCCGGCACCTTCCCCTCAGCATTCACGCATCGTGACG
Organism: Amycolatopsis sp. NPDC034160; assembly: GCF_055575355.1. Taxonomy (NCBI): domain Bacteria; kingdom Bacillati; phylum Actinomycetota; class Actinomycetes; order Pseudonocardiales; family Pseudonocardiaceae; genus Amycolatopsis; species Amycolatopsis sp. NPDC034160. The sequence continues at coordinate 61,169 of NZ_JBVISU010000006.1, read as the reverse complement.
GACAAAGCGTAGCCAAGTGGCGGACGACGTGTCAGCCGATCCGCGCTACTGGTCGGACGCGTGTCGAAACCGAGCGGTTCCCCCTGTCGGGCGAAGATCCCGGGAACTGGTCACAGTACGTACGTACGGATTGCTTTACCCGGGTTCTCGGTGACAGGATTCGAGGATGCCACGCGTCAGCCAGGACCACCTCGACGCACGCCGGCGCCAGATCCTCGACGGCTCCCGCGTGTGCTTCGCGCGGTACGGCTACGAGGGTGCCACCGTCCGGCGGCTGGAGGAAGCCACCGGACTTTCCCGCGGTGCCATCTTTCACCACTTCCGCGACAAGGAGTCCCTCTTCCTGGCACTCGCCGAGGACGACGCGGTCCGCATGGCCGACGTGGTCGCCGAACAGGGTCTCGTCCAGGTGATGCGCGATCTGCTGTCGAACCGCAGTGAGCACCCCGCCGACTGGCTTGGCACGCGGCTGGAGGTCTCGCGGCGGCTGCGCACCGACCCCGAGTTCCGCGCCCGCTGGGCCGAGCGCTCCCATCAGCTGACGGCCGCGACCCGCCGCCGTCTGCTGCGCCAGCGCGACGCCGGGATCCTGCGCGACGACGTCGATGTCGACGTCCTGACCGCCTATCTCGAACTCGTCCTCGAAGGACTCGTCTCCCACCTCGCGATGGGCTTGCCCGGAGACGATCTCGGCCCGGTCCTCGACCTGGTCGAGGAGAGTGTGCGACGGCACCGCGCCCCCGCGGTCGGCGGAACACGTTAAGATTGTCCCATCGCCGCAGTACAGCGGCGGTATCTGTTGGTTTCCGATCGAGGAGTGACTCTTTTCGTGCGCGACGCGCAGTCACCTGGTGACAGTATCGAGCCGGGTGGCACACCCGGCTGTTCCGAGGACTTTCCCGCCGGCTCCCGCGGCAGGAAATGATGGAAGTCCTGCTCGCCGTTCTCGGCATTCTCCTCTTCCTCCTGCTGACCATCGGCACCGGACTCGCCGTCGCCGCCGAGTTCTCGCTCACCGCGCTCGAGCGCAGCACGATCGACGCGAACGTCCGCCAGGTCGGCGACCGCCGCGCGCTTACGGTGCAGAAGGCGCACCGCACGCTCTCGTTCCAGCTCTCCGGCGCGCAGGTGGCGATCACCATCACCACGCTGATCACCGGTTATCTCGCGGAACCGGTGATCGGTGACCTGCTGCACCCACTGTTCACCGCCGTCGGGTTCTCCGAGGGGTTCGCGGACGGGGCCTCGCTGGCGGTCGCGCTGATCCTGGCGACCTCGCTGTCGATGATCCTCGGCGAGATGATGCCGAAGAACCTCGCGATCGCCCGGCCGTTGCAGACCGCGCGCGCCGTCGCGGGGTACCACTCGCGGTTTTCGTCGCTGTTCCGCTGGCTCATCACCCTGATGAACAACAGCGCCAACTTCCTGGTCCGCAAGTTCGGTGTCGAACCGCAGGAGGAACTGCGTTCGGCCCGTTCGCCACAGGAGCTCGGCTCGATCGTCCGCTCCAGCGCGGAAAGCGGCACGCTCGACACGTCGACGGCCGAACTGCTGGACAAGTCGCTGCGCTTCGGCGAGCGGACCGCGGACGAGCTGATGACGCCACGCGTCCAGCTCGAATCGCTGACCGTCGACGACACGATCGCCGACCTCATCGAGATCTCGCGGCGCACCGGCTTCTCGCGTTTCCCGGTCTACACCGAGGATCTCGACGACGTGCAAGGCGCCGTCCACATCAAGCAGGCCTTCACCGTGCCCGCCACGCAGCGCGCCACGGTGCGGATCGGCTCGGTCATGCGGCCGATCCCGACCGTTCCCGAGTCCCTGCCGGGCGACTCGCTGCTCACCCGGCTGCGCGACTCCCGGTTCCAGCTCGCGATCGTCGTCGACGAGTACGGCGGCACCGCGGGACTGGTGACGCTCGAAGACGTCGTCGAGGAGATCATCGGCGACGTCCGTGATGAGCACGACGAGCGCGAAGCGCCGTCCTCGCAGCAGGTCGGCGCCGACAACTGGCTTGTGTCCGGGCAGCTCCGCGCCGACGAGGTCAGCACCGAGACCGGGTTCCGGATGCCCGACGGCGACTACGAAACCATCGCCGGGCTGATCCTCGAGCGGCTCGGCCGCATCCCCTCCCCCGGTGACGCCACCGACCTCGACGGCTGGCGGCTCACCGTGACCAAAATGGACCGGCTGCGGATCGCCGAGGTCGAGGTCCGCCGCGTCGAAGCCACCGCGCCCGCCGAGCAGGAGCCCGCCCGATGAGCGACTGGTTCAACATCTTCCTCGTCGTGGTCCTGTTGCTGGCCAACGCGTTCTTCGTCGGCGCCGAGTTCACCCTGATCTCGTCGCGGCGGGACAGGCTCGAAGCCTTGCTGGAGCAGGGAAAGACCCGCGCCCGGATCGTCATCAACGCGAGCAAGAACGTCTCGCTGATGCTCGCGGGCGCACAGCTCGGCATCACCATCTGCTCGCTGCTGCTCGGACGCCTCGGCGAGCCCGCCATCGCGCATCAGCTGGCCGGTTTCTTCGAGCTGCTCGGGATTCCCGACGTGCTGCTGCATCCGATCTCGTTCGCGATCGCGCTGGCGTTCATCACCATCCTGCACGTCCTCATCGGCGAGATGGTGCCGAAGAACCTCGCGATCGCCGAGCCGGAGCGCCTGGCGCTGTGGCTGGTCCCGGCACACGTGGCCTGGGTGAAGCTCGCCAACCCGTTCATCTGGCTGCTGAACTTCGTGGCGAACTCGCTGCTGCGGTTGTTCAAAGTCGAGCCGAAGGACGAACTCGAAACCGCCTACACCTCCGACGAACTCGCCGAACTGCTCAGCGAGTCGCGGCGGGAGGGCCTGCTGGAGCAGTCCGAGCACCAGCGGCTGAGCAAGACGCTGTCGTCGGTGGAGAAGACGGTGGCCGACGTGCTGGTCCCGACGGCGCAGCTGACCACGCTGCCCTGCTCGCCCACCCTGGGCGACGTCGAGCGCGCGGTGTCCTCGACCGGCTTCTCCCGCTTCCCGGTGTGCACCGACGACGGGACGCTGACCGGCTATATCCACGTCAAGGACATCCTCGACCTCGTGGGCAAGTCCCCGACGACCGTGGTGCCGTCGAACAAGACCCGCGCGCTGACCGAACTGCGCGCCGACGCCCGCCTGGACGAGGCGTTGTCGGCGATGCGCAAGGAAGGCAGTCACCTGGCGCGGGCGCTCAGCCCGGCCGGGCAGGCCGTCGGCGTCGTCACGCTGGAAGACCTCGTCGAGGAATACGTGGGAACCGTCCGCGACGGTACCCACGTCATGTCATGACCGGCCCGATCGTCCTGCCGGAGCCCGTCTGGCTGGGTCGGGAGGACGACCATATGACCCGGATGCGGCACTGGACGACACCGCACCAGCGCCGCCGCTCGCGGGGCGAGAAGCATCCGGTGCTCGACTTCCTCTTCACCTACTACTCGCACCGGCCCGGCCATCTCGAACGCTGGCAGCCGGGGCCGGGCGTCGTCCTCGAAGGCCGGGCCGCGCACCGGTTCCTGGAGCGGAAGGGCTACGTCGAGACGCCGGACGGCGTCATGCTGGATCCGGCGGGTTTCACCGCGGGCCGGGCCAAAACCGCCGAATTCGTTCTCGGGCTGCTTTCCGCCACCGCTTCCCGTGCACCGAGACTCAGTTGTTTCGGGCTTCACGAATGGGCAATGGTTTACCGGGAAACGGCGAATGAGGTTCGTCACTCACAACTGCCGCTCCGGCTCGGTTCGGCCGGAACGGACGGTGTCGTCGAGTCCCTGGAGATCCGGTGCGGACATTTCGACGCCTTCCGGTTCTTCACCGAGCCCGCGCGGCCGCGCAACACGCTGCGGCCGGCGCGGGAGAACCAGCTCGAGTTCGAGCAGCCTGGCTGCCTGCACGCCAACATGGACCTGTTCAAATGGGCCTACAAACTCGACCCGTTCGTGCCCGCCGAGCTGGTCGGGGACTGCTTCGAGCTGGCGGCGGACATCCGGGAGCTGGACATGCGCGCCAGCCCGTACGATCTCGCCTCGTTCGGGTACTCGCCGGTCCGGATCGAGACCCCGGAGGGCAGGGCGGAGTACGCCCGCGCCCAGGCCGCTTTCGCCCGCCGCGCCGCGCCTCTGCGTGAACACCTGATAGCGCATTGCGAACGACTTCTGGCCGAGGTAAAGAGGGTCCCCGCGACACGCGGAAAACAACTGTGAGTTGCCGCGTTCCCCGTAACATCTTCCCCTGTTAGAGTGATAACGGTTTGATTGCATACGCAGCGCGAGCGCGCACGTTTCGAAAGGACAACGATGGGGCGACACAGCGTTGCCGAAGAGCCGGTACCGCACCCCCTCGACCCGCCGAAGCGCCCCCAGGGCCGCAGTGAGGCGACTGGCTCGCACCGGATCGTGGGGAAGAAGGCACCGCGGCGAAGGATCGCCAAGTGGCCCATCGCCTGCCTGGTCCTGGTGGTCCTGGTCGCGATCGGAGTCTTCGGCTGGAACTGGGCGGACGGAGAGCTCAACACCCGTGCCGAAGCCCAGGCCAAGGGCTGCAGCGCCGGTGACACCCCGATGCGGGTCGTCGTCACCCCCAGCATCGAAAAGCCGCTCCGCGCGGCGGCCGACCGCTGGAACAACGCCGCGACCGTGGTCCGCGACCACTGCGTGATCATCCAGATCGACGCGCTACCCTCGGCGGCCGTGCTCGACGGCCTCGTCGGGCGGACGAACCTGGACGCCATCGGCGGACTTCCCGTCGCCTGGATCCCCGAGTCGTCCTACTGGGTGACCGAGCTGAACACCGCCAAGCCCGAACTGATCGGCTCGCCCGCCGAGTCGGTCGCGACGGCGCGTTCGGCCGACTACCCGCTCGTCGGGCTCGCCGGCAAGACCATCGACGAGGTCCAGATGCGCGCCTCTCAGATGTTCCGGCAGTTCCTGCAGCAGCCCGCCCAGCAGGCCGACTTCGCCGCCGCGGGCATCAAGGCCACCTGAGGTCGCACGCAGAAGTACGTGAAGGCCCCCTTCATTGCGCCAGACGCAGTGAAGGGGGCCTTCACGTACTTCCGGGGCTCAGTCGGCGAGAAGCTGTTCACGCAGGATGTCGGCGTGCCCGCAATGGTGGGCCAGCTCCCGCAGCACTTGCAGGTACACCCAGTGAAGCGTGCGCGGTCCGGTCCGGTGACCGGTCACGACGGTGTCCAAGGGCAGGTCCTTGACCGTCGTCCGGGCCGTGGCGCAGGCTTCCCGGTATGCCGCGGTGACCGAGGCGATGGTGTCGTCGCCGGAAAGCCGGAAGGACTCCTCCGGATCCGGCACCAGGCCGAGTTCCTTACGCGGCGTGCCACCCACGCACTCCTCGAACCACACCCGCTGCATCCAGGTCACGTGCTTGAGCAGCCCGAGCGGCGTCGTCGCCGACGGGACGAGCCGTCGGCGGGCCTGCTGCTCGGTGAGACCGTCGAGCGTCGCCTCGAGAGCGGTGCGATAGTCCTCGATGAACGCCTCGAGCTGCGTGCGCTCGTCCTCCAGCGGCACATCGAACGGACCCATCAATGTCTCCTCCCAGTCTCTTGAGGGAAAGGCCTGGTGCTAAACAAGGTCGAAAGTGTCCGGGTCGGGGCCGATGCGGATGCCGTCGTCGAATTCGGCGAGGGCGGCCAGATCGTCTTCGGCGAGTTCGAAGTCGAACACGTCGAAGTTCTCGCGGATCCGGGACGGTGTCACGGATTTCGGGATAGCCACGGTGCCGAGCTGCAGATGCCAGCGCAGCACCAGCTGTGCCGGGCTCTTGCCGTATTTCGCCGCGAGGGCGGTCAGCGTCGCGTCCGACAGGAGCGACCCTCGCGCGAGCGGACTCCACGCCTCGGTGACGATGCCGTTCTCGGCGTGGAACTCCCGCAGCGCCTTCTGCTGCAACCGGGGATGCAGCTCGACCTGGTTGACCGACGGCACGATCCCCGTCTCGTCGAACAGCCGCCGCAGATGCGGCTCGTGGAAGTTCGACACCCCGATGGCCCGAACCCGGCCGTCCGCGTAGAGCTTTTCCAGCGCTCGCCAGGTTTCCACGTACTTGCCGCGGGTCGGCATCGGCCAGTGGATCAGGTACAGGTCGACCCGGTCCAGGCCCAGTTCCGCCAGGCTGGCGTCGAACGCGCGAAGCGCCTCGTCGTACCCGTGGGCCGAATTCGGCAGCTTCGTGGTGATGAACAGTTCGTCGCGGGGCACGCCCGCCGAGCGGATCGCCTCGCCGACACCGGCTTCGTTGCGGGAGGACGCGGCGGTGTCGATGCCGCGGTATCCGGCCTCGATCGCGGTCCGGACGACCTTGGCCGTATCGCCCGCGGGCACCTGCCAGACACCGAAACCGAGTTGGGGGATGGCTACCTCGTTGTTCAGGACGACGGAAGGCACGGCCATGGATGAAGAATCCTCACTCCGAGTCGGTGACTGGACTTCCTGCCGCATCATTCCATCCCGCGCCGCGCGTGCGCGCGCAGATACTCGGCCGTGTCCGGGTCGGCCGGGAAGAAGGATTCGATCACCAGCTCGGCGACGGTGATGTCCAACGGCGTCCCGAAGGTGGAAACCGTGCTGAAGAATGTGAGATCCACGCCTTCGTGCCGGAGCCGCAGCGGGACGAAGATGTCGCCCGGCCCGGGGACCTCCACCTCGGGAACGGCGTCTTCACACGGATAGGTGAGGAGTTCCTCCAGCAGTTCTGTCAGGGCCGGATCCGCCGTCTGGGTCACCTGGCGCCGCAGCCTGCCGAGCAGATGGGCCCGCCACTCCCCCAGATTGAGCACGTACGGCGCCATTCCCTCCGAATGCAGGGTCAGCCGGAGCACGTTGACCGGCGGCGTCATCAGGGTGGGCGACACCAGGTCGGTCATGATCGACACGCTCGCGTTGGCGTCGACCAGGTTCCACCCGCGATCGACGACGGCGGCCGGGTACGGCTCGTGACTCGTCAGCAGCTGCCGGACCGCCTGGCGGACCGCGGCCAGTTCCGGGTCGCCGAGGCCGCTCTCCGGATAGGCGGGCGCGTAGCCCGCCGCGAGGAGCAGCTGATTGCGTTCCCGCAAGGGCACCTCCAGATGTTCGCCCAGCCGCAGCACCATGTCGCGGCTGGGCTTGGAGCGCCCGGTCTCCACGAAACTCAGGTGCCTGGTCGAGATCTCGGCGGAGATGGCGAGGTCGAGCTGGCTGATCCGGCGGCGATCGCGCCATTCCCGCAGGAGCTGGCCGACGGGGCGGCCCGCGCGGTTCGCCGTCAATGTGGTCGTCACGATCACGAACCTACGCACCGCGCGCGCCGGGCCGCCATTACCTCTCGCGTAATCGACGGGACCCATTCTCGCCCGACAGAGTTGCGTCATCCGGTCACCCCACAACGCACCAAGGAGACACCATGTCGGACATCCGGCGCGTCGCCGAGCAGTACATCGCCGTGTGGAACGAGACGGACGCCGAAAAGCGCCGTGCGCTCGTCGCCGAGGTCTTCACCGAGGACGCCGCCTACACCGACCCGCTGGGCGCGGTCACCGGTCACGACGGTGTCGACGGCTTCATCGCCGGCGCGCAGGCCCAGTTCGCCGGGCTGACGTTCAGCCTGCCCGCCGCACCCGACGCGCATCACGACATCGCACGATTCCAGTGGTACCTCGGCGCTCCCGGCGCGGAGGAGCCGCTGGCGATCGGCTTCGACGTCATCACCGTCGAGGACGGCCGGATCAAGCAGGTGCTGGGCTTTCTCGACAAGATGCCCGGCTGACGCCTACGCGAAGGCTTCCGGCGGCGGGCAGGAGCAGACGAGGTTGCGGTCACCCGCGGCGCCGTCGATCCGCCGCACCGGAGGCCAGATCTTCGTGGCGGTGAAGCCTGCCGGGAAGACGGCGATCTCCCTGCTGTACGGGCGATCCCACTCGCCGGCGAGGCACCGCGCGGTGTGCGGGGCGTTGCGCAGCGGGCTTTGCGCCACCGGCCACTCCCCCGCGGCGATCTTCTCGATCTCGCCGCGGATCGCGATCATCGCGTCGCAGAACCGGTCGAGCTCGCCGAGGTCCTCGCTCTCGGTGGGCTCGACCATGAGTGTGCCGGCGACCGGGAACGACATCGTCGGGGCGTGGAGGCCGTAGTCGGCCAGCCGTTTGGCGACGTCGTCGACGGTGACCCCGGTCCGTTTGGTCAGCGTGCGGAGGTCGAGGATGCACTCGTGCGCCACGAGTCCCTCGTGCCCGGAGTACAGCACCGGATAGTGCTTCGCGAGGCGCTTGGCGACGTAGTTGGCGTTCGCGACCGCGGTCAGCGTCGCGCGCTTCAGCCCTTCGGCGCCCATCATCCGGACGTAGGCCCAGGAGATCGGCAGGATCGACGCGCTGCCCCACGGCGCGGCGCTGATCGGGCCCACGCCGGTGGCCGGGCCCGCTTCCGGCTGCAGGGGGTGGTTCGGCAGGTAGGGCGCCAGGTGCGCGCGGACGCCGATCGGGCCGACGCCGGGGCCACCACCGCCGTGCGGGATGCAGAAGGTCTTGTGCAGGTTGAGATGCGAGACGTCGGCGCCGAACTTGCCGTACTGCGCGACCCCGATCAGCGCGTTCAGGTTCGCCCCGTCGACGTAGACCTGGCCGCCCGCGTCGTGCACCAGTGCGCAGACCTCGCGCACGGTGTCCTCGTACACGCCGTGCGTCGAGGGATAGGTGATCATGATCGCGGCGAGGTCGTCCGCGTGCTCGTCCACAGTGGACTTCAGGTGGCCGAGGTCGATATTGCCTTCGTCATCGCATTTCACCACGACCACGCGCATCCCCGCCATCACCGCGCTGGCCGCGTTCGTGCCGTGCGCGCTCGACGGGATCAAGCAGACGTCGCGGGCTTCGTTCCCGCGTTCGCGGTGGTAGGCGCGGATGGCCAGCAGACCGGCGAACTCGCCCTGGCTGCCCGCGTTCGGCTGCAGGGAAACCGCGTCGTAGCCGGTGATCCCGGCCAGCCAGCGCTCCAGGTCGCGCACGACGGCGAGCAGCCCGGCCGCGTCCTCGGCGGGCGCGAACGGGTGCAGCCCGGCGAACTCGGGCCAGGTGATCGGCTCCATTTCGGCCGTGGCGTTGAGTTTCATCGTGCACGAGCCGAGCGGGATCATGCTCCGGTCGAGTGCGACGTCCTTGTCGGACAACGCCCGCAGGTACCGCAGCAGCGCGGTTTCCGAGCGGTGCGCGTGGAAGACGGGATGCGTGAGGTACTCGCTCGTGCGGCGCAGATCCGGCGGGAAGCCGTCGGCGGTGTCCGCGTCGAGTGAGTCCACATCGGACACCGAGACACCGAACGCCTTCCACACCAGGGAAAGATGCTCGCGAGTGGTCGTCTCGTCACAGGCGATGGCGACGTGGTCGGCGTCCACGAGCCGGAGGTTGACGCCGAGTTCCCGTGCCGTGCCAGCGATCCCGGCGGCACGTCCGGGGACCGCCACCATGACGGTGTCGAAGAATTCGCAGTGCACCACGTCCACGCCGCTCTCGGCGAGCCCGGCTGCGAGCACGGTGGCCATCCGGTGCGCGCGGTGCGCGATGGCGCGCAAGCCTTCCGGCCCGTGGTACACCGCGTACATCGACGCGATGACCGCCAGGAGCACCTGCGCGGTACAGATGTTGCTGGTCGCCTTCTCGCGGCGGATGTGCTGCTCGCGGGTCTGCAGCGCCAGCCGGTACGCGGGCGCGCCGTCGGCGTCCTTCGACACCCCGACGAGCCTGCCGGGCAGTTGGCGTTCGAGCCCCTGGCGCACGGCGAGGTACGCCGCGTGCGGACCACCGAACCCCATCGGCACGCCGAACCGCTGTGTGGACCCGATGGCGACGTCGGCGCCGAGTTCACCCGGCGGCCGCAGCAGGGTCAGTGCCAGCGGATCCGCGGCCATCACCACGGCCGCGCCCAGCGCCTTGGCCTCGGTGATGGTGTGGTCCCATTCGCGGACGACGCCGGAAGCACCGGGATACGAGAGCAGCACGCCGAAGAAGTCGCCGCCGAGACCCAGTCCGGTGATGCCCTGGGAGAGATCCGCGGTCACCAGGTCGATGCCGAGCGGTTCGGCGCGGGTGCGCAAGACCTCGATCGTCTGCGGCAGGGTGTCCTCGTCGACCACGAACCGGTTCGATTTCGCCTTGCCCGCCCGGCGGACGAGCGTCATCGCCTCCGCCGCCGCGGTCGCCTCGTCCAGCATCGACGCGCCTGTGATCGGCAGTCCGGTCAGGTCGGAGACCATGGTCTGGAAGTTGAGCAGCGCTTCGAGGCGACCTTGCGAGATCTCCGGCTGATACGGCGTGTACGCGGTGTACCAGGCCGGGCTCTCCAGCACGTTGCGGCGGATCACCGGCGGGGTCACGGTGTCGTGGTAGCCGAGGCCGATCATCTGGATCATCGGCTGGTTGCGCGCGGCCAGCGCGCGGAGTTCGGCGAGCGCGCCGGTCTCGGTGGCAGGCGGCGGCAGCTCCGGCGGCGAGGCGGATTCCCGCAGCGATGCGGGAACGGCGCGCTCGGCCAGTTCGTCGAGAGAGGCGACGCCGACGACGTCGAGGATGCGCGCGAGTTCTTCCGGGCCGGGACCGATGTGCCGGTCCGCGAAGGGGGTTCCGGATTCGAGAGCGGCCAGAGAAACAGGCTCCATCGGGGACCTCCCAGGACGCGGGGGTGAGGCCGGGACGATTGTCCTGGCCCTCCCCACTCTGTCCGTACCCCGTGGGGCGCCTGAGAGTTTCGCCCGTGGGTTGAGTCGGGCTTGCACCGTCGGCGGAGCTGCCAGGTGGTGACCTGACGGCTCACTTTCCAGAGGCGTCTAGTCCGCGCGGTCCAGGGTGCCTGAGAGGTTCCGGGGAGGACTTGCTCCTTCGGCGCCGAGCCGTTATCGGCTCGGTCTCTCCCGCGCGGATTCGTCGACCGCGGAAGTGAGCCTACCCTGCCGCCCGCGCCGCTTCATGATCAGCCGGTGCGACGTGCGTTACGGCGCTGCGTGAGCTCGTCCGGCGCGACGGTTTCGATCGTTCCGCCGTCGGCGCGCTCGGCCTGGAATTCGTGGATGGTGCCGCTGATCTCCTGCATCGCGCCGCTGACGGCGATGCCGAAAACGCCCTGACCACCCTGCAGTAAATCGACGATCTCTTCGGGCGAGGTGCACTCGTAGACGGTGGTGCCGTCGGAGAACAGGGTGACCCTCGCGAGGTCACGGACGCCGCGCAGGCGCAGGTGGTCGACGGCGACCCGGATGTTCTGCAACGAGACACCGGTGTCCAGCAGCCGCTTGACGACCTTCAGGACGAGGATGTCCTTGAACGAGTACAGCCGCTGCGAACCGGAGCCGTGCGCCGTGCGGATGCTCGGCGCGACCAGCTTCGTCCTGGCCCAGTAGTCGAGCTGCCGGTACGTGATCCCGGCGATCTGACAGGCGGCGGGACCGCGGTAACCGACGAGTTCGTCCGGGAGGGAAGAGTCGGGGAACAGCTCACCCTGCTCGCCGTCTGCGACCGGAACGAGCGGCTCTTGAGGGCTACCAGCCTCGACCACGCCATGCCTCCCCTCGCCCGGCCTGGCGGCCGGCGAACAAAGCCGCGCGGACCCAGGTGAGTCCGCACCGGAGTGAACCGTCAAGACGGATGCCCCAGACATCCGAATCACACCTTGGCGATTTACCTCCATTGACGGTAAGCGTGTCCGTCAAAGCGGTCAACGCGACGCGCGGTCGGCCTCAAGCTCTTCTTGAGACTTGCCGGGAATGGTCCCCCGAACGGCCGCAGGCTTGTCACTTTTACTCAGTCGTGTTAATTTTTACTCATGCAAGTAACATCGTCCACGCAAAGTGCCCTCCAAGAGGTGCAGGCAGAACTCGGGCTGTCGGTCACGGAGGCCGCGCGACGAGCTCAGATCATCAGCGCCACGATCGCGACGATCGCCGAGCTCGGGTACCACAAGACGTCGTTCGCGAAGATCAAGGAGCGGGCCGGGCTGTCCAGCACCCGGATCATCTCCTACCACTTCACCAACAAGGCCGGCCTGATGCAGGCCGTGGTCACCACCGCGACCGGGATGAAGGACAAGTTCCTCGAAGAGCGGACCCAGGGCACGACCGACCGGGCCGGGTTGCTGCGCGGCTACATCGAGTCGGAGATCACGTTCCTCGGCTCGTACCCGGAACTAGTGCGGGTCATGGTCGAGATGGCTTCGAGCGGATCCGACGCGGAGGGCTGGTTCATGTCGGCGCCGATCGTCGAAGAGTTCCGCACCGGCCGGCTCGAACGCCAGCTAAGGCAGGGTCAGCGGGAAGGCGCTTTCGGCGACTTCGCGCCGGACGTGATGGCGCTGTCGATCGCGCAGGCCATCGACGGCGTCGCCGCGAAGTTCGCGGCGGACCGGAACCTGGACCTGGAGCGGTACGGACGGGAACTGGCGGACCTGTTCACGCGGGCGACCGCGGCCTGAGTCGTGAGTGGTAATGACGGTTAGAACCGTCATTACCACTCACGAAACGCATTACGTATCCGCGCCGCGGAAGTCCTCCGGCGACACCGAGTCGAGGAACTCGCGGAACTTCTCGACCTCGTCCTCCTGCTCGTCGGGGATGATGAGGCCCGCTTCCTCCAGCACCGCGTCCACGGCGTGGATCGGGACCCCCACCCGCAGCGCCAGCGCCACCGAATCGCTCGGTCGCGCCGAAACCCGGATATCCCCGTCGAAGACCAGTTCCGCGAAGAACGTGCCTTCCTTCAGGTCGGTGATGACGACCTGCTCCAGCTCTCGGCCCAACGCTCCGATGACCTCCTTGAGCAGGTCATGGGTGAGCGGACGGGCCGGGCGGACTCCCTGCTGCTCCAAGGCGATGGCGGTGGCCTCGACCGAGCCGATCCAGATCGGCAGGTAGCGCTCGCCTTCGGTTTCCCGCAGCAACAAGATCGGCTGATTCGCGGGTAACTCCACCCGCACGCCGACGACGCGCATCTCGCTCATCGGGCTTCGCCTCCCTCTCGTGCGCACGGGCTGCAACGCTTGTCTCGACGATCAAGCGACGGCAATCCCGACGCTACCCGTCTTCCGAGCGCTGTGCTCGCTGTCCAGACATTCTCGGTTCGCTCGCGGCAAACCCGACTCTCACGGTACGGCATAGGGTGCCGAACATTCAGTCATTGACAAGTGACCTCACAACGGTTTCGGTCCCCCGGAACCGTTCAGCCGCCCGTGACGGCCCGTATTCCGGCCTTCACCAAGAGCGTATGCAACGCCACGGTCAGCGCGGCGAGCTCGCGGACGACCTCGTCGCCCCTCGCTTGCGCGTCCTCGTCACGGTGCCGATACACCGGGGTCACGATCTGCTCCAGCAGGCCGACCTCGCGATCGGCCGCGGCCCGGAAGGCACGCAGATGTCTCGGCTCGATACCGAATTCGGTCATCGCCTTCACGGTCTTCGCCACAAGGACCGCGTCGGGGTCGAAGAACCCCGCCGCTCCCGGGCGAACGAGACCGTATTGCCGCAGCTCAGCCAGGGTGGCGGCGTCGATGCCGGCCTGACGGAGCAGATCTTCCTCGGTCAGCCTCAGCTCGCGATCGGTCTCGAAATCCCCGGGGGACGGCAGTCCACCGTTCTCCCCCGGGGCTTCGAGCGAAACGAGTTTCCGCGGCGGTTTGGGCCCCACCGCCGACGGCGCGGCACCCTGATCCGCCGCGTCCAGCTGTTCCTTGATGACCTTCAGCGGAAGGTAGTGATCCCGCTGGGCGGACAGGACGAACCGCAAGCGCTCCACGTCCGCCGGAGCGAACTGCCGGTACCCGGACGGGGTCCGGCCCGGCTGGACCAGACCCTCGGCCTCGAGGAACCGGATCTTGGAGATGGTGACATCGGGGAAGTCGCCGCGCAGCTGTGCCAGCACGGCCCCGATGCTCAACCCATCGCGCTGCGACGCATCCCGATCAGGCCGCCCGGCCGCCGTCACTGTGCCCCCTGGCCCCCGTGACCCGGGCCGGTCAGGAAGACCAGGCGGAACTTGCCGATCTGTACCTCGTCGCCACCGGCGAGGACGGCCTGGTCGACCGGCTCGCGGTTGACGTAGGTGCCGTTGAGGCTGCCGACGTCGATGACGACGAACTCGCCACCCTCGCGGCGGAACTCGGCGTGCCGCCGGGAGACCGTGACGTCGTCGAGGAAGATGTCGCTGTCCGGATGCCGTCCCGCACTGGTGGTGTCGCGGTCCAGCAGGAAGCGCGAACCCGCGTTCGGGCCCCGCTTGACGACCAGCAGGGCGGAACCCGCGGGCAGCGCGTCCACACCCTGGACAGGGGCCTCGGCAGCCGGAGGAGCCTCAGTGCCTTCGACGTCGGCCAGGAAGTCGGCCCGGAAGACAGAAGTCCGCTCCGGAGACTGCTCCGGGGGAACGCCGGGCCCGTCGTTCGTGCTCACCTGAGCTCTCCTAACGCATGTGTGTTGCCACTACTCAAGAACGTGTAGAGGACAAACGTACCGTGCCTGATCGAATCTCCGGTCCGCGGCTCCCCCTACCCGGAGCGGACGGCCGCGGCCTGCGGCTATTCCTTGATCAGTGCCTGGTACGCCTCGGCCTCGAGCAGGGAATCCACCGTGCTCGCGTCGTCGAGGCGAAGCTCGATCAGCCAGCCCTCGCCGTAGGGGTCGCTGTTGATCAGTTCGGGCGACTCGGTCACCGCGTCGTTGACCGCGACCACCTCGCCATCGAGCGGGGCGAACAGCTCCGAAACGCTCTTCGTCGATTCGACCTCGCCGAACGCGTCACCCGCGCCGACCTGCTTGCCGACCTCTGGCAGCTCGACGAACACCACGTCACCGAGCTGGTCCTGCGCGTACTCCGTGATGCCCACGCGCACGAGCCCTCCGTCGCGCACGGAGACCCACTCGTGCTCTTCGGTGTAGCGCAGTTCTTCTGGAGTGGACAACGCCGCTCCCCTTTCTGGTGCCCTCACTCGAAACCGACGCGCGAAGTTTCGCATCCCGCCCGGCCACGCGCCCGGCGCCTCCCGCAAGCTAGGCCGGCCGCAGCGCCCGCACCGTCTGTACGACGTACAACACGCCTGAATAGACGTACAGCACCGCGCCCCAGGCCGTGAAGGCGTAGCCGATCGGGCGGGCGATCGCGGCGATGTCGGATCCGCCCTGGGTGAGCAGCAGGAACGGGAAGGCGTACATCAGCACGAAGGTGGCGCCCTTGCCGATGTAGGTGACCTCCGGCGGGGCGAACCCGCGGTGGCGCAGGAGCAGCACGCACACGCCCAGTACGGCCTCACGGACGACGAGCGGGACCACCAGCCACCACGGGACGATGTCGCGGATCAGGAAGGCGACGAGCGTCGCGAGGATGTAGAGCCGGTCGGCGGCGGGGTCGAGCAGCTGGCCGAGCCGCGACATCTGGTTGAGCCAGCGGGCGAGCTTGCCGTCGAGCCAGTCGGTGAGCGCGCTGAACACGAGCAGCGCGAGCGCCCAGCCGTCCTCCTTCGGGCCGAGGAGCAGCCACAGGAAGACCGGCACCCCGGCGAGCCGGAGGAGGGAAAGCATGTTGGGAACGTTCAGGGCCTGCCGCAGCAAAGAAGGTTCTTCGCTGGTCACGCTCGGTTCTGGGGGCGTACTCACCAGCGCAGCCTATCCAGCGACGGCAGGTCCTCCGGCGTCAGCTGGCCCGGGTGTGGCTCCAGCCGCGGCGTCGCAGGTCGGCGCTGGTCAGCGCCACGGGCCTGCCCCGGTGGTCGGTACCCATCCAGCGGGTGTGCCCGGTGGAACTCTCGAGGACGTACGGGCGGCCGCCGCACCAGACGACGGTGCACGGCGCCGTGGGGGGCGACTCCGCGCTCGCCGGTGCGGTGGCCTCGAATGACACGGGATCGTTCTGTTCGTCGGTCTTCATCGCTCTCACGGTTTCGGGTGACGGGGACTGGGACACGCCGGAGCGCTTACTTGTCTTTTCGGCAGAACAGGGGCGGGCGTTAACGGTCCCGTCCCGGATTCGTCCGATCGATTCGCGACGACAGCGGTGTGTTGTCGCGCCGTGAACGGCATGTTAATTGTCCATAGTGGACAGTTAACATGCGGTCCTCGCGTACCGCCGCGCCGACGGCGCGATAACCTGCCGCGCATCGAACGTGGCTCAATGCCAAGACATCGGGTCCGGCCGAGTGAGAATGGGCCGGCCACGACCGGCCGACGAAAGGATCGCCTTGCCCGTCTCGACGACCACGGGAACGTGGCGGCGCCTGATCGCGGCCTGTGTCGCCGCCGGAACACTCGCCGCCTGTTCGGGCGAAGGCCCGCCACCGCCTGTCACCTCCGCGCCGGCTCCTCCCGCCACGGCGCTTTCGAGCACGTCCAGCGCTTCGCTGCCGCCGATCCCGTCGCAGACCGCGCCGACTCCGTCCGCTGCCCCGAATCCCGCCCCTCAGCCGAAACCCGCTGAACCGGTACAGGGTTCGTGCGGCACGGTCACCGCGGCGAACGGGCTGACCCTGCAGGTCCTCAACGGGCCGGGGGTTTCGTGCGCGAACGCGACCGGGATCGTGGGTTCGTTCCACAAGAGGATCGCCGGACGCCAGTCCGCGGGCTCGGACGAGCCGGTCAGCGAGACCGTCGACGGCTGGCTGTGCGTTTCCGGCGCCCCGGCCGCGCAAGGCGGCACCAGTTGCAGCAAAGGCGAGCAGAACGTGTTCGCCGCCGTCGTCCCCGTCGAATGAACCGTCCCCGAGAAGAAGGGCCCATGAAGAGCCTCTCCGTACTCCCCGCAGCGGTCGCCGTCGTCCTGCTGAGCGGCTGCGGGGCCGATCCGGCCCCGCCGTCCGCGCCGGCGTCGCCCTCCCCCGCTCCCGCCGCCGAGCAGGCGCTCGCCGGAACGCCGTGCGGTGAGATCACCGGATTCCAGGGCGCGAAGAACAAGGTCGTCGCCCGTGGGAAAACCGATTGTGCCGAAGCGACACAGGTGCTCACGGACTACTTCGGCAAGTTGACGCCCGCCGAAGCCAACTCGCCGCAGGGGCCCGGACCGGTGGTGATCGGCGCGTGGACCTGCGGGAGCGGGCCGAACGATCCGGTGACGAACTGCTCCACCGAGGACGAGCGGCAGATCGAAGCGACCCGATCCTGAGCCTCGGACGGCCCGCCTGTCCACAAGGGACGATCCGCGTGAAGGCCTCCTTCCCTACCTTGAGAGTAGGGAAGGAGGCCTTCACGGACTCGTCGCCTTTGACCGGCCGTCCCGCCGTCGGTTCTCGCGCCGGTAGGCCACGCCGACCACCACGACGATGGTCAGCATGAAGAGCCCGACCGCGCCGCCCGCCGAAACGCTCCAGATCAGCGGCGATCTCGACTGGTAAGCGAACCCGTCCCCGACGAAGATCGTGTCACCTTCGGCGGTCTTGCCGCCCAGCACCCGGCCACCGCCGATGCGGCCATCGGCGAACCGCCATTTCCCCTTGCAGTAGGGAGTCTGACCGTTCACCGCGGATCCCTCCGAGGTGCACCCCGAGATTTCGATGACCGCGACGTCTTGGCCGGTGCTCAAGGCGCGCACGTCGTCGCCGACGAACCACCAGACGGCGCCGAACAGGACGAAGAACGGGAGACTGCCCAGCAACACTCGCGGCAGAATCCAGGCTTTCCTCGGCACAGCCTTCCTTTCTCCGCTACAGCGTCAGCCACTGTTCGTGGTCGCGCTCCCCGACGAGAAGGTAGCCAGGCCGGTAGCCGGGCGGGACCACGAAACAGATCAACCCCTTGGTGCCGTCGAAAGCGCCCGGAGCGCCCGCGCAGCCTTCGACGCGCCGCGGCTCGCCGTGCGCGTCGGCGGACAGCTTCAGCGGGGTGTCGCCCAGCCCGGTCGCCTCGATCCGAAGCGTGAGGACCCGGAAATCGCTCAGCCAGGCCGGAGCCCCTTCCGGAGGATCCGGCAGGATTCCGGTCACGCGCAGAGACAGGTCCCCGGCCGCGAGGGTCCCCCCTCGCGCGACCGGCGGTGGATCCCCGACGTCATGCCCGTACCTCCACATCTCCAGGTCTGGTCGTCCCGTCGGGTCATACCCCGTCTTGCCGAAGCCGATCGGCGTCAGCACGACGAACGCGGCCAAGGCGACACCGGCCAGGAACGACGGGATCGCCCGGAACCTCCCCAGCGGTGACGACAGCGGCCGGCGTACCTGCCACCCGACCACGACGCCGAACACCAGGAGCAGGCCGCCCAGTGACATCGCGACGGTCTTCTCCCAGGCGTGCTGGACATCCACCTCGGCGGTCACGCCGCGCACGGACAGCACCCGGCCCGTCAGCGAGGAAAGCCGGGCGACCACGGGCTCCCCGCGGCGGAATTCCCCGCCTACCGGCAGTTCGATCACGCGACGGCCTTCGGTGATCGCCCGGACCTCGTAGGTGGTGCGCGGACCGTGCTCGGCTTCGGTGATCGTGGAGTCCGACTCGCTGACCACCGCGCGCACGGCGTGGGTTCCACCCAGCTCCTCCGCGGCCCACCGGCCGACGAAGGCCGCGAGGAACCCCAGCACGACTCCGAGGACGACCAAGCCCGCCACGGCCCAGTTTCGCTCGCTGTTCCGGGACTGTTCCTGGAATACCACCGATCACCCCCGCACGGTCGCTCCAGGGTAAGCACGTCCGGAGCGGGCCGACACAGGATTTATGCCGACAAGATCTTCTTCCTCGTCCCCTTGTCACACGGAGTAAGAGTCGTCTAGACTCAAACTATGTTCACCAGGGACGAAGCCGTAACGGAGATCGAGAACGCGGCCGAAGCGGCGGCTCTGTTCGACACCGACCCGCGGCTCGCTCACCGCCACTACCGCGCGCTGGCGGCCGCGCTGCACCCCGACCGGAATCCCGGCGACTCATGCGCCCACAAGGCGGCCGCGACCCTCAATCGCCTTTACGACGACTGGAAACGCGGCCGCGGCCAGACGGTCACCACGGCGACGTCGGCCTACGCCCTCACTCGCCCGCACGCGGTGGGCAGTGTCGCGACGACGTACCGCACCACCGGCCCTCATCTGGTCAAACTCGTCCGCAACCCGGCGCTGAATCCGCTGATCCACGCCGAGTGGGCGGCGTTGCGCACACTCGACGCCTTCACCGAACGTCACCGGTGGCTGCGCCCCTACTACCCGCGGCTGCTCGACACCTCGGGCCCGGTGGCACGGGGCGAGCGGGCGTTCAGCGTCCTCGAGCCACTCATCGACGGGTTCATCACCCTCGCCGACGTCGGGAAGGCCTTCCCGGACGGCCTCGACGGCCGCGACTACGCCTGGATGCACCGGCGGCTGCTGCGCGCGGTGGCGGGAGCGCACCGCGCGGGCGTCGTCCATGGCCATCTGACCGCGGACAACGTGCTGGTCCATCCCGAACGGCACGGCATCGTCCTGATCGGCTGGTCCTTCGCCGTCGAAGACGGTGCGCTCCCGCTGGCGGCGGACAACTCGGTCGACTGTCCACCCGAAGTCCACAAAGGACTGCCGATGACCGCGGCCACCGACGTGCACATGCTCCACAAGCTGATGCTTTCCCTGCTGGCGCCCGGAGAAACCCGCCAACGCGAGTTCGCCACATGGTGCACCCAAGAAACGCCGGGGCAACGGCCCGACGCCGTCGATCTGCTCGACGAATACGACGACCTGATCGGCGAGCTGTACGGCCCCCGCACCTTCCGCCCCTTCATCATCCCCGAGACAGGAGCCTGACCATGGGACACGGACACTGGGACGACAACGCCTACGCCGCCGCGAAAACCTTCCGCGCGGCCAAGGGCGAGGACGATTTCGGCTACACCGCCGATCTCCGCTCCAAGCCCGCGAAAGAGTGGAAGGTCGCGCCCGCGCTCGATCCGCTGAACGCCGTCCGGGAATGCCGGGATTCGGCCGACCACGCCGATTCGACGCCGATCGCGGTGCTGTTCGACGTCACCGGCTCGATGCGCCGGGTACCGCGGGTCATGCAGGGCAAGCTCGGCAAACTGCACGGCTTGCTGAAGCGCCGCGGTTATCTGGCCGATCCGCAGGTCCTGTTCGGCGCGATCGGCGACGCGGACAGCGATCGGGTGCCGTTGCAGGTCGGGCAGTTCGAATCGGACAACCGGATGGACGAGCAGCTGCGCACGATCTTCCTCGAAGGCGGCGGCGGCGGGCAGAAGAGCGAGTCCTACGAACTGGCCGCTTATTTCATGGCACGGCACGTAATCACCGACGCGTGGCAGAAGCGCGGCCGAAAGGGCTACTTGTTCCTCATCGGTGACGAGCTGAACAAGCCCGCGCTCCAGGCGCGCCACCTCCGCCGGGTGATCGGTGACGACGTGCGGGAGGACATCGATCCCGCGTCGGTGTACCGGGAGCTCGCCCGCAAGTGGCACGTCTACTTCGTGCTGCCGAACCAGTCTTCGTACTACAACGACCCGGAGATCGGCGAGCACTGGAGCGGTCTGCTCGGCCAGAACTTCCTCAAACTCGACGACCCCGGCGCGGTGTGCGAGCTGATCGCGGCCACGATCGGGGTAGAGGAACAGGTCGTCGACGTCGACCGGGCGCTCGCCGACCTCGCGGACGTCGGCTCGGCCGCCGAAAGCGCGGCTGTCGGCAAGGCACTGGCGAAGCTCGGAAGCCGGACGATCGTCACCTCGGCGGTGCCCGAGCCTGGCGGTCCGGACCACGTGGTGCTGCGATGAGCCTCCTGGACGGGCACGTGGTGGTGGTCGGGCTGGGTTTCGGCGACGAAGGCAAGGGGGCCGTGGTCGACGCGCTCTGCGCCGACCGGCCCACCACCGCCGTCGTCCGGTTCAACGGCGGCGCGCAAGCCGCGCACAACGTCGTCGAGAACGGACGGCATCACACGTTCAGCCAGTTCGGGGCGGGCACGTTCGCGGGCGTGCCCACCCATTTGTCGCGCTTCGTCCTGGTCGAACCGTTCGCGCTGGCCGCCGAAGCCCGGCAGCTCGAAACCGTCGGTGTCGGGGATCCGCTCTCGTTGCTGAGCGTCGACGGAAGAGCGCTGCTGACCACCCCGTTCCACATTCACGCCAACCGGGCGCGGGAGGACGCCCGCGGCGCGAAACGGCATGGCTCGTGCGGAAAAGGCATCGGCGAGACCGTTTGGTACTCGTTGCTGTCCGGGGCGGCTCGGGGTGATCGGGTGGAGAACCAGGAGGTGATCGGGACACCGGGTGAAGCGCCCACGGTCGCCGACTGCGCCCACCCGGCGGTGCTGCGGCGCAAGCTCGACGCGCTCGCCCGGTTCTACGCGCCGTTGGCCACCCCGCCGCATGGGGTGGGCGAATTGGTGGCCCTGTACCGCGATTTCGCGGACGCCGTACGGATCACCGGCGGGGACGAAACGGGACGGCTCGCCGACAGCGGCCGCGTGGTCTTCGAGGGAGCGCAGGGGGTTCTCCTCGATCAGCACCACGGATTCCCTCCGCATACGACGTGGTCCACCACCACCCCGCACAACGCCCGCGCGCTGCTGGGCGGGCGTCCGCACACTGTGCTGGGCGTGACGCGGACGTATCTCACCCGGCACGGCGCGGGACCGCTTCCCACCGAATCCGCTTCCGTCCTCGCCCGCTTTCCCGAGGCGCACAACGGCACCGGGGAGTACCAGGGTGCGTGGCGGGCGGGGCATCTCGACGCGGCATTGCTGGACTACGCGATCGCGGCCTGCGAAGGCGTGGACGCGTTCGCGGTGACCCACCTCGACGCGACCGGGCTGTGTGTCGTGGACGGCCCCGGCTCCCCCGTCGTCGACCTGCCGGATCCACTGGCCTGGTTCGGCGCGCGGCTGCCGGTGGCCGTCACCGGGTACGGCCCGGACAGGGCCGGTTACCGGGTCACGGAGGCAAGGTCGACAATCTACGCGTGATCGAGTCGACTCCGGTGTCCGTCGACGTGCTGGTGGTGCGGTTCGACCCCGGCGCGCGGACCGTCCTGCTGGGAATCGCGCCGCGCGCCGCCGAGCCGTTCGAAGGGGAACTCGCCCTGCCCGGGGTGCTCCTCGGGCTCGGGGAGCGGCTGAGGGCCGCCGCGGGCCGGGCGGCGGTCACCAAACTCGGGCTGCCGCCGGACGCGCTCTCGGCGACGGGCCAGCTCGTCACCTTCGACGAGCCGAATCGAGACCCGCGCGGCCCGACCCTCTCCATCGCACTGTGGGCCACCACGGATCCCGCGCTCGACGTGCCCGGGAACGTGGTGTGGACCCCGCTGGACGCGGTACCGCCGCTGGCGTTCGACCACGACCGGATCGTGGCGGACTGCCGTCCGCTGCTGGCCGACCGGCTGTGGCGGGACGTCGCTTTCACCGCCGGGCTGCTGGGCCCGACCTTCACCACGGCGCAAGCCCTCGACGTGACCGAAGCGCTGACCGGGGACCGCCCCTATCCGGCCAATCTGGGCCGGATCATGGAGCGGGTACCCGGGTTGCGCCGGACCACCGAGCACGCGGCCGCCCTCCCGAAAGGAGGACGGCCGCCTTCGCTCTGGCGTTGGGAGTGACGGGATCAGATCCCGCAGGAGGACGCCGACCAGAACCGGCTGGACCGGTGCGCCACATGCGTGTGATCGTTGTGCCCGGGGTAGCCCGGGCCGAGGATCTCACTGAACCCGTGGTTGCGGGCCTGCTTCGCCAGCCCGCAGAAGCCCTGTGATCCCGCGCCGAGGTCGACCGCGTCCCCGTAGAGGTGGCGGCTGTTCGTCGCCCCGCCGACCGCGTTGTTGCAGGCGACGCTGCGGAAACCGCCGTTGACGTCGATCGGCCGGTCACCCATAGCGTGCCGCATCGCCTGCAGCTTCCACATCGACACCAGCGCGTTGGCCTTCGCCGTCGCGGCCGGGACGTTGCCGCCCGACCAGTCCGAGTTGCACCGGTTCATTTCGGCGTAAGTGAAGTTGATGGGCGTGCAGTCGTTGTCCTGCAACTCGTAGATCTTCGCGAAGGTGGCCTGCCCGGCGATGCCGTCCGCGCCCAGCCCGTACGCCTGCTGGAACCGGGTGACCGCGGCCTTGGTACCCGCGCCGAACTCGCCGTCGATGGCCAGCACGCCGCCGTAGCCGGGGTAGCCGGCCACACGGATCTGCAACTGCCGGACGTCGGCACCGGACGCCCCCTCGGACAGGGTGCGGCCCCAGGTGTAACAGGCGTCGGCGGCGGCCACGTCGCCCGACGGCACCGGGCCTGGATCGGCGGCGGCCGGAGCGGCCATCGCGGTACCGAGCCCGGCCACGAGGGCGAGCATCGGCAGGAGAAGACGAATGCGCATGACAGGAACACCTTTCAAGGCAGGGAAGGTGAGTCCCGTGACCCCCACGGGATGTCAACGATTCACTACCCGGGAGGCTAACGCGTCTTCAGCTGTCGTGTTGTGGTTCGTTCGACCCACACGGCCGCGCGGCACGCGAGCAGAGGACTGATCGCGTGCCGCGGCGCTCAAGCCTTCAGTTGCGGGAAGTCCTCTTCGCGGAACTCCCCCGCCGGCCGTTCACCGGCGTCGGTCTCGCGGCCCCGCAGTTCGACCCGCCGGATCTTGCCGGAGATCGTCTTCGGCAGCTCCGCGAACTCCAGCCGCCGGATCCGCTTGTATGGCGCGAGATGCTCCCGGCAGAAGGCCAGGATGGACACCGCGGTCTCGGCGGTCGGCTCGTGCCCGTCAGTGAGGACGACGTACGCCTTCGGCACCGCGAGCCGGATCGGGTCGGGCGCGGGGACCACGGCCGCCTCGGCGACGGCTTCGTGTTCCAGCAGGACGCTCTCCAGTTCGAACGGCGAGATCCGGTAGTCCGACGCCTTGAAGACGTCGTCGGTCCGGCCCACATACGTGATGTAGCCACGTTCGTCGATCGAGCCGACGTCGCCGGTGTGGTAGAAGCCGTTCGCGAAGGCCGCGGCGGAACGCTCGTCATCGTCCGCGTATCCGGTCATCAGCCCGACGGGGCGCTTGTCCAGGTCGAGACAGATCTCGCCCTCTTGCGCGCGTTCGCCGGTGACCGGGTCGACGAGCGCGACGGTGAAGCCGGGCAGCGGGCGGCCCATCGACCCCGGCACGACCTCTTGTCCGGGGGTGTTGGCGATCTGGACGCTGCTCTCGGTCTGCCCGAAACCGTCGCGAATCGTGACGCCCCAAGCCTTTTCAACCTGATCGATCACCTCGGGATTGAGCGGTTCCCCGGCGCCGACGACCTTGCTCGGCGGGGTCTTCAGGACGGACAGGTCCGCCTGGATCAGCATCCGCCACACCGTGGGCGGGGCACAGAAACTGGTGATACCACAGCGTTCCATCTGCGCCATCAGGGAAACCGCGTCGAACCGCGCGTAGTTGTACAGGAACACCGTCGCCTCGGCGTTCCACGGCGCGAAGACGTTGCTCCACGCGTGTTTCGCCCAGCCCGGCGAGGAGATGTTGAGGTGGACGTCGCCCGGTTCGAGCCCGATCCAGTACATGGTGGACAGATGACCGATCGGATACGAGACCTGCGTGTGCTGCACCAGTTTCGGCTTCGCGGTCGTGCCCGAGGTGAAGTACAGCAGCAGCGGGTCGTCCGCCGCGGTCGGCCCGTCCGGGGTGAACCCGTCCGACTGTTCGTAGGCGTCCACAAAGGACTGCCAGCCCTCGACGCGCTCACCCACGGCGATCCGCGTGTAGTCCCCGGCGACGTTCTCGAACTTGTGCGCGTCGGCGGAGCGGATCACCACGTGTTTCGCCGCGCCCCGCTCGACCCGGTCGGTGAGGTCCGCCGGGCCGAGCAGGGTCGAGGCCGGGATGACGACCGCGCCCAGTTTGATCGCGGCGAGGATGGTCTGCCACAGTTCGCCCTGGTTGCCGAGCATCAGGATCAGCCTGTCTCCCCGGCGGACGCCGAGTGAGCGCAGCCAGTTCGCGACCTGGTTCGACCGGCGGGCCATCTCCGGGTAGGTCCAGCGGTTCTCGGCGCCGTCCTCTTCGACGATCCACAGCGCGTACCGGTCCTGATTGGCCGGATCGGCCGCGACGACGTCGAACCAGTCCAGCGCCCAGTTGAACTCGGGGGGCCGGGGCCAGGTGAAGTCGCGATAAGCGGTTTCGTAGTCCTCGCGATGGGTCTGCAGGTAGTCCCGCGCCTCGCGGAACGTGCGATATGCCTCCGAAGCGCTCACGTTCGTCCTCCTGGTCCGCCGGGTGGCCGCGGGTTCTTTCTACTCTCCCTTGAACTCGGGCGCGCGCCGCTCGAGGAAGGCCTGCACGGCCTCGCCGAGGTCCTTGCTGGGCAGGAACGCCGCGTTCCAGGCCGAGACGTAGCGCAGGCCGTCGGCGACCTGGCGTTCGGTGTTGGCCGAAAGGACGTTCTTGGTGCCCTGTACGACCAGCGGCGGGTTGGCGGCGATCTCCTGCGCCATTTTCCGAGCCTCGGCCAGCAGCGTCTCCTGGTCCGTGTAGACGTCGTTGACCAGGCCGATCTTCTCCGCGCGGGCGGCGTCGACGTCCTTACCGGTCAGGGCCAGTTCGCGCAGGTGCCCCTCCCCGATGATCGGCGCGAGCCGCTGCAGGCTGCCGAGGTCGGCCACGATCGCGACCTTGACCTCGCGCACGCTGAACTTCGCGTCCGCGCTCGCCAGCCGGACGTCGGCGGCCGCGATCACGTCGACACCGCCGCCGATGCACCAGCCGGAAACGGCCGCGATGACCGGTTTGCGGCATTCGGCGATCGAGGAAACACTCGCCTGGAGGGTCTTGACCTCGTCGAGGAACTTCGACCGCGGTCCGGCGAGCGCGTCGCCGCCGAGCATTTCGCCCCAGCTGGGCATCATCGCGGGCAGGTCGAGCCCGTAGGAGAAGTGCTTGCCGCTGCCGGTCAGCACGACCGCCCTGACCTGCGGATCCGCGTCGAGCGCGCGGAAGACGATCGGCAGTTCGCGCCAGAAGTCGGGCCCCATCGCGTTGCCCTTGGACGGGCCGAGCAAGGTTACTTCGGCGACGTGCCCGTCGATCTCCACCTTGAGCGAAACGAGATCGGGAAGACTGTCAGCTGTAGCGGTCATAGGGTCATCTTGACTCATGAGATTGACCGGCTGCCAACGGCCACTGTGCCCAAGGGGGCCCGAGATGCTTTCCTGGTACCACCGAGTACTACCGGCGAGTACACGATGATCGACGAAGGACGGTGGGATATGAGCCCGGCCAGCAGTGCCACCGCGGTCGCCGACCTGCCCGCATTGATCCCCGGACGGGAGAGGGAACGCTCTTCCCGGCCCATCGAGCTGTCGGGATCCTTCACCCATGAAGGCCACCGGCTCGCCTACACCGAGTTCGGCTCCGGCGACCGGGTGGTCGTGCTCACCCACGGCATCATGCTGACCAGGCGGATGCACGCCCCGCTCGCCCGCAAGCTGGCGCGCGCCGGGTTCCGGACGGTGACCCTGGACCTGCTCGGTCACGGCGACTCGGACCGGCCCACCGAATCGTGGCTGTACTCGATGCCCGCGTTCGCGGAGCAGACCGTCGCGCTGCTCGACCATCTGGAGATCGACTCCGCGGTCGTCGGCGGGACGTCGCTGGGCGCCAACGTCGCGCTCGAAGTGGGGGTCGCCGCGCCCGAACGCGCGCTCGGCCTGGTCGTCGAAATGCCGGTGCTGGACAACGCGATCGTCGCCGGGCTGATCACCTTCACGCCCCTGCTCATGGCGGCCCGGTTCCTGCCGGTCACCGTGCAGGGTGTGGCGCTGGCGGCGAAACTCGTCCCGCACGGCAACCAGTGGGTCGACGTGGTCACCGACACGCTGTCCCAGCAGCCCGCGCCGATGGCCGCGCTCCTGCACGGCGTGCTCTTCGGCCGGATCGCGCCGCCCAAGTCGATCCGGCGGAAGATCGAGACCCCAGCGCTGGTGATCGGGCACGAACGCGACCCGATCCACCCCTTCGGCGACGCCGACACGCTGGCCGCGGACATGCCGGCCGCCGAATTCGTCCAGGCGAGGAGCCCGGTCGAACTGCGTTTGGACCCGACCCGCCTGACCGAGGCCATCGCCGACTTCTCCGCCCGCTGCCATGACCGTTGAGCCGGCGCCGACCCGGGACACGGGCGCGGAGGAAATGCGGACGGAACGGTTACTCCTTCGCCGTCCCGCCCGCGAGGACCTCGACGCGGTCTTCGCCCTCCACACCGATCCGGAGGCCTGCGCGCACAATCCCTCGGACCTGGTGAAAACGCGCAAGGAGGCGGAGCTGTTGCTGCTCCGCTGGTCGCATCAGTGGGACCGGTACGGCTTCGGGTACTGGACGATCCGGCGCCAGGATTCACCGGAAACCCTGGGCTTCTGCGGGGTCAAGATCGTCGGGTTCCAGCGCAACCCGGTCTTGAACCTCTTCTATCGACTCTTCCCGTCGGCCTGGGGCGCCGGGTACGCCAGTGAGGCCGCCACGGCGGCGGTGGACTGGGCGCGCACCCACCGGCCGGACGACCTCGTGATCGCCCGCGTCCGGCCGGAGAACGTCGCTTCGCAGCGAGTGGCTCTCCGGGCCGGCCTGCTCCGGGCGCACGACTTCGACGTCCCGGGTGACGACGGGGCCGACTGGTTCTACATGTCGGCCTGGGATCAGGAAGGCTGAGCCAGCCCCGCCACCGGGCCGAAGACGATCACCGCGGGCGGCCGCACGCCGGCCGCGGCGGCGTCTTCGACCACACTGTCCAAAGTGGAGCGAAGAACCCGCTGCGTGCGCATCGTGCCGTCCTCGACGATCGCGACCGGCGTGTCGCCGGGCCGCCCCTCCAGGAGCGCCTTCGCGAACAGCGGAAGACGTTCGACGCCCATCATCAGCACGATCGTGCCGCGCATCTTCGCCAGCAGATCCCAGTCGACCAGCGACTTCTCGTCGTCCGGCGCGACGTGCCCGGACACCACCACGACCTCGTGGGCGACCCCGCGGTGGGTCACCGGGACGTCCGCGGCGGCGGGCACGGAGAACGCGCTCGTGATGCCGGGGACCATCGTCACCGGGATGCCCGCTTCGGCGCAGGCGAGCACCTCTTCGAAGCCGCGGCCGAACAGGTACGGGTCGCCGCCCTTGAGCCGCACGACGAACTTGCCCGCCTTGGCCCGGTCGATCAGCGTGGAGTTGATCACGTCCTGACTGGCGGCGCGGCCGTACGGAATCTTCGCGGCGTCGACGATCTCGACGTGGGGCGAGAGTTCGTCGAGCAGTTCGCGCGGGGCGAGCCGGTCGGCGACGACGACGTCGGCCCTGGCGAGAAGACGACGGCCGCGGACGGTGATCAGTTCCGGATCGCCGGGGCCGCCGCCGACCAGCGCGACGCCGGGGAGGTCACCGTTGGCCTCCGGCACGCGGCCGTCCGCGACGGTGCCGTCCCGGAGTCCGTCGAGGATGCTGTCCCGCACGGTGGCCGACCGCAGCGGCTCACCGCCGGAGAGCACGCCGACCAGCAGTCCGCCGTGCCTGCCCGAGGCGGGGGTGACCGCGCTGCCGAGGTCTCCGTCGTCGGCGCGAACACAGAACACGCGGGCGCGTTCGGCCTCGGCGCAGACGGCGGCGTTGACCTCGGGGTCGTTCGTACACGCCAGCGCGTACCAGGCGTCGGCGAGGTCGCCTTCGGTGTAGCGGCGCTCGTGCCAGACGATCTCGCCCGCGTCGGCCATGGCGCTCACCGACGGCGTCGTATGCGGCGAAACCAGTTCGACCCGCGCGCCGGCGCCGATCAACCGCGGCAGGCGGCGCTGGGCGACCGTCCCGCCACCGATCATCACGACACGACGGCCGGCCAGGTCGAGGCCGGAGAGGTAATGCGGGTCATCCATGCGGGGCAGTGTAAGGATTCAGTGGCCTGGACCGCGATCCGAGTGAGCACCGCCTCAGCCCTGGAGCAGCGCGAGCAGCTCGGTGTTCCCGAACATCTTGGCCGCGTCGATCGCGGACGGCTCCCCCGCCGCCGGGTCCGCACCGCCCGCGAGGAGCGCCTTCACCACGTCGGGCTCGTTCTTGAAGACCGCGCCGGCGAGCGGGCTCTGGCCGCGGTCGTTCTCCCGGTTCGGATCGGCGCCGCGCTCCAGCAACGCCGCGACGGTCTCGGCGTGACCGTGGTAGGCGGCGAGCATGACCAGCGTGTCACCCCGGTCGTTGGTCAGATTCGCCGAGACGCCCGCGTCGACGTACGCGGCGAGATCCGCCGTCGCCCCCGATCGGGCGAAGCCGAACACCTTCGCCCACAGCGCCAGCAGTTCGGGATCGAATTCCTCGGGCTGCCCGGGGTTCTCCGTCATGGCGCCGATTCTCCCACAGGAGCCGCGGTCCGGGCGGTGCGTGCACACCGCCCGGACACCAGGCCTCAGCGGCCCGCGTTGGGATAGGGAAGCAACGCCATCTCACGGGCGTTCTTGATCGCCGTCGCGACCTGTTTCTGCTGCTGCGGCGTCAGTCCGGTGACCCGGCGGGCGCGGATCTTGCCCCGGTCGGAGATGAACTTCCGCAGCAGGTCGACGTCCTTCCAGTCGACCTGGGTGATCTTGTTGGCGTGCAGCAGGTTCGTCTTGCGCTTGAGGGGGCGGTCCCGCGTCGGTCGTGCCATCGCCCTCACCAACTCGACTTCGTGACGCCGGGCAGTTCGCCGCTGTGCGCCATCTGCCGCATCCGGACCCGGGAGAGCCCGAATTTCCGCAGGTAGCCGCGCGGACGGCCGTCGGCGGTGTCGCGATTGCGGATCCGGGTCGCACTGGCGTCGCGCGGCATCGCCTGCAGCGCCGAGACCGCGGCCGCCTTCTCCTCCGGCGAAGCGGACGGCGAGGCGATGATGGCCTTCAGCTCACGCCGCCGCTCGACATAGCGGGCGGCGATCACCTTGCGCTGCTCGTTCTTGGCGATCTTGGACTTCTTGGCCATCAGCGCTCCTCCTTGAACTCGACGTGCTTGCGCGCGACCGGGTCGTATTTGCGCAGCACCATGCGGTCCGGGTTGTTGCGGCGGTTCTTCTTCGTGACGTAGGTGTAGCCGGTGCCCGCGGTCGAGCGGAGCTTGATGATCGGCCGGATGTCGGTGCTCTTGGCCATCAGAGCTTCACCCCTTTCGTGCGGAGTTCGGCGACGACGGCCTCGATCCCCCGCTTGTCGATGGTCTTCATGCCCTTCACCGAGACCCGCAGCCGGACCCAGCGCCCTTCGCTGGGCACGAAGTACCGCTTGGTCTGCAAGTTCGGCTCCCAGCGCCGGGACGTGCGGCGATGCGAGTGCGACACCTGCTTCCCGTAGCCGGGTTTGCGGCCGGTGACCTGGCACACGGCGGACATACACCCTCCCAAGTTGATATCGGTTGTCGTTTTCATTTACTCTACACAGCCGAACCAGATCGCCCTCGACGCCCCGGAGCTTCAGTGACCGACAACCCCCGCGTGCCCCTCGTCCTGATCAGTGGCCTCGCACCGGGACCGAACGCCGACCTCGCCGAGCGGCTGCGCCTGGCCGAGCCCGGTACCGCCGTCGTGCACCACGACCTGAGGCAGATTCATTCCGGAGTGGTCAAGCGGCGGATCCTGCTGGGCGATCGCGATCAGGTGACGATCCTCGAACTGGCGCACGGCTGCGTGTCGTGCACGCTGCGCGAAGATCTGCTGCCACTGCTGCGCAAGCTCGCGGAAATGCCGCAGGTGCGGCGCATCGTGGTCCGGCTCGACGAGGCCATGGAGCCCGAACCGGTCAGCTGGGCGCTGCGGAACGTCCTCGTCGGCGACCGGCCGGTGATCGAGGACGTCGACCTGAAGGCCGTGCTCACCGTCGTCGACCGCGCGAACTGGCTTTCCGACACCACCGGTGACGAGACGCTGGCCGAACGGAACCTGCAGGCCAGCCCCGAAGACGAGCGCACGGTCGCCCAGGTCGCGCTGTCCCAGGTCGAGTTCGCCGATCTGCTCGTGCTCGCCGGAGCGGCGACCGACGCCTGGTCCGCGGCGAAGGCGTCGGCCGTGCTCGACCGGGTCGCGCCGTCGATCCCCAGGATCGAATTGCCCGCGGTGGACGGGAAGACCGTGCTCGACGCCGTCCCCGCCGGAGCCCGGCGCGGCGAGGTCACCGACATGCACGGCCCGCTGCTGAACGGCGAGCCGCCGGTGCACACCGACTGCGGGATCGGGCTGCTCACCTTCACCGCCCAGCGCCCGTTCCACCCGGAGCGGCTCCACGACGCGATCGACGTCCTGCTCGACGGCGTCGTCCGGAGCCGGGGCCGGCTCTGGGTGGCGAGCCAGCCGGATATGGCGCTGTGGATCGAGTCCGCGGGCGGTGGACTCGGGATCGGACACGCCGGGCCGTGGCTCGCCGCCGCCGAGGGACCGGACTGGGCCGACGTCTCCCCCGAACGCCGCACGCTCGCCTCACTGCGCTGGGACCCGCAGTTCGGCGATCGCGCGCAGGAACTCGTCGTCGTCACCGATCAAGCCACGCCCGACGAGGTCGAGGCCGCCCTGCGCGGGGCGCTGCTGACCGACGAGGAACTCGCCGCCGGCGAGGAGGAATGGCTCCGCTACCCGGACCCGTTCGGCGAGTGGCACGAAGAACCGTGTGAAGACACGGAAACCGACCCCGAGAAGCACGACGTGAACGTGTCGAACCGAAAGGACGAAACGCAGTGAAACCAGGCATCCACCCCGACTATCACCCGGTGGTGTTCAAGGACCTCTCCACCGGGGACGCCTTCCTGACGCGATCCACCGCCACCTCCGACCAGACCATCGAGTGGAGCGACGGCAACACCTATCCGGTGGTGAACGTCGAGATCAGCTCGTGGTCGCACCCGTTCTGGACCGGCAACCAGCGGATCATGGACAGCGCGGGCCAGGTCGAGAAGTTCCACCGCCGCTACGGCCGCCGTGGAGGTGCGAAGTAATGGCGGTCCCGAAGCGGAAGATGTCGCGCAGCAACACCCGGTCCCGGCGCTCGCAGTGGAAGGCGGCCGTGCCGGATCTGGTGCCGATCAAGGTGAACGGTGAAACGAAGCTGGTGCCGCGCAAGCTCATGAAGCATTTCCATGAAGGTGGGAAGTGACGACGCCGGTCACGGTGCTGTCCGGCTTCCTCGGCGCGGGCAAGACGACCGTGCTCAACCACGTCCTCGCCAACCGCGACGGGTTGCGGGTGGCGGTGATCGTGAACGACATGAGCGAGGTCAACATCGACGCCGCGCTGGTGCGGGACGGGAACAGCCTGTCCCGCACCGAGGAACGGCTCGTCGAGATGACCAACGGATGCATCTGCTGCACCCTCCGCGACGACCTGCTGGAAGAGGTCTCGCGGCTCTGCGAGGACAGCCGGTTCGACTACCTGCTCATCGAATCGAGCGGCATCTCCGAGCCGATGCCCGTGGCGGCGACGTTCTCGTTCGCCCGCGAGGACGGCGCCACCCTGCTGGACTCGGCGCGCCTCGACACGATGGTGACCGTGGTCGACGCGGTGAACTTCGAGCGGGAGCTGGCTTCGGGCGACGCGCTGGTCGACCGCGAACTGGACCAGTACGAGGGCGACGAGCGGACGGTCAGCGATCTGCTGATGGACCAGATCGAATTCGCGGACGTGCTCCTGCTGAACAAGGCGGATCTCGTCCCGGCCTCGTCCCTCGAACGGCTGACAGCGGCGCTGCGACGACTGAACCCCGCCGCCGAAGTGGTCGTCTCGACACACGGCCGGGTTCCGCTCGATCGGCTGCTCGGCACCGGCCGTTACGACGTCGAGCGGGCGCAGGAAGCTCCCGGCTGGGTCGCCGAACTCAACGGTGACCACGTCCCGGAGACCGAGGAATACGGGATCTCCAGCGTGGTCTTCCGCGCTGGGCGGGCGTTCGACCCGGAACGGCTGTGGGACTTCGTCGAGCGGCTCGATTCCGGCGAGTACGGGACGGTCCTGCGGTCGAAGGGTTTCTTCTCCCTGGCGTCGCGGCCCGGCGTGACCGGGCTGTGGTCGCAGGCCGGGTCGGTCGCCCGGTTCGAGCCGCAGGGTGTCGAGGACGCGCCGCGGCAGGAACTCGTGTTCATCGGGGTGGGGCTGGAGAAGGACGCTCTGCTGGACACGCTTCGGTCTTGCTTGTCCACTGTGGACGCTCTGGGTGGGGTGGATCCGTTTCCGGAGTGGGAAGCGGTGCACGTCCACTGAAGTGTCATGAGGGGTCCCCATAGGACGAAATTCGTCTTATGTGGGCCCCTCATGACACGCGCGCGTCAGTGGTCGTCGTAGTGGTCCCCGTGCGCGGCGTGCCGGTGGCCGTCGTGCAGGTAGTCGACGTGGTCGCCGTGCGGCACGGCGACGTGACCGCAGCCCTCGCCGTGGGCGTGGTCGTGGCCCTGATGCGGGACGTGGCCGCCGCGCTCGCACTCGTCGTAGTGCCCGTCGTGAGGCCGGTGCAGATGCCCGTCGTGGACGTAGTCGACGTGGTCGCCGTGGGGTACGGCGACGTGGCCGCAGCCTTCGCCGTGGGCGTGCGTATGGCCGGCGTGTTCGGTGTGCGCGGCGGTCATCACCGGGTCCTTCCTGATCGATCTTGCCTGATCAGGCGGACCGTAGCACCGGATCAGCCGACCAGCAGCGCCCTCACCCGGCCGAGTGACGAGCACTGTGCTCAGGCGATGCGGCGGCCGTGCCCGGTCCAGAACGGTGCCCGCAGCGCCCGCTTGTCGACCTTCCCGATCGCGGTCAGCGGCAGCGTGTCGGCGAAGTCCACATCGGACGGAACGAAATGTTCGCGTCCGAAGAACTCCCTGGCGTGCGCCCGGATTTCGGTGGCCGACAGCGCTCCTGAAGTAACCGGCACGACCACGGCATGGACCCGCTCACCCTCACCCTCTTCGCCCGGGACGCCGAACACGGCCACGGAACGGATGAGCGGATGCCGTGCCAGCGCGTTCTCGACCACGGTCGAGTACACCTTCGTGCCGTGCTCGCCGGTGATGATGACGTCGTTCGCCCGATCCAGCAGGTAGAGGTACCCGTCGTCGTCGAACCGCCCGAGATCGCCAGTCCGCAGCCATCCGTCGCCGATCGGTGCCAAACCGTGGTAACCGTCCATCATGGACAGTCCGCGCACCAGTACCTCGCCGTCGTCGAGCCGGGCCTCCATACCCGGCACGATCCGGCCCACGGATTCGAGCCGCTCCGGCCGCCCGTCGAGCTCCGCCGCGGAAATGCTCGCGATCATCGGTGCTTCGGTGAGCCCGTAGCCCTGCCCGACCACGGGCCCGAACGCGTCGAGCGCCTGGGCCAGCCGCCGTGGCGAAAGCGGTGCGGCGCCCAGCGAAAGCTGCCGCACGCTGCTGACATCGGTCGACGTCATGGCCGGATGGTCGAGTACCGCGGCCAGCCGCGCGGGAGTGAGGGACACCGTGGTGATCCGGTGTTCCGCGATCGCGTCCAGTACGGCGCCCGCGTCGAATCCGCGCAGCAGCACCACACTCTCCCGGCGCAGGATCGCACCCAGCACGGTGGCGTTCCCGGTCATATGCGTCATCGGCGCGATCAGCAGCGTGCGTCCCGGCCCCGCCGGATCCGGCGCGAAGATATGGGCCATCCCGTCGTAGATCCCGCTGTGCCGGATGAGTTTCGGCGCACCGGTGGTACCTCCGGTGGGAAAGATGACGGTGACCGAACCCGGCAGCCCGGTCGGCTCGGTACCGTCGCGGTCCATCAGTTCGCCGAGCCCGATCACCCGCACGTCGTCGGCGGGCCAGCCCGACGGCCGCTCGGTCACCAGGGTGGTGACCCCGGCCGCCTCGACCGCGGCCAGGCGATCCGGCAAGCTCGCCGAAGCGGCGACGAGCAGGACGGTCGAACCCCGTAGCTGCGCGGCGATCTGCAGGAGAACGGTTTCCGGCCGGTTACCGGCGTCGATGGCGACCACCCCGCCCTCGGGCAGCCCCGCGGACAACCGGTGTACCAATTCGAGCGCCTGCCCATAGCCGGTAACAAGGCCGTCCTGGACGAATAGCGCCTCGTCGCCACCGGAACGCAGCGCGCCCAGCACGCGGGTCAGGAACAGACTCTCCACCAGCCGGACCCTAGCTCACGAATCAGCCGCGACTCCTCCCAGCTGCCGATGTCCTTTCGCGGTGTCCATGTACTCGCGTACGCGGTGGATCGCGCCCTGACGCAGTTCGAACACGAAGCAGTAGTCGTTGCCGTACCTGCTCCCGTCCGCCAGTTTCGCGGTCATGGTCTCCTCGACGACCACGGTGTCGCCGTCCGCGTGGAAACCCCGGAACTCGACGGCCACGTCCGAGACGAACACCGTCCGGAAGTCCTCGGCGAGGAACTGGACGATCGCCGCCCTGCCGACCAAGTGACTCGACCCGCCCAGCGCGACCGCGGTGGCGTTGCCCGGCGGCGCCACCCACTCCGCGTCCTCGGTGAACACCGCCGCTATGCGTTCGGGGGCGTAGGTGCCGAAGGCCTTCCACGCGTTCTGGACGATCTGGAGGCTGCTCGCTGTCATGGCAGTAAGCTAGCCGGAGCGGGCGACCGGTGACTGGCGACTTCGCGACGTCACCGCTGTGCTCACGAGCAGCAGCCACTGGGAGGCGCGGCATCCTCGTAGGCGTCGTGCCAGTTCCACCACTCGTACGGCGGGGTCTGCGGGTAGCCCTCCGGCGAGTCCTCCCACTCCTCCTGCCGTCCCAGCGCGGTGATGTCGAGGTAGCTCCAGGTGCTGCCCAGCGCCTCGTCCCCGCGGTTGTTGACGAAGTACGTCCGGAACACCTGATCACCTTCGCGGATGAAGGCGTTGGTGCCGTGCCATTGGTCGACGCCGAAATCGACGTCGAAGTCACCGGTGATCGTGTACCACGGCATCGTCCAGCCCATCCGCGCCTTCATCCGCGCGAGGTCCGGTTGCGATCCGCGTGATACGAAGGCCAAGGTGGTGTCGCGGGCGTTCAGGTGGGCGACGTGCGCGACCTGATCGGCCACCAGCGAGCAGCCTTTGCAAGCGTGGTCGGGAAAACCCTCCACACCGGGATCGAAGAACGCCCGGTAGACGATCAACTGCCGTCGTCCCTCGAACAGGTCGAGCAGGCTCGCCTTCCCCGACGGCCCCTCGAACTCGTACGGCTTCTCGACCGCGGCCCACGGCATCCGCCGTCGCTCGGCGGCGAGCGCGTCGCGTGCCCGGGTCAG
Source organism: Amycolatopsis sp. NPDC034160 (assembly GCF_055575355.1). Lineage (NCBI taxonomy): Bacteria > Bacillati > Actinomycetota > Actinomycetes > Pseudonocardiales > Pseudonocardiaceae > Amycolatopsis > Amycolatopsis sp. NPDC034160. The sequence continues at coordinate 25,024 of NZ_JBVISU010000006.1, read as the reverse complement.
CTCCTTTTCCTTCACCAGCAGGCGAAGGCGCGCTTCTTCCCACTCCGCCGGAGAGACGACGTTCATCGCGCCAGCTCCGCGGGCAGGACGCTTTGCCGGTTCGGCTGCCCCTCGCCGGTGGTGATCAGCTCCCGCAGGCTGGTGCCGACGTAGAACGTCCACGCCTTGTGGCAGACGTCGAAGCATTCGTACTCCGGGACCAGACCGTGGTGGGTGAAACGCGCTTCGGTCTTGCCGCCGGTCTCGGTGATCTCGAACGTGATCGTGGTGCCGACCCATTCCGTCTCGTCACGGGTGAAGTCGAAGTGGTTTTCGAGGACCAGCCACGAGACCTTGCGTCCCGGCACGGATTCCGTGATCCGCACGCGGCAGCGGTGGAGTTCTTCGTAGTGATACTCGAACTCGTCGCCGTCGTGGACGATCTCTTCCGACCACCAGCCGCGGACGTCGGTGAAGGCGTCGAAGACCTGCTGTGGCGTCTGGTCGACGGTGAAACTCGTGGTAAAGCTCATGATGTTCCCTCCAGATGGTTTTTCAAAGCCGAGAGCGGGCCGTCCCAGTCACGGGCCAGCGCCGCCAAGAACTGCTGGGCGACCTGCATCGGGGCCGACCGCAGCCGGTAGCGCACGCGCCGCCGTTCGCCCTGCTCCGGGGTCACCAGACCGGCGTCGGTGAGCAGCGCGAGATGCTTGGCGATGGCCTGCCGGGTGATGGGCAGCCGCTCGGCGAGGTCGGTCGCCGTGGCCGGGCCGCCCGAGGCGAGGGTGGCGAGAATGCTCCGTCTGCTCGGGTCGGCCAAGGCGACGAAGACCTGTTCGGCGATCGCTTCGTTGTCAGGCGGCATCGAGGTATTCGATCAGTTCGCCCAGCTCGGCCGCCCACCCCTTCGTGTTCCCTTCGAATGCGACACGATGGGTTTCGTCCGGAAGCTGGGAGAAGCCGCTCTCGACGACCGTGAGCCGAGTGCCCGCGCCGACCGGTTCCAGGGTGAACTCGACGTAGGTGCGGCGGGGGTCGTCGTCGGGCAGGCCGTAGATCTGCCAGGTGAAACCGAAGATCTCCGGCTCTTCGATGCGCTCCACGCGCATGTTCGCCTTGTGTCCGTTGTCCCACTTCATCTCGGCGTCGCCGCCGGGGCGCAGGTCGATGCTCGCCTGGTTCCCGAACCAGGTGCCGAGTCCTTCGGCCGTGGTCAGCGCGGCCCAGACCTTCGCGGGCGGGTGGGCGATCTCGACGGTGCGTTCGATGCGGTCGGGGAATCCCACGACGGCCTCCTCAAGTAGCAATCAATCGGTTGCTATAACTTTGTATAGCAACCGATTGATTGCGTCAAGGGCGGTTCAGGAAGCGGTGTACAGCGCGCCGAGGAACTCCAGCAGCAGCCGTTCCCGCAACGGGCCGGGCGCGGCGGCCAGCAGCGCGTTGATCTCCGCCATCCGCGAAGGCAGCCCCGCCCCCTCACCGAGGCCGGCGGCCACCAGGAGCCCGGCGAACTGTTCCGAAGTCAGCGTCGCGGGATCCAGCGCGGCGACGAACTGGGCCACCTGCGGATCGACGACGACCGGGCCGGACTCGCGGGCGGCCTCGAGCGAAGCGGCGAGGTCGGTCAGGAACGCCTCCTCACTTCCCCGGTTCGCCGCCGTCACGGTCAGGTGCAGGTTCGCGGGCGACGATTCGTGGGCGAACTGCGGCTGGACGTACCAGCCGCGCTCACGCATCTCGTCCGCGACGGTGAACAGGTCGAACTCCGCGGCGTCGTCCACGGTGAACGCGAGTAGCGTCGACACCGGATCACCGAGAACCCGCAACCCGTCCAAGGCTTCGACCCCGGCACGGATCTCCACCGCCGCCTCGCGCGCGGCCGACGCCAGCTTCGCGTAGCCCTCGTCGCCGAGATGACGTACGACCGCCCACGCCGCGGCGAGCGGACCACCGGAGCGCGTGCTCTGCAGTGTGGTGTTGAGCATCGTGTAGCCGGGCCAGTCCGCGCTGGCGAAGTACTGCGGCCGGCGCAGCTCGGCGTTGGCGTGCAACAGAACCGACACGCCCTTGGGGCAGTAGGCGTACTTGTGCAGATCCACCGACACGCTGGTGACGCCGGGAACGTCGAAGCCGAAGGGACCGAGATCGAGGTACGGCAGCACCCAGCCGCCGATGCAGGCGTCCACTTGAAACCGGACGCCGTCGAGCAGCGCCGCGATCTCCGGGATCGGGTCGAGGACGCCGTGGGCGTACGACGGAGCGCTCGCGACGACGAGCACCGTCGTGTCGTCGACGGCCGCCGCCATCGCCTCGGGAACGGCGCGGAAGGTCACCGGATCGACCGGTACCGAAACCACGCGGACACCGAAGAAATGCGCCGCTTTGTGGAACGCGGCGTGCGCCGTCGTAGGCAGCACGATACTCGGCGCAGACACGTCGGGACACGCGTCGCGGGCGGCCAGCACCGCGAGCATGCAGGACTCCGTGCCGCCCGAGGTCACCGAGCCGACCGTCTCCGCCGTGCCGCCCAGCAGCCGCGCGGCGGTGCCGACGAGGTCGTTCTCCATCCGCAGCAGGCTGGGGAACGCGGTCGGGTCGAGGCCGTTTGCCGACGACGCCAGCGCGTGTGCCGCGGCGCCGAGTTCGTCCACTTCGGACAGACCGCTGTCGTAGACGTAGGCGAGCGTCCGGCCACCGTGCGTCGGCAGGTCTCCCGCACGCAGTTCCCGCAGCTCCCGGAGGATGTCTTCGGCGGTCACGAGCGGCGCTCCAGTACTGATTTCCGCAGCAGTGGGATGCCCAGGACGATCAGCACGGCGGGCAGGATCGACGCGCCGAGCAGGATCGCCGTGAGCGCGCTGTCCGGCTGCGCGGCCTTGGCGTCGAGACTGGACTGGTAGCCGCCCAACTGCAGCACGAGCCCCCACAGGCCGGGGCCGAGCGCGAGCCCGAGCGTCTCCGACGCCGTCCAGACCCCGGCCGAGACCCCGGCCCTGGTCTCGCCGGTCCGCTCCTCCTCGTCGCTGATCAGGTCCGGCAGGATCGCCAGCGGGAACACCGAGATACCCGCGTACCCGACGCCGCAGAAGGCGACGAACACCATCGTGACCACGAACGGGAAGACCTGCGCGCCGAGAAGGCCGAGCAGTCCGACGCCGAAGGCCGCGGTGGCGATGCGGAAACCGGCCAGCTTCCCCAGGCTCGCACCGAGTTTCGGCCACAGCGGCATGGTCAGCAGCGCCGGGCCGACGAAACCGACGAACAGGACCGTCGAGTAGCCGGAGCTGCCGAGGATCCGCTCGGCGAAGAACGGGATCGCGGCCAGCACCGTGCCGATGCCGAGCGCCTGGATGAAGTAGACCCCGAGCAGCCAGCGGAAGGGCCGCCACTGTGCCAGCGTCCGGAACAGTTCGCGCGGGCTCACCGTATTCGGCCGCAAGGCGCCGACGGGAGCCTTCTTCAGGCCGAAGTACACGCCGAGGGTCGCCAGCAGGATGATCACGGCGATGAACACGCCCATGACGCGGTACCCGGCGATGCCGCCGACGAGTTCGGTGATCGCGGGCGCGCCACCGCCGGAGATCAGGATGGCGACCGCGAGGAAGCCGATCCGGATGCTGGTCAGCTTGGTGCGCTCGTCGGCCGAATCGGTCAGCTCGGCGGGCAGTGCGTTGAACGGCACCTGGAAGAACGCGTACGCGGTGGCACCCAAGAGGAACATGACGACGACGTAGATGGCGTCGGGCACCGGATCGCCGAAGCCCGGGTGCGCGAAAAGGGCCGCGAAAAAGATCGAGACGCCGATACCACCGTAGAGCAGGAACCGGCGGCGGCTGCCGGTGCGGACCATGTCCGCGTCCGAGAGCCTGCCCGCGATCGGGTTGAAGAGCACGTCCCAGGCTTTGGGAACGAACACGATCAGGCCGGCCACGCCTGCCGCGACGCCCATCGTGTCGGTGAGGTATTTCAGGAGGAGCAGGCCGGGAACCGTGCCGAAGGGGCCGGTGACGAACGAGCCGAGTGAGTAGCGGTACCTCGTCCGTGCTGGCAGGGCTGCCATGATCCTCCTCGAGGCGATTCTCCCGATGAAGGCCTCAGTATTGGATCTTGGCCACCACCGGGTAGTGGTCGGAGGGAATCGTGCCACCGTCGTAATGCACGAGCTGTACCGGGCCGACAGCGGCGAGTGGGCGGCCGCCCGCGCGCACGGCTCCGACGTAGTCGAGCGAGTCGCGGTAGGTCACCGGAACGGATTTCGCGGCGTTCGGGTTCGTCGCCGCGTCGAAGGTGTACGCGCCTTCGCCCGTGGTGCGGAGGACGCCGTCGAGGACGGCTTCACCTTGCTGGACCTGGGTCCGGCCGAGTGAGTCCTTGCGTGCTTGTCCCGCCCAGTACTCGATGTTCAGGTCGCCCGCCACGACGACCGGTTCGGTCGCGGGCGCGTATTTCGTGACCAGATCACGGATCTCGCCGAGCTGCGCCATCCGGATGTCGTGCGCTTTGGGCAGTGTCTCCGGCCCTTCGTCGGCCTGCATGTGGGTACCCGCGATCCAGAGCGGCTTCCCGCTCACGACCAGCCGGGCGAGCGCCGTGCCCTTGTTGGACAGGTAATCCGCCGTCCCCTGATAGGAATCGCCGAAGACCAGTTGGTGCTGTTCGGTCACCGGCGCCTTGCTCAGCACGGTCACCCCGCCGTTGACCACGATGGGGGAATTCGAGCAGTTCCCGTTCACCGTCGTCCAGCCCGGAGACGTCTTGCAGTACTGGCCGACGAGCGGTGTCTGATACGGCCAGACGTCCTTCAGCCGGGTCCGCATTTCCTCCGCCTGCGCACTGAACGCCTCGTCCAGGACGACGACGTCGGCGTCGTTCGCGCGGATGACGGCCTCGGCGGCACGGGCCCTCGCCTGCTTGTCCGAGGTGTCCGGGCCGGCGATCCACGGGAGCTGCCAGATGTTGAACGCCATGACCTTCACCGAGACCGCCGCTTGGGCGGGGACGGCGGTTCCGGCGAACAGGGCGGCGGCGATGGCGAGTACGGCGAGCTTCCGCACAGAAGACCCTTTCGGTGTCAGGAGACGACGAATGTCCGCGAAGTCCCGCTGAACGCGGAGATCGCCCCGTTCCAGCCGTTCTTCCAGTTGCCGAAGTGGACCACGCGGTATTTGCCGATCGGGGCGTTCGCGGGGATCTTCCAGTGGACGACGGCTTTCGATTCGGCGACGAAAGTCCGCGCCCAGTGGTACTTCGTGTCCCAGTCGCCGTCGTCGGCGTGCCGGATCCACTTGCCGTCGAGCAGCCGCTGGATTTCCAGGAACGTGCCGTCGCGCCGCAGGTCGTTCTTCGGATGCCCGGTGACGAACTCGACGGCGACCTGCTCGCCGCGGGCGTAGGTGCTCTTCGCGTCGACCAGGACGTCTCCGAAGTTCTTGAACGCGGGCGCGCTGTCGAAGACGACGCCGGGCCGGAAGTTGATCAGCTTGCCACGCAGATCCCGCGGTGTCGGCCCGTGCGGCACCGTCTTCCCGGCCTTCATCGCGGCCGCGAGCTTGGCGAACTCCTGCTGGTACGCCGGAAGCGTGTAGCGGCCGAACAGCGTCGACGCGCCCTCGTACTGCTGCGAGTCGTACTCCTCCGGCGTGGTGACGTACTGGCTGTAGGCGTTGGCATAGCCCTGGACGAGCACGTTCTCCAGCGGGACGCCCAGTTCCGCGGCGACGGTCCGGCGCAGGCGCAGCCCGGAGACGATCGTCAGCTCGGCGGGCACGGCAACCAGGTGCAGCTGCCCGATCCGGACGAGCTGCAGCGGCAGGACCTCGGGCGCCCACGGATACGGCTTCATCGCGCCGAACGGGACGGCGACGACCTTCGGCGCCTGCGCGTCGGCGAGTGCCTGCGGGATCGGCGCGTCGATGCCGCCGAGCCAGTCGATGAACGGGTTCTTCACGCCTTCCGGGAGCGGCAGCCCGGGGCCGTCCTCACGGCTGCCCGCGAGCATCGACACCCCGATCGCGGCCGTGCAGGTGTGCTGCGGCCGCCCGTTCGGGCTGTACTTCGCGTCGACCGCGACGTCGGACATGTCCACGTAGCACATCCGATGGTCGACACCACCGGTCACGGCTTCGGCGGCCGCGTCGAAAGCACTCTTCGCCGCCCGGAACTGGAGGTCGCCGATGGTGCGGGTGTTCTCGAACTCCGTCTCCGGCGTGCCGGGTTCGAGGTTCAGGTTCGGGCTCATGTCGCCGGTATTGGTCTGCGGGAACGCCGCGACGAACCGGGGATTCCCGTCGAGGTACCGCACCCCGGCGTGGTCGTGCTCCCATTCGTAGGCGGCGTACCCCTTGTTGTCGCCGCTGATCAGGTGGTTGCCGTTGCTCATCGAGGTACCGTGCGTGGCGAACCAGCTGATCGCGCCGACGTCGAAGCCGCCCTGACTGAACCGCAGCACCGTGACGGCGGGGTCGATCGCCTGCGGGAAGTGGTCCTTGTCCGCTTTCGGGTTCAGGTCGAAGGCCTCGCGGGAGCGGTTGACGCTCGCCTTGGTCAGTTCGGCACGGCCGAGCCGGATCGACCCGGGCGCGAGGTTCGCGTGCGCCCGGCCGATCGCCTCGAAGATCCCGTCGACGTGCGCGTCGTAGACCTGCTGCTGGAAGCCGAGGATCGCCAGATCGTAAGCGGCGTAATGGGAATCGCCGCCGCACGCGGAGTGGGTGTGCGTGGCGTTGAGCAGCACGTTCTGCTCGGTGTAGAGATCGCCGTACGCGGCGTGGAGCTTGCGCATGACGCCCTGGTGGACGGACTGGAACAGCGCGCCGAGGTCGGCGGTCACGAACGCGATCCGCTTGGCGCCGTCGTCGATCACGAAGGCCCGCGCCCGGGTGCGGAGGTGGATGCCTGCGGTCTGCTGCTGCGGCATCGAGTAGCCCATCATGCCGTTCTCGGCCGCCGGGCCGGTGACGTCGGAGATGCCGATTCCGACGCGGAAACCCTGTACCGGCGCCGCTTGCGCTGGCCGGGCGCCGAGCACACCCGCCGCGACCGGCAACGCCGCCGCGCCTGCAAGAACCCGCCTTCGGCTCACCGCCATGTAGCACCTCCCGGCCGACGAACATGAACCGTCTTCATGTTCGTGGGCCGGACGCTACGTGATGGGCCTCACGCTCGCAACCCACGAATGTCCAGTCTCGTGAGTGGTAATGACGGTTAGAACCGTCATTACCACTCACGAGTCACTCGGCACTTAGCGGAAAGCTTCGCGACGAAGGCGCCTACGCGTCTTTTGAGTTTATTGCTCGGCGCAGTTATTTGGCCGCAGTTCGACCCCTATCGGGTGAAATGGTCCCGGCTCGGTCGCTACGCAAATCGGGCTGGCACAGGTGTTCGAACGCGGGTATTCTTGAGGTTGTGGCCAGCGAAAACAGTCCTCAGGTGGTACGCTCCGAGTGGTGGCGTGCCGATACTGCGACGCTGCATGCCCGCAAACAGGAAATCGAGGTTCTGAAGCGGCAATTGGATGCGGAGCAGTACGCAATCCTGGCGGAAATCAATAACCGGGGTGTCCGTGGATGTTCCGGTCATTCGACGTTGTCGGCGCTGATTTTCGAAGACTTTCATGTCACGGAGAAGGAAGCTGGCGTCCGTGCTGACCGGGTGCTGGCGTTGCATGCCGGGGTGGTGGTGGGTGGCGATGTCGTGCCACCGCTGGCGCCCTTGACCGCCGAAGCCGCCGCCGAGGGCGCCATCGGTGGTGCGCAGATCGACGCGATCATCCGCACCCTCGCCCGGATCCCGTCCACGGTTCCGGAAGAAGACGTGCGGGGCGGGGAGAAGATCCTGGTCGAGCTGGCTCGCCGGGCGGGGCCTCGGCAGATCGCCCGCGCCGGGCGACGACTCGTGGACAAGCTCGATCCTGATGGGAAAGAGCCGCGCAACGAGGACCCGAAAGACGTGCGGCCGGAGTTGCGGTTCGTCAAACACCGTGACGGCACCCTCGGCCTCACAGCCACCCTCGATCTGGAGACGTATGCGCGGTTGAAGTCCGACCTCGACCCCATGGCCAAACCCCACAAGGCCATCGACGGGATCCGGGACTCCCGCACCCCAGACGAGCGTTATGGGGATGCTTTTACCGAGTATGTGCGGTTGAAGACCACCAGCCGAAATCTGCCCGGCCAAGCCGGGGAAGCCACCCACATTCTGGTGACCATGTCCTACGACGACCTGATCAGCGATCTCGGCGAGGCGCACCTGGATCTGGTCGGACCGATCAGCGCCACCGACGCCCGCATCCTCGCCTGTGATGCCCGCGTACGGCCCGGAGTTCTCGGTACCGCGGGCGAACCCCTCGACATCGGCCGATCGAAACGGACGGTGTCGTTGGCCCAGAAGTACGCCCTGACCATCCGCGATGGCGGCTGCGCGTTTCCCGGCTGCGACATGCCGGTGCCGCGCTGCACCGCCCACCACATCGTTTTCTGGCGACATCATGGTGAGACGAAGATCGACAATCTCGTCCTGCTGTGCACCAAACACCACCGGCTGATCCACCACAGCCAATGGAAAGTCCAAATCGCCCAAGACGGATTACCCGAATTCACCCCACCCGCCTACCTCGACCCCACCGGGACCCCGAGACGCAACACCATGCACCTCAGAACATAGACCGACGCACCGATCGCGAGAGGTGCCATGGGTCGGTACGTGAATCGTTGCGTGTCGCGGTGCACGCGACCAGTGCCGGAGATGCCGGGAAGGCCTCCCTCCCTGCCTGAGGGCAGGGTCTCGGCAAAGTCGGGATAGGGCGATTCTTGGACGTCGGCTGGGCTCTCCGTGCGCCTGACCTGCGCGAGGGTGACGGTTCAACGGATTCCGGGATCGACGATGGAGGATCAGGGACGTGCAGCGTCCCCCTTTCCGTTGATCAACGTCAGGTCGCCGCGACTTCCGGCGGACCTCGAGCGGGGAAGATTCCGGACGTTCAACGGCCGGAATCTTCCCCGCTCACCCACTTCGACCCCCCAAATTGCCGAAATCGACGATGGAGGAATCGGGAGACTCAACCTGGAATGCGCCGGTTGTTCACCGGTCTTCGGGCGCCCTCGACGTGTGGTTCGTGGTTGCGGGGGTTCACTCACGGCCACGGCGGTCAGCTCGCCTCGGCCGCCGGTGACACGCTGGTGCGGCTGGCCGGGCGGGTTCCGTCGCTGCTGGCCGGGGTCGAGGGATTGGCGTTTATCGATATCGACGCCAAGATCAAGGAAACCTACGGCCATGCCAGGCAGGGCAGCGGGTTCGCCTACAACGGGGTCCGCGGCCTGAACCACCTGGTCGCCACCCTCTCCAGCCCGGTCTCCGCACCGGTCATCCTGACCGCCCGGTTGCGTGGCGGGAACTGCGATGCCCGCCGCGGGGCGGCGTCGATGATCACCGAGGCGATCGGTCTCGCGCGCCGCGCCGGCGCGACCGGGACGGTCGTGGTCCGCGCCGATTCCGCGTTCTTCACCGGCCCGATCGCCGACCCGCTGACCGGCGAGGTGATCACCCATGCCGAGATCGCCGAAACCACGCTGACCGCGTTCGTCCACGCCGCCGAGAACCCCGGCCGTCAGGTCACCCTCCGGCCGCTTCCCTGCCAACCACGCCTGGCTGATCCTGGCCTGCCTCACCCACAACCTGCTCCGCACCGCAGGCTGCCTCACCAGTATCTTTCACGCCAAAGCCCGCACCGGAACCCTGCGACGGCACCTGATCACCATCCCCGCCCGCATCACCCGCACCGCCCGCCGCACCACCCCGCGACTACCAGCGAACTGGCCCTGGCAAGCCGCCTACCACCGGCTCTTCACCGCAACACACCGAATACCCTGACCACCCGCCCCAACAACCAGACCACAGTGGACACACCGGATGCGAGGCCGGCGACCCAACCCGCCCACCAGCAAAAACACAAGACCAACACCGCTGCCTAGATCAACACCCAAACACACCGGTGGATTCAGGCTCAACGTCCCGATTCTTCCATCGTCACGGGGCAAAACTGTCGTAGCCGACACCTTTGCCTGAACCCTCAACCGAACCGTCACCACCACTCACGAGAGCGTCTCCGCGACCTTCGTGAGCGTGGCGGCATCGCCCCGCAGGAGCAGCGTGGTCACCACGGTCTCCTCCCAGGCGGCCAGTTCGTCGCGGATCTTCTCCGCCGGGCCGATCAGAGACGTGTCCTCGACCAGTGACGTCGGGATCGCGGCGGTCGCCTCGTCCTTCCGGCCTGCCAGGTACAGCTCCTGCACCTTGTCGGCGACGTCCTCGTACCCCATCCGGGCGAAGACGTCGTGGTGGAAGTTGACCGATTTCGCGCCCATGCCACCGATGTAGAGCGCCAGTGACGGCTTGATCCAGCTCGCCGCCTCCTCGACGTCGTCGTGGACGAGCACGGGGACGGACGCGGCGACCTCGAAGTCGTCGAAACCGTGGCGGGCGCCGGGGCGGGAGAAGCCCTCCTGCAGCGCGGTCCGGTAGAAGCCGTCGCTCTTGGGTGAGAAGAACAACGGGAGCCAGCCATCGCAGATCTCGGCCGACAGCGCCACGTTCTTCGGGCCCTCCGCCGCGAGGAAGATCGGGATCTCCTTGCGGAACGGGTGCACTGTGGACTTCAGCGGCTTCCCCAGCCCGGTTCCGCCCTGCAGCGGCAACTGGAAATGCTGTCCCTCGTGCGTCACCGGCGCTTCACGCGCGACGACCTTCCGCACGATGTCGACGTATTCGCGCGTGCGGGCCAGCGGCTTCGGATACGGTTGCCCGTACCAGCCCTCGACCACCTGCGGCCCGGACGCGCCGAGCCCGAGCACGAACCGGCCGCCGGACAGGTGATCCAGGGTCAGCGCGTGCATGGCCGTCGCGGTCGGGGTGCGCGCCGACATCTGGACGATGTTGGTGCCGAGCTTGATCCGGCTGGTCGACGCGCCCCACCAGGCGAGCGGGGTGAACGCGTCCGAGCCGTAGCCCTCGGCGGTCCACACGGAGTCGAAGCCGAGTTCTTCGGCCTTCAGAACGGCGTCCAGCGCGCCCTCGGGCGGGCCGGAGGACCAGTAACCGAGGTGGTAACCCAGCTTCATCGAGGCTCCTCGTCAGACGTTCGGTGAGTAGTGCTCGGGTTTGCCCCGCTCCGCAAGCGGCGGAAGGTTCCTCGCGGGAGTCTCGACCAACGGCGCGTCGGTGGCCAGTTCGCCGCGCTCCCGGCGCCAGCCCGCCCGCGCGCGGGGGTGGTAGCGACGGTCGCGCGGAACCAGCTTGAACACCGCGTTGATCAGTTTCCCGGTGCACCGGTGCCGTCGCTCGTCGCGTTCGGTCCAGGTGTAGCCCAGCCGTTCGCGGATCGGCGGGTCGTACAGGCCGACGGTCAGCCAGACGAAGTTCCGCGCCACCGGCCCGCGCACGAGCTTCCACAAAGAATCCGGTAGCCACGGCAGGAAATTCGGCTTCGGGAGGTCCTTGATGTCGAGGACGTCGCGCGTGGCCTTGTTGTCCTCCAGGACGTCCTCGCACATCCGCTTCCAGTACAGCTGGAAGTCCTCCCAGGACTCCGGCACCGGGCGCATGCTCATGCCGTACATCTCGTACCACTGGACGTGCTCGTCGAACAGCTTCCGTTTCTCCTGCTCGCCGATGCCACCGCAGAAGTTGTCGGCGATGAGGATGGCGCTCACGAAGAACGTCGAATGCGCCCAGTAGAACGTGTCGGGGTTGAGCGCGTGGTAGCGCCGCCCGTGTTTGTCGACGCCCTTGATCCGGTCGTGGTAGCCGCGCACCTCCAGCGCCGTCTGCCGGGCGCGAGGACCGTCGTAGATCACTCCCCCGATCGGGTACAGCGAGCGGAACAGCCGTTGCCAGCGCTCTTCGAAGAACCGTGAGTGCTCCTCGACGCCCGCGCCCAGCTCGGGGTGCATGTTCTGCATGGATCCGGCCCAGAGCGCGATGAGCAGGCCACGCCAGTCGCCGAAGTACTTCCAGGTCAGCGAATCCGGTCCGAGCGGCCGCGGCTGTGTCATCCCCGGTCTCCTCACTGAGCTGGCTGAACTGAGCTGGTTAAAACTGAGCTGGTTAAATTGACCACAACTGTTGTCAGCGTAAAGTTGACAACGGCCGTAGTCAACTGTCGCAGCCGAGAGTGAGGAGCCGATCATGGCCGGCCGAAGCTGGGCAGGCACCACCCTGGACGACCGCAAGGCCGCCCGCCGGGAACAACTCGTCGAGGCGGGCCTCGACCTGCTCGGCACCCAGGGCAGCGCCGCGGTGAGCGTGCGCGCGGTGTGCCGCCACGCCAAGCTCACCGAGCGATACTTCTACGAGAGCTTCGCCGACCGCGAGGAACTGGTCGTCGCGGTCTACGAGCACATCGGCGAGCAGGCGAGGCAGGCGCTGGTCGACGCGGTCAGCGACGCGGCCGAACCCGCCGAACGGGCGAAGGCCGCTGTCCGCGCCTTCGTCGAATTGATGCTCGACGACCCGCGCAAGGGCCGGGTGCTGCTGCTCGCGCCGATCACCGATCCCGCGCTGACCACCCGCGGGATCGCGCTCCTGCCCTCCTTCGCCGAGCTGGTCAGCGGGCAGCTGTCCCACGGTGACGCGGCGATGCGGCAGATGACCTCGATCGGGCTGGTCGGCGCGCTGAGCAACGTGTTCATCGCCTACCTCGACGGTTCGCTCAAGGTGAGTCGCGAGCGGCTGATCGACCATTGTGTCCGCCTCGTGCTCGGCGCCGACCGTCAACTCTGACCGCGTTCGGCGACCAGCTGCAGGGCGATGTCGATGATCATGTCCTCCTGCCCGCCCACGTACTTCGCGGCGCCGACGCGGTAGAGGATTTCGTGCGCCGGAACGTCGTAGCGCTCGGCGGCGCGCTCCGCGTGCAGCAGGAAACTCGAGTACACGCCCGCGAATCCCTGCACGATCGACGATCGGTCCATCACCGGCAGCCGGGTGATGTAGGGCTTCACGACGTTCTCCGCCGCGTCCATCAGCACGTCCTTGTCGACGCCGGTGCGGATCCCGAGCCGTTCGAACGTCGCCGCGAGCACCTCGGTCGGCGAATTGCCCGCGCCCGCGCCGAGTGCCACCAGCGAACCGTCGATCTGCCGGGCGCCGGCGCGATAGGCGAGCACCGAGTTCGCGACACCGAAGCTCAGGTTCTGGTGCCCGTGGTAGCCGACCTGCGCCTCGTCCCCGAACTCCGCCACCAGCGCGGCGATCCGGTCGGAGGCCTCCTCCAGGATCAGCGCCCCGGCGGAGTCGACGACGTACACGCACTGACAACCGGCGTCGACCATGATCCGGCCCTGTTTCGCCAGCGCTTCCGGCGTGGACATATGGGACAGCATCAGGAAACCGACCGTCTCCAGGCCGAGCTCCCGCGCCGCGCCGAAATGCTGGACGGAGACGTCGGCCTCGGTGCAGTGGGTCGCGATCCGGACCGCGCCCGCGCCGAGATCGGCCGCCACCCGCAGGTCGCCGACCGTGCCGAGGCCGGGCAGGAGCAGCACCGCGATCTTCGCCTGGCGTGCCTCGTCGACCGCCGCTTCGATCAGTTTCCGTTCGTCCACAAGGGAAAAGCCGTAGTTGAAGGTCGAGCCGCCGAGGCCGTCGCCGTGGCTGACCTCGATCAGCGAGACCCCGGCGTCGTCCAGCGCGCGGACGGTGTCACGCACGTTCTTCTCGGTGAATTGGTGCGCCATGGCGTGACTGCCGTCGCGCAGGCTCGTGTCGACCAGCCTGACCTCACGGTCGATCTCGTCCCACTTCACGCCGCCACCTCCTGCGTGGCCAGCAGCTCGCCGACGCGGGCGGCCGCGGCCGTCATGATGTCGAGGTTCCCGGCGTACGTCGGGAGGAAGTCCCCGTTCCCGGCGACCTCCAGGAACACCGCCACCCGCGCCTGCCCACTCCACCCCAGCCTCGGCGGGTCGTACTGCGGATCCGCCTTGAGCGTGTAGCCCGGCACGTAGGCCTGGACGGTTTCGACCATCCGGTGGATGGATTCGGTCACCGCGTCGAAGTCCGCGTCCGGGTCGATCGCACAGAACACCGTGTCCCGCATGATCATCGGAGGTTCGACGGGGTTGATGATGATGATCGCCTTGCCGCGGCTCGCTCCCCCGACGAGCTCGATCCCGCGCGCGGTGGTCGCGGTGAACTCGTCGATGTTCGCCCGCGTACCCGGCCCCGCCGAGCGCGACGAGACGGACGCGACGATCTCCGCGTAGGGCACCGGCGTCACCCGGGACACGGCGTGCACGATCGGGATCGTGGCCTGGCCACCACAGGTGATGAGGTTGACGTTCGGCACGTCCAGCCGTTCGGGCAGGCCGACCGCCGGGCAGGTGAACGGGCCGACCGCGGCCGGGGTGAGGTCGATCGCGCGGATCCCGGCGGCGGCATAGCGCGGAGCGTTCGCCAGATGCGCCTTCGCGGAAGTCGCCTCGAAGACCAGGTCCGGCAGTTCGTCGCGGGACAACAGCCAGTCGACGCCCGCCGCGGACGTCTCCAGTCCCAGCTCGGCGGCCTTCGCCAGCCCGTCCGAGGCGGGGTCCACGCCGACCATGTATCGCACCTCGACGTGTTCGCTGCGCCGCAGCTTCGCGAGCAGGTCGGTGCCGATGTTCCCGGGGCCGACGATCGCGGCCACCGCTTTCCGTTGCGCCATGCCAGGTGACGTTTCCCGAGTGGATAGGGCACACTCAACCCATGCGTGCCGCTGGGCGGAACGATGACCCGGAACGAGCCGGGGCGGACGGCCTCGTCGCCGCCCGCGTCACCGCGCTGCTCTCGGCCTTCCGGCCGGGCGACGACGCTCTCGGCGTTTCCGAACTGGCGCGGCGGACGGGGCTGGCGAAGTCGACCGTCCACCGGCTCACCGGGCATCTGGTCTCGACCGGACTGCTCGAACGCGAAGGCTCGGCGTTGCGGCTCGGGCTGAAGCTGTTCGAGATCGGCCAGCTGGCGGTGCGGCGCCGCGGACTGGTCGAGGCGGCACGCCCGTATCTCGCCGATCTCCGCGAGGCGACGCGGAACACCGTGCATCTAGCGGTCTTGGAGGGCACGGAAGTCGTCTATCTCGACATCCTTCGCGGACCCGACGCGCCGTCGTTGCCGTCCAGGATCGGCGGCCGTTTTCCCGCGCACGCCACCGGGGTCGGGAAAGCCATTCTGGCGTTTTCGCCCGAATCCGTGGTGACCCAGGTTATCGATTCCGGGCTGCCTCGGGTGAGTGTCCGGACGATCACCGCCGCCGGTCTGCTGCGCCGTCAGCTCGCGAAGGTCCGCGGTGACGGGATCGCTTTCGAGCGCGAGGAGTCCGGCGTCGGCGTCGTGTGCGCCGCGAGTCCGCTGCTCGACGCGAAAGGCGTCGCGGTGGCGGCGTTGTCGATTTCCGGCTGGGCCAACCGCATGCACACCAGCCGCGTCGCGCCCGCGGTCCGGACCGCGGCGCTGGCGCTGTCGCGCACTTTGTGAGCGCCTCAGCGCCCTTTCCCGCATTTAGAGGACTAAACGCGGCGGGTCAGCCGCCGAACATGACGCGCCACTCGTCCAGTGACTTCGGCCGGAACACGAAGTTCGTGTCCTTCACGTGCGAGAGGTTCGCCGACGGTTCGGCCGAGTACTGGTGTCCCGGGTAGACGACCGGATCCCCGTCCAGCCCGGCCAGCCACTGCAGGCTCCGGTAGATCGCTTCCGCGTCACCGCCGGGGAAATCGGTGCGGCCGCAGCCTTCGAGGAACAGTGTGTCCCCCGAAACGAGCCGTCCGTCGACGAGGAAGCACTGGCTTCCCGGGGTGTGCCCCGGCGTGTGCAGCAGCCGGATCGGCACCGCGCCGACCTGGAGGACCTCGTCGTGCTCGTGCGAGCGCAGGTCATTCTCCGAGACGCCGGTGATCCGGCGGACCCACTCGGCCTCCGCACCGTTGACGTGGATCGGTACCTGGACACGCTCCAGCAGTTCCGCGATCCCCGGCAGCGAGAAGCCCATCATCTCGCCGCCGACGTGATCGGGGTGATGATGCGTGGCGAGGACGCCGGTCAGCCGCATGCCGTCGGCTTCCAGGAGGTCCAGCAGATCGCCGACGGCGTACGCCGGGTCGACGATGACGGCCTCGTTCGTCTCCCGGTCGCCGATCAGATAGGCGAAGTTGACCATCTGGGTCGCGACGGGATCCCCCACCGCGAAGTCGCGGCCCGCGAGCAATTGCCGGAAGTACAGCCTGTCAGCCATGCGCACACCTTACGGCGCTACTCCCCCGTGGTCCCGTCGGCCAGCTCCCGCAGGATGTCCAGATGCCCGACGTGCCGCGCCGTTTCCTGGACGACGTGCGCGAGCACCCAGCGGACGGTGAACTTCCCCGACCGGCGGGCCCGGTCGTCCGGCGAGACCCCGGCCAGCGACGACTCCGAGCGCGCCCACTCGGCGCGGTAGGCCTCGACGACCGAACGCGGGTCGTCGTCCTCGGTCAGGTCCCAGCTCGGATCCGGTGAGCCTTCCCACAGCGACGGCAGCTCCGCGCCACCCGCCTCGATCGAGAGCCACCAGCGCTCCACCGCGGTCAGGTGTTTGAGCAGCCCCAGCGCACTCATCCGCGGCGACGACGGCAGCGGGGTCGCGGCCGCCTGCTCCCTGGTCAGCCCGGCGACCTTGTTCACCGCGGTGGCGCGCAGGAAGCGCAGGAAATCCCACTGGATCCCGGCCTCGTCCTCGGCGATCCCGTCCGGCCAGGCCCGCTCCACCGGCTCGGCCGCACTCGAACTCGTGTTCGACATGCGGCCACCCTACCCGCCGGACGGGACTAGGCTGACGCTCCATGTGGTGGGGATTGGCCTGCGCGTTCTTCGCGGCCTGCGCGTACGGGATCGCTTCGGTGATGCAGGCGATCGCCGCGAAGGCGACTTCGGGCGACGAGGGCCGCGTCGATCCCAAGCTTCTCGTGCGGGTGCTGCGGCAGTGGAAGTTCGTCGCGGGTCTCGCGCTGGACGTCGTCGGATTCGTCGCCCAGCTGAGCGCTTTGCGCGTGCTGCCGCTGTTCGTGGTCCAGGCCGCGCTGGCGGGAAGCCTCGCCGTGACCGCGGTCGCGGCGCGGACCCTCGGTGTCCGGCTGGGCCGTCGCGAGTGGACGGCGGTCGCGGTCGTCTGCGCGGGGCTCGCGTTGCTCGGGATGTCGGCGGAAAGCGAAGGCTCGTCGGCGACCGGGTTCGGCTTCCGGCTCGTGCTGATCGGCGCGGTGGTGGTCCTCGGCACGGCGGGGATGTTCGCCGGCCGCGCGCCGCGGCGGATCCGGACCCCGGCGCTGGGCCTGATCGCCGGGTTGTGTTTCGGCGTGGTCGCGCTTTCGGGCCGTGTGCTGCCCAGTCTGGCCCCGCTCGACCTGCTGACCGACCCGGCCACCTACACGCTGGCCGCGGCGGGCGCGATGGCGATGCTGTTCTACGCCACCGCGCTGCAACGCGGCAGCGTCACCACCTCGACCGCGATGATGGTGATCGGCGAGACCGTCTTCCCGTCACTCATCGGGGTTGTCGTGCTCGGCGACACCACGCGACCCGGGTTCGCGGCCGTGGCGGTGGTCGGTTTCGTGTTCGCGGTGTCGGCGGCGCTGGCACTGGCCCGCTTCGGTGAGCCGGCCCCGATCGAACCGATCAGCGCGCCGCTCGGTTGACACCTCGCCGGGCCACCAGCAACCACGCCAGGTACAGCCCGCCGATGGCCCCGGTCACGAGACCGACGGGCAGGCCCGCGAGGACCTGCTGGGTGATCAGGTCGCTGCTGACCAGCAGGAGCATGCCCATCAGCGCGGCCGCGGCGAGTCCTGGCCCCGAAGACCGCGTGAGCCGCTTCGCCAGCTGAGGCGCGGCGAGGGCCAGGAACGCGATCGGACCGGCGGCCGCCGTCGCGATCGAACACAGGCCGACGCTGACGCCGAGGAGAACTATCCGGCTTCGCTGAACAGGCACGCCGAGCCCCTTGGCCGAATCGTCACCCATTTCCAGCAGGGAAAGCCTTCTGCCGTAGACGCAGGCGGGTGGAAGCAGGACGGCGATGGCGATCGCGACCGGGACGACGTGCTCCCATCCGCGGCCGTTGAGCCCGCCGACCAGCCACGCCTGCGCCGCCAGGCCGTCCTGCCAGGAGGCCCTGGTGATCAGGTACGAGTTGAACGCGAGGAGCATCGCGTTCACCCCGATGCCGACGAGGATCAGCCGGAAGGCGTGCACGCCGCCTTTGAACGCGAGCAGCGCGATCAGCACCGCGGTCACGATGCCGCCGATCAGCGCGCCGAGCGAGACCGCGAGCATTCCACCGTGGACCACCACGATCGTCAGCAGGGCGCCTGCCGACGCGCCCTGGCTGAACCCGATGAAATCGGGGCTACCCAAGGGATTCCCGGAAAGGCTCTGCAGGATCGCGCCGCTGACCGCGAGCGCGCCGCCGACCAGCAGCGCGGTCAGCAGCCGCGGCAGCCGCAGGGTGGTCACGATGAACTCGGTGCTCCGGTCACCGAAGCCGAACAGCGTCTGGATGACTTCGCCGACGGTCAGCGGGTAGTCGCCGGTGGTCATGCTGACCGCGCCGACGAAGAACACGGCGATGACCAGCAGGGTGACGACGATCGCCGCCCGCGGGGTGACTCGCAGGGACAGTCCGCCACCCGGGGTGCGCAGGACGCGGGTGCTCATCGAGGGTCGCTCCTTGATCGCGGTCACAGCCTGGCCAGCTTCCGACGGCGGCACAGCGCGATGAACACGGGTGCTCCGATGAACGCGACGACGATACCCGCCTGCAGTTCCTCCGGCGGGTTGAGCACGCGGCCGACGACGTCGGCGCCGATCAGCGCGATCGGCGCGAGCAGCATCGAATACGGCAGGACCCAGCGCTGATCCGGGCCGGCCAGCAGGCGCGCGGCGTGCGGCACGGCCAGCCCGAGGAACAGGACCGGTCCGACCGCCGCGGTGCCGGCACCGCAGAGCAGGGTGATCACGATCGCGCCCAGCACCCGGGTGCGGCCGACGTGGGCGCCGAGCGCCTTCCCTGTCTGGTCGCCGAGCGCGAGCACGTTGAGCGGCCGGGCGAGCAGCAGCGCGATGACCGCGCCGACCACCACGAACGGCGAGATCTGCCAGAGCACGTCCCATTTGCGGCCGCTGAGCGAACCGACGTTCCAGAACCGGAACTGGTTGAACGTCTCGGGCATCAGCAGCAGGATCGCGACGATGTAGGCCTGGAGCACGGCCATGACGGCCGAACCGGCGAGGACGAGGCGGTCGGGGGTCGCGCTACGGCCCGCCGAGCCGAGGAGATAGACCACGACCGAGGCGATCGCCGCTCCGGCGAAGGCGAACCAGATGTAGCCGAGCACGCCGGAGACCCCGACGAAGGCGATACCCGAAACCACCGCGGCCGCGGCGCCGGTGTTGACCCCGAGCAGGCCGGGGTCGGCGAGCGGGTTGCGGGTGAGCGCCTGCATCACCGCGCCCGCCAGGCCGAGCGCCACGCCGACGACCACGCCCAGCAGAGTCCGCGGGATGCGCTGGTCGTGGATGATCACCGCGTCGGTCGAGCCGTCGTTGTGCCACAGCACCGACCAGGTCGAGGTGACCGGGATGCTCTTCGACCCGACCCAGATGCTGAGCAGGAACACCAGCGCCAGCAGGGCGAGCCCGAGCACGAGACCGCCGGCGCGGAACGTCCGTGCCGCCGCGCTCGGCGGGGACGCCGCGGCGGGCGCGCGTTCGGTGACGACCACGGAACCTCCTTGGGTGAGCCTGTTGCCGGAGCTGCGGATGTACCTCACGACGTGACCGAACGCGTGAACCCGCCACGGCCGACGGCCCCGGGATCGCGGTGGCAGGGCGCCTCATCTGCCACCGCGACGTGGAAGACCAGGCGACGCCCTGCCGACGTCGATCGCGGACGCGGGTTCACCAACAGACACTGAGGCGAGGCTAACCGAACGCCGGAGTTCACCTCAATGAGCTACCGACTTAGACTAGCCTTACCTACCCCTGAGAGATGGAGGCGCCGGTGCCCGCAGCGGCCACCACCAGCCGGAGCGTGCTGCGCCAGGCGATTTCCGGGCAGCGACGCCAGGTCACGCTCGCGTCCGTGCTCGCCGCCGGCCACCAAGGCGGTGAAGCACTCGTCCCGGTGATCATCGGCGTGGTGATCGACCAGGCCGTCGCCGGTGGCTCGGTGGGCACGCTCGTGTTCTGGCTCGCCGTGCTCGGCGTGGTCTTCGCGGGACTGTCCTACAGCTACCGGTTCGCCGCGCGCGCGGCCGAAGGCGCTTCGCTGCGAGCGGCACACGAAATCCGGATCGCGATCAGCAGGCGCGTCCTGCATCCGCGTGGCGGCGCCGAAAACGGCAAGCTGGCGGGCGAACTGGTCAACATCGGCACCAGTGACGCGCAACGGGTCGGGGTCGTGAACGCCGCCCTGCCGTTCGGGATCGCCGCGCTCGCCGGAGTGCTTGTCAGCGCCATCGCCCTGCTGCGCATGTCGCTGCCGCTGGGTCTCCTGGTCCTCCTGGGCACGCCGCCGCTGCTGTATCTCGCGCATATCGTCGGCAAGCCGCTGGAACGCCGCAGCGAGGCCGAACAGGAGCGGTCCGCGCACGCTTCGGGGGTCGCCACGGATCTGGTCGCCGGGCTGCGGGTACTCAAGGGCATCGGCGCCGAATCGACCGCCGTCGCCCGCTACCGCGACACAAGCCAGCACTCGCTGAAGGCGACCTTGCGCGCCGCCAAGGCCAAGGCCTGGCACGACGGCGCGGTGCTCGCGCTGACCGGCGGTTTCATCGCGGTCGTCGCCCTCGTCGGCGGGCATCTCGCGTCGTCGGGCTCGATCAGCGTCGGCGATCTGGTCGCGGCGGTCGGTCTCGCGCAGTTCCTGCTCACCCCGTTCCTGATCTTCTCGTGGGTCAACAGCGAGCTGGCGCAGGGCCGCGCGTCGGCGTCCCGGGTCGCCGACCTGCTGACCACCCCGACCGCGGTCGGCGCGGGCGACGGCGAACTTCCTGTGCCCGCCACTGGGAACGTCCAGCTCACCGGCGTCTCGTACGGCAGCCTCCGCGGTGTCGATCTCGACATCCCGGCCGGGCAGCTGGTCGGTGTCGTCGCCACCGATCCGGCCGCCGCGACCGACCTGCTCGACTGCCTCGCCCGCGCGGCCGACCCGGCCGAGGGTCAGGTCCGCGTCGACGGCGTCGATCTGTCCACTGTGGACCCCGGCCGGGTGCGGGAGGTCGTCTTGGTCGCCGCGCACGACGCGGACCTGTTCGAAGGAACGCTGGCGGAGAACGTCCACGCCGGCGGTCCCTCGCGCGACGCGGCGCTGGCCGCGTCTGCGGCGGACGAGGTCGCGGATGCCCTGCCGGACGGGATCGAAACCGCGGTCACCGAGCGAGGGCGCTCCCTCTCCGGCGGGCAGCGGCAACGCGTCGCCCTCGCCCGCGCGCTCGCCGCGGAGGCACCGGTCCTCGTCGTGCACGACCCCACGACGGCGGTCGACACGGTGACCGAGGCGAAGATCGCCACCGGGCTCGCCCGGCTACGACAAGGACGGACCACGATCCTGGTGACCACGAGTCCCGCACTGCTCGCCGTCACCGACCGCGTCGTCGTCCTCGACGACGGCCGGGTCACGGCCGAAGGCGGCCACGCCGAACTCGCGCTCGATCGCGCCGACTACCGCGCGGCGGTGCTGTCATGAGCCGCGAACTCCTCCCCACCGCCGACGGCAAGCGGATTCGCGCCGTCCTCGGCGAACTCATCCGCACCTCGAAGGCCCGTGCCGCCGGCGCGCTCGCGATGCTCGTCGGCGCGACCGCGATCGGGCTGCTCACCGCTCCCCTGCTCGGCCATATCGTCGATCTCGTCGTCGGGAAACGACCGGCCACCGAACTGACGACGCCGGTGGTGGCGCTGGTGCTGGTCGCCGTCGCGCAGGCGATCGCGACGGCGCTGGGTGTCTCGCTGACCGCACGGCTCGGCGAAACCCTGCTGGCGGAACTGCGGGAGCGGTTCGTGGACCGCGCCTTGAGCCTTCCGCTGGAGCAGGTCGAACGCGCGGGCTCCGGCGACCTGACCGCCCGGGTCACCAACGATGTCACGGTGGTGGCGAGGGCGGTCCGCGAGGCCTTGCCCGAACTGGGCCGTTCGGTGCTGACCATCGTGCTGACCCTCGGCGCGCTCGCCGTCCTCGACTGGCGGTTCCTCCTCGCGGCGCTGCTGGCGACCCCGATCCAGCTGCACACCGTGCGCTGGTACGTCCGCAACGCCGTCCCGTTGTACGCGAAGCAGCGGATCGCGACGGGTTCTCAGCAGCAGCAACTGCTCGACACGATCGGCGGCGCGAAAACCGTCCGCGCGTTCCGGCTCGCCGACGCCCACGTGGAGCGCGTCCGGCAGCGCTCCGAGGGGGCGATGGAACTCATGCTGCGCGGCGTCCGGCTGATGACGAAGTTCTTCGCCAGGCTCAACCTTGCCGAGTTCGTCGGTCTCTCGGCCGTGCTCGCGGCCGGTTTCCTCTTGGTGGGGAACAACGCCGTGACCATCGGCGCGGCCACCGCGGCGGCGTTGTACTTCCACAGCCTGTTCGGTCCGATCAACACCGCGCTGGCGCTGGTGGACGACGCGCAGGCGGCCGCGGCGAGCCTCGCCCGGCTGGTCGGGGTCGCCGACCTCCCCGCGCCGCACGAGCCTCAGCGGCCCGCGAAACCCCTTGACGCCTCGGTGAAAGTGGCCGGGATCTCGCACTCCTATGTGGACGGACACCCGGTATTGCGCGACGTCGACCTGAGTCTCGCCCCCGGCGAGCGGGTCGCGCTGGTCGGGGCGAGCGGTGCCGGGAAGACGACACTGGCCAAGCTGATCGCCGGGATCCACACCCCGGCCACCGGCACGGTCTCCGTCGGCGGGGTGCCGCTCGACGAACTCGGGCCGTCCGCCACCCGGCAGGCGGTCGCGCTGATCAGCCAGGAGGTGCATGTCTTCGCCGGTTCGCTGGCCGACGACCTCCGGCTCGCCCGTCCCGACGCGTCCGACGCGGATTTGCTGGCGGCACTGGAAAAGGTCGGCGCCCGCGGCTGGGCGGAGGCGCTGGGCGAAGGTCTCGCGACCGTGGTCGGCGAGGGCGGGCATCAGCTGACGGTCACCCAATCCCAGCAGCTGGCGCTGGCCAGGCTGGTCCTCGCGGATCCGCCCATCGCGATCCTCGACGAGGCCACCGCCGAAGCCGGGAGCGCGGGCGCGAAAACCCTCGAAGCCGCCGCGGCGGCCGCACTCGCAGGCCGGACCGGTCTCGTCGTCGCGCACCGGCTGACGCAAGCGGCGGCTTCGGACCGTGTCGTCGTCCTCGACGCGGGCGTGGTCGTCGAAAGCGGGACGCACGACGAACTCGTGGCCTCCGGTGGTCGGTACGCAACGCTTTGGGCGGCCTGGTCGGACAACCGTTCACGGACGTGATCCGGGACGCAGCAGCACCGGTTGCATTCGGCCGTTCGGCGTCTTAGGTTAGGCAAACCTGAATATCGATTAATCCGGCATTGCGCCGGACCGCCGATCAAAAAGGACGGACGATGGCCCGAATCCCCACTCTCTCCGCCGTGCGCGGGCGCCTGAAGACCGCCGGTGTGCTGGCGTCCTCCCTGGTGCTGGCCGCCTCGCTCACCGCGTGCGGAGGTAGCGGCGAGTCACCCGCCCCGGCCGCGCAGAACTCCGCCGGTTCCGCGGTCGACGCCAACGCGTTCCCGACGACGATCGAGCACAAGTACGGCAGCACCACCATCACGCAGGAACCCAAGCGCGTCGTCACGGTCGGCCTGACCGAGCAGGACGCGCTGCTCGCCCTCGGCGTGGTCCCGGTCGGGGTCACCGAGTGGCTCGGTAAATTCCCCGGCACCATCGCCCCATGGGCGACCGACAAACTCGGCGGCGCCGCGCTGCCCGAGGTCCTCAAGGACGTCGACGGACCGCAGTACGAGAAGATCGCCGCGCTGAAGCCGGATCTGATCATCGCGCTGTATTCCGGGCTCACCAAGGAGCAGTACGACAAGCTGAGCCAGATCGGCGTCCCGGTCGTCGCGCAGCCCAAGGAGTACAACGACTACGGCATCCCGTGGAACGAGGCGAC
This sequence comes from Amycolatopsis sp. NPDC034160, assembly GCF_055575355.1. Classification (NCBI taxonomy): domain Bacteria; kingdom Bacillati; phylum Actinomycetota; class Actinomycetes; order Pseudonocardiales; family Pseudonocardiaceae; genus Amycolatopsis; species Amycolatopsis sp. NPDC034160. The sequence goes on along the minus strand of NZ_JBVISU010000006.1, from coordinate 873 downwards.
CAAGAAGGTCGGCCAGGCCGTCGGGCGTGCCACCAAGGCGAACGAACTGGTCAAGGGCGTCGAGGACAAGTTCGCCCAGGTCCGCAAGGAGCACCCGGAGTTCCAGGGCAAGTCGGCGCTGATGGCGTCGACCTACGAGGGTTACTTCGTCTACGGCAGTCAGGACGGACGCTCGCACATCCTCGAATCGCTCGGCTTCAAACTGCCGGCCGACCTCGACGCCGCCATCGGCGACAAGTTCGGCAAGAGCCTCAGCGCCGAACGGACCGACCTGCTCGACCGCGACGCGCTCGTGTGGCTCATCGACACCCCGGCCAAGGCACAGGAGATCCTCGGCAAGGACGCGCTCTACAGTGGCCTGAAGGTGGCGAAGGAAAAGCGCGAGGTCTTCATCGAGAACGAAGGCACTTACGGCAGCGCGGTCTCGTTCGTGACCGTGTTGAGCCTTCCGTACGTGATCGACCGGATCGTCCCGCAGCTGTCCGCCGCGGTCGACGGTGATCCGAAGACCGAGGTCAAACCGGCCAACTGAGCCCTTGTGGGCAGGAAACGGGGCCGCGAGCGAAGAGCTCGCGGCCCCGTTTTCGGGTGCGTCAGGCGTTGAGGCTCTGCGGGCTGGCGCTGTGTCGCGAAAGCCACTTTGGAGACGTCTGATGCCCCGAAAGAGGCTTTCGCGACAAGGCCGTCGACCCCGCCGCAGCAGCACCAGTCACAACGGCTGCGCGTGAAGGCCCCTTCCACCTTCTCGAGTACGTGATGGCCCCCTTCCTGTACCTAGGCGCCGGAGGTTCGTGCGTCCAGCGGGAACCTGGATCAAACCCCGCACTCACGTGCTCTGAGCCGTATCCCACGTGCTCAAAGGCGGATCTCGCG
>NZ_JBVISU010000005.1:232824-376549 GCF_055575355.1 Amycolatopsis sp. NPDC034160 | reverse complement strand
CCCGCCCACCGACCGGGTGGTGCGGTGGTCCGACCGTCCGGCGCTGTTCCCGTCCTTCACCGGCGGCCTGTTGCGGCCGCTGCCCGAATCGCCACTCACGACCAACTCGACCGGCTAGGCCTTGGCCCAGCGCTGGCCGGCGCCGCCGTTGCAAGTCGCCACGTGCACGGTCGCGTTGTTCGCGGTGCCGGTGACGTCGAGGCACAGTCCGGTTTGGACACTCGTGATCGTGCCGCTACTGGTGACGTTCCACTGTTGGTTGGCGCCGCCGTGGCAGTCCCAGATCTGTACCCGGGTGCCGGAGGTGGCGTTATTGGGCGCGTCCAGACATTTGCCCAGCACCTGCAGGGCCTGCCCGCTCTGCGCGAACTGCTGGTTGGCGTTGGTGTGGCAGTCCCAGACGATCAACTGGGAGCCGTTCGCCGAGTTCGCCCCGGTGACGTCCGCGCACCGGCCGGACGACTCGCCACGCAGCCGGAACGTGGTCGGCGTCGGCGTCGTGTCTCCGGTGAAGAACTTCCAGACCTCTCCCGAGGTCCAGGTCCGCCAGCCCTCACCACCGCCGTCGATGGGACCGGGGCCGTGACCTCCGTCGAACGCGGCCCAGACGACCGGATACCCGGCGCGGCACCCCGAGTAGTAGGTGGTGATGTGGGTTCGGCTGCCCACCGTGGGCTCACGCGGGTTTTGGGCGGTGCAGCCGTTGTTCCGGACGAACCTGTCCCGCAACGACCGTCCCTGCGAGATGTTGAGGACATTGTCGCTGATGCCGTGAATCCCCATGTACGCGATCGGCTGCGAGCCATCGCCGCAGCCGCTCAGCTGCGCGCCGGAATAGACCGCGACCGCACGGAACATGTTCGCCCGGCTGCAGGCGAGTGAGTAGCTCATGCCGCCGCCGTAGCTGAAGCCCAGTGCGAAGCGTTGTGCCGTGTCGACACACAGATCGTTCTCGATCAGCCTCGTCATGTCGTCGGTGAAGGTGATGTCCTGGCCGCCGGGATTGGCCCAGCCGTTGCCGTTGCCCTGGGGCGCGACGAAGATCGCGCCGTTGCCGGACAGCCGCCGCAGTCCGTAGTAGGACCAGTTGTAGCCGTCGGATCCGCCCGAGTCGACGTCGTTGGCGGTGCCGCCCCGCCAGTGATACCCGAAGATCAGCCGGTACTGAGTATTGTTGTTGTAGTTGTCGGGCAGCCTCAAGATGAAGGAACGGTTCTGACCACCGCTCTGAATCGTGCGCGTACCGCTGGTCAGGGTCGGGGTCTTGCCGCAGCCGGGTGACGCGGCGAGAGTGCCGGGATTCGTCGCCGGGGTGGACGGCACGGCGTCGGCCACGGTGAAACTGGCGAGAACCAGTGCCACGGCGGCGATCGGCGTCCACCATCGAAGAAAATCGTGCCGTTTTTTCATGGGCTTGCTCCTGTTCTCCACTGGGTTCAAGGCAGGGTCCAGCGCTGGTTGGCGCCACCGTGACAGGGCCAGATGATCAGCTGGGTACCGTCGGCCGAGCCGGCTCCGTTGGCGTCGAGGCATTTACCGGACCGCGAGTTGACCAAGGAGCCGTTCGCCCCGGCCGTCCAGTTCTGCGCACCGCTGCCAGTGCAGGTGGACAGTTGCACCTGGGCACCGTTCGCGGTGCTGCCGCCTGCGACGTTCATGCACTTGGTCAACGCCCGCAAGGTGTCGCCGTTGACCGTCCATTGTTGTCGGGCCGCGCCGGTGCAGGTCCACAGCTGGATCTTCGTGCCGTCAGCGGTGCCGCCACCGTTGACGTCGACACATTTGCCGACGGTGGCGGTGATCGGTCCGGTGCGCGCGATGGGGCCGCCCAGCTCCTTGAGCCGGATGTCGCGGAAGGACACGTCGTCACCGGTGCCGTGATTCTGGATGCCGATATGGCCCGAGGTCAACGATCGCACCGGGTCGGTGTTGGTGAAATCGTTGATCTTCACGCCGTTCAGGAACACCTGCAGCCGCTCACCCTCGACGAGCAGCTCGAAGGTGTTCCACTCGCCCGGCGGGTTGAGCGCGGCGTCGCGGGCGGCGATGTCGGCGGCCTTGAACCCGTAGACCGAGCCGGTGGTCTTGTCCGCCGTGTCGGTGGCGTCGATCTGGACTTCGTACCCTTGGTCGAGCGCGGCGTCCGGGTCATTGCCCGCCGGGAAGCCGAGGATGACGCCGGAGTTGTCGTCGCCGGGCATACGCCAGTCCAGCTTGAGCGAGTAGGAGCGCAGCTCCTTGGCGCTGTACCAGAGCATGCCCATCCCGCCGGAGGAGGTCAGCGTGGCGTCACTGTTGCTGAAGCCACCCGGGCCGGCTTGGGACCAGCCGGTGGTGGATCCGTTGTACAGCGCGGCGTAGCCCGTCTCCGGACGGCAGTCCGCCTTGGTCCGGCCCGCCGCGTACCGGATGCCACCGAGCATCATGGACCGGAAGCCGGGCTCGGCGTAACTCGCCTGGGTATGGCCGTTTCCGGTATAGAACGAACGTCCATTTTGGAGTGTCTTGCACCAGGTGTACGGATGGTCGGCGCCCATCGAGCCACCGGAGTAGGTGGATTCGTCCAAAGTGGCCAGTACCCTGGCGCTGGAGCGGACGTTGGTCCGGAAGTCGTACCACTCGTCGGTCCGTGCCCAGGCGGGGGCGAAGTGCTGTGTGGCCTGGTGTGCCCGGTTCTCGATCCGCTGGGTGGCCTGCTGGATGGCCGGGTGCGAAGCGAAGTACGCGCCGACTAGTTCGCCGTAGAACGGCCAGTCGTGTTCGGTGTCGGACGCCGAGTGGACGCCGACATACCCGCCTCCACCCCGGATATAGGATTCGAACGCGCTCTGCTGGGTGGTGTTCAGCACGTCACCGGTGGTGTTGAGGAATACCACGGCCTCGTATCGAGCCAGGTTGCCGGCGTCGAACTGGTTGGCGTCCTCGGTGCTGGTCACGGTGAAGCTGTTGGCCGTGCCCAGTTCCCGGATCAGCTGGATGCCCGCCGGGATCGAGTCATGCCTGAAGCCGGCGGTCTTGGAGAACACCAGCACGTCATACGGCGTGTCGGCGGCGCTGACAGGTGGACTGGCACCGGTCGCGAGAACGACGAGCGCGGCGGCGGCCACGCTGAGCACGCGCCGGATGGACCTTTTCTTCATGCCGGGTCACTTCGCTTCCTGTGCGGGGTCACGGCAGCGTCCAGCGTTGGTCGGTGCCGCCGTGGCAGGTCCAGATGATCAGCTGGGTGCCGCCGCCGCTGACGTCGACACATTTGCCGCCGGGGCGGTGATCCGCCCGGTGCGGCCACCCGGCGAGGCGCCGAACGAGAACGCGTCCACGTCGAACAGGTAGCCGCTGCCGCCACCCGCGAACGTCAGGTAGATCGTGCTGGTGCCGGCCGGGACGCCGGTCAGGGTGGTGGAAACCTCGGCGAAGGTGTCCCAGCCGCCGGTGACCGGAACCGTCACCTTTCCGAGCACCGGCCCGGTCGGCGAACCGGTCCGCACGGACAGCGTGCCGCCCGTGCCGCCGGACGATACCCGGGCGGTGAACCGGGTCTCGCCCGCGAGTGCGTAGGGCTGGAACGCGATCCAGTCACCGTTGTGGATGTCGCCGACGGTCTTGCCGCCCTCCGCGGACGCCTTGTCGTAGAGGCCCGTTCCCGACTGGCCGGAGTGGTGCTCGGCTTGGCGGTGCCGCGGTTGCAGGACGTGCTGCGTATGGGTGGTCAGCGCCGGCTGGCCGTTCGCCCCGAGGTCGGTGTATTCGGCGTCGAAGACCGCGTAGAGATTCGCCGCCGTGTCGTGCTCACCGTCCACCGGGATCCGCAGCGTCCCCGAACAGCCGGTCCGTGAGGTGATCTTGTGTGCGTGGCTGTCATGGCCCAGCAGATAGCTGAGGGTCACCCGGCCGCAGTCGATCGTGCGGTCTTCCGGGTCCGAGACGGTGATCGTGTACGGCACGGTGTCGCCGAAGCTGAACAGGCTCCCGTTGACGGGTGTGGTCAGGGTGACCGTGGGTGCGGTGTTGCCGACGTTGACGAGCACACTGGTGTTGCCGGTGCGACCTCCGGGGTCGGTCACCGTCAGACTGACCGTGTACTGGCCGTTGCGGGTGTAGGTGTGGTTCGGATTGGCCGCTGTGGACGTGCTGCCATCACCGAAGTTCCACGCGTAGGCAAGCGCGCCGCCCTCGGGATCCGAGGAGCCGGCCGACGAGAAAGCGACTGTCAGCGGTGCCGCGCCGGACGTGCGGTCGGCGACGGCCCGCGCGGTCGGTGCCCGGTTTCCCGCCGGGTTGTACTCGATGCGATAGAGCGCCGAGCTGGCGTCACCGCTGCCCCAGCCGGTGCCATAGTCCAGCACGTACATGGCACCGTCCGGGCCGAAGGTGGAGTCCATGACCTGCGTGCCGCGCCACGGGAAGTCGTTGATCTGCCCGGCCGACCCGTCGGCGTCGACGTCGATGGTCTTGATCCAGCGCCTGCCGAACTCGGTGGCGAAGACGTGCCCGTGCAGCGCGGGCGGGAACTTGATCGACGACGGGTTGGCCGCGTCGTACCGGTACACCGGCGCGCTCATGGGCGACTCAGACCCGCAGCCGAACGCCGCCAGCGAGCAATTGTCGTACTTGATCCAGGCCGGGCGCGCGGCGGGCAGCGTGCTCAGCCCGGTGTTACGCGGAGAGTTGTTGACCGGTGCGGCGCAGGTGAACCGGGATCCGGACGGCCCGGACGGGAACGTGTAGTCCACATAGGCTTCCGCCGTCGTGTTGGCCCCGACGCAGTAGGGCCAACCGTAGTTGCCCGCCGAGGTGATCCGGTTGAACTCCACCAGGCCGGCAGGCCCGCGGGTGTTGCTTGCGGTACCGGCGTCGGGTCCGTAGTCGCCGAGATAGACCACGCCGGTGGCCTTGTCCACGTTCATCCGGAACGGGTTGCGGAAGCCCATCGCATAGATCTCAGGACGGGTCTTCGCGGTGCCGGGCGGGAACAGGTTGCCTGCCGGGCTCGAGTACGACCCGTCGGTGTTCACCTTGATCCGCAACACTTTGCCGCGGAGGTCGTTGGTGTTGCCGGCGCTACGCTGTGAGTCGAACACGGGGTTGCGGTTGGCGCGCTCGTCGATAGGGGTGTAGCCGTCCGATGCGAACGGATTCGAATCGTCCCCTGTGGACAGATATAGGTTGCCCGCCGCGTCGAAGTCGATGTCCCCGCCGACGTGGCAGCACATACCGCGGTTGGTCGGCACGTCCAGCACGGTCACCTGGCTGGCCATGTTCAGCGTGAAGTCGCTGTTGAGCGTGAACCGGGAGAGCCGGTCCACCCCGTTCCACGCGGAGAAGTCGAAGCCGTTGTCCGGGGCATCACCGCCCGGAGTGGACAGTGGGGGAGAGTAGTACAGGTAGATGAACCGGTTGGTGGCGAAGTTCGGGTCGGCCCCGATGCCCTGCAGGCCCTCCTCGTCGTGCGAGTAGACCTGCAGGGTGCCGATCACGGTGGTCGCCCCGGCGGCCGTGGTCCGCCGCAAGGTCCCGTTGCGGGAGGTGTGCAGTACCGAGCGGTCCGGTAGCACGGCCAGTGACATCGGTTCGCCCATTTCGGCTACCCCTCGGGCCAGTTCGACCTGCTGGAAGTCGGCGGGGTTGACCGCGTGGGCAATAGCTGGCGGAGCGGAGGCGATCATGGTCGCCGTCATGCCGGCGGCAATCAGGAGTGCGGCGGAGATCGCCGCTCTGAAACGCATTCTCATCGCGGGGTCCCATCCGTCCGGGCTAGACGCGCTGGAGCTGGAAGCGCTGGTTGGCGTTACCGGTGAAGGTCCACTGGGAAAGGCGTGCGCCATCGGCCGTGGACACCTCCCACACGTCCAGTGCCAGACCGCTCTGCCGGTTGACCAGGCTCACCACACCGTTGCCGTGGTCGGTCGCCTGCCACTGCTGGCTCGCGGTGTTCGCGTCCGGCTGTTGCGAGATGTCCGCACCACTGCTCGTGCCCGATACCTGGAGCATCAGGCCACTGTGCCGCGCCCGGATCCGGTAGTAGCCGCCGCCGGAGTCGAGGAAGTCGAACTGCTGATTCTGTCCGCTGGTGACCGTCCACTGCCGCAGGGTGGCACCGGCGGACGTGGACGAGTTGGCGATCTCGAGGGCCTTGCCGCTGTGCTGGGCCACCAGCCGGTACTGGACACCGACCTGGATCGGGCTTCCGGTGGTCGCCCCGTTCAGGGCGTTGAGGGTCGCGTCATAAGCCGGTTTCTTGTTGCCGCCGCGGTCGAACAGCAGTGGGTTCTCGTTCCCGCGCCAGGAGTCGCTGTCGCGTACCCCCCACGTGGTGATGCCGGTGCATCGCGCCACGTTCAAACAGGCCCGGACCGTGCTGGCGTACGAGTTCGGCGGCGCCTGCGCGATATCGAGCTCGGTGAGCTGCACGTCGACGCCGAGCGCGGCGAAACTGGACAGTGTCGTCTGGAAGTTGCTGGGCGGGCCGCCGCCGAAGTGCGACTGGAGGCCGACGCAGTCGATCGGCACCCCACGTGCCTTGAAATCCCTGACCAACCGGTAGACACCCTGTGTCTTGGGCGAGTTCCAGTCCTCGATGCTGTAGTCGTTGTAACAGAGTTTGGCGTTGGGATCGGCGGTGCGGGCGGTGCGGAAAGCCTCTTCGATGAACCCGTTGCCGAGCACATCGCGGAACACCGAGGAACGAAGCTGGCCGTTGCCGCCGTCGTCGAATGCCTCGTTCACCACATCCCACGAGTGGATCTGGCCGCGGTAACGGCCCGCGAGGGTGGTGATGTGGTGGTTCATCACGCTGCGCACGGTGTTGGCGTCACGGATCGCCTTGACCCAGTCGGGCAGCTGCGAGTGCCAGACCAGTGTGTGACCGCGAAGCTGCTTGCCCTGGGCGCGCGCGTGATTGACGATCTGGTCGGCCGGGCCGAAGGTGAAGTTGTTGCGGGATCGCTCGGTGGCGTCCCATTTCATCTCGTTCTCGGCGGTGATCGAGTTGAATTCCCGGTTGAGGATGGTCGTGTACTGCGAATCGCCCAGCTTGAAGGCGGCCACCGCGGCGCCGAAGTACCGGCCGGACTGGGCCGCCGCCGCGCCGAGGGTGGTCGCGGCATCGGCCACGCTCGGTACGAAGGTCACGGCGGTCGTGGCGGCGAGTGAGACGATCGCCGATCGGAGTAGCGGCCGACGCCGCCTGACGGAATGGATGTGCGGGGTCATGATTCTCCTGCGTCGGTGAAGGCTCTTTGCGGGCCCGGGAGCGCTCCCACACAAGGGCGGAAAGCTCCCAGGAGGTCGGCCGGGTCTACGGGACTACAGGCCCGGAGCCGCCAGACCTGGTGGGGTCGACGGCTCGGCTGGTTGATTTACCGGCGACGCCAAGGGATTGATCGCCGTCTGGGATCGGTGACAAGCGCACAGAGGACAGTTCGCCGTTGAACCATGGGGACTCCCAAGCGGGGTCGAACCGGTTCGATCAACTGGTAACCGTACGCGAACCGCTGCGGAGAGCGCAATGGTTCAGTCTTATCAGTCGAAATGGATCAGTCTTACGCTGGCAGCGGAGTCGCGCCCTCGCGACGCGGGTAGATGCGCGCCGCCGGGCCGTTGCGGCTCGGGCCAGGGCGATCGGCAATGGAGGTTCTGACCGCGGTCGGTACAGTTGGTCGTGAGTGGCGATTCGGGTTCTAACCCGAATCGCCACTCACGACCAACGCGATACGGTCATTCGATCACTTTTGTAGTCGATCTTGATCGGGCATATTCTGAATGGGACAGTGATTCCGGACGTTCTTGTCCTCTGTCGATGACCACTCCCTGCAACGTCGCACGAGAACGGTCGGTGTCATGCCCACGAAAAGATTCAAGTTCACGCTGCCGCTTCGCCTCTTCCTCGGTGTTTTGATCGCGGCGGCTCTGATGTCCGCCGCCGCGCTCGTCAGTGCGTCGCCCGCCGGCGCCGACACGAGTCAGTTCAGAGGGATGAACTGGGCTCGGAAAGGCGACAACTTCACGACCGGCACCCTCGTCCTGGAAGGGTTGACCGCATCTGACAGCTACGCGACCGTCCGGGCCAAAGCCGACGCGGTCTATGCCGGCATGGAGAACCTGCTCCGCGTCAACACCGTCCGGCTGCCCGTCAACACCCACACCGTCGGCTCATCCTGGTGGAACGCCTACCGCGGTGCCATCGACGCCGCGACCGGCCGCGGCTTCAAGGTCATCCTCGCCTACTGGGAGGATGGGGCCGCTTCGGGTGGCCGCATCACCAACATGGCCGCTTTCAACTCGATGTGGGACACCGTGATCGCCCAGTACGGCGGCAACGGCCTGGTCCACTTCGAGCCGATGAACGAACCGCACGGATACGGTGCGAGCGAATGGTTGAACGTCGCCGCCAACTGGATCAACGCCCGCCCGTCGATTCCGCGAGGCCGAATTCTCATCGGTGGCACGGGCTTCAGCCAGGATCTCCGGCCCGTGTGTGGTGACAGCCGTTTCGCCGGAACCCTGCTCTCATTCCATTTCTACGCATTCTTCTACGGGCAGCACGATTACGCCGGCTGGCGCGACCTGGCGCAGACCCGGCTGGGCAGTTGCGCCTCCCGGGCGGTCGTGACCGAATTCGGTGCGCCGATGGACACCGGTCTCGACTATGGAAATCCGAGCAGTTCCGCCAATTTCGTCCGGTACCTCCGCGCCATCACCGACCTCATGCGCGACCACGACATGGGTGGGGCCTACTGGCCGGCGCTGGGCGGTAAGGTCACCGCCGGGCAGACCTACGACTGGTACTCCATGTTCGCGCTCCGCGGCAGCGGCAGCGATCTTTCGCTGAGCATCCGCAGCACCAGTGGCGCCGACCGGCTGCGGCACGCCTGGGGTGACAACGGAAGCCCTGGCACGCCGGTCACCGCCGTCACGAACCGGAACTCCGGCAAATGCGTCGACGTGGTGAGCGCCTCGAGCGCCGACGGTGCCGAGATCATCCAATGGGACTGCCATGGCGGGGCGAACCAGCAGTGGGAAGCGCGCGCCGCCGCCGATGGTCACGTTCAGCTCGTCTCCCGGCATTCCGGCAAATGCCTCGACATCAGCGGCGCCTCGACAGCAAACAACGCCAAGATCGTCCTCTGGTCCTGCAATGGTGGGACCAATCAACAGTGGCAGCTACGCGACGCGGACGGCTACCTCGAAATCGTCGCCCGTCACTCGGGCCGGTGCCTGGACGTCATCGGTTCCTCGACGGTGAACGGCACCCGGCTCCAGCAGTACGACTGCCGGGGCGCCACCAGTCAGCACTGGCTCCGCTGATCTGATCGTTGTCCCGGTCGCACCGCTCGGGCGCGACCGGGACATCTGTCCATAATGGACGAAGTGCTACCGCAGGGTCCACTGCTGGTTCGTTCCACCGTGACACGACCAGAGGTGGATCAGTGTGCCGTTCGCGGTTCCGTTGCCACTGGCGTCCAGACAGAGTCCGGACTGCCCGCCGGTGATGGTGCCGTTGGCGTTGACGTTCCACTGCTGGTTGCCCCCGCTGTGACAGTCCCAGATGACCGCGGCGGTGCCGTTGGCGGTTCCCTGCCCCGACGCGTCGAGACACTTGTCGCCGTATACCACCAACTGCTTTGCGGAGGTGTAGGTCCAGCTCTGGTTGACCGCACCGCGGCAATCCTGCAGCTGCGTCCTGGCACCGTTGGCCGTGCTCCCGCCACTGACCTCGACGCAGCGGCCCGACTGTCCACCCACGATCGTGCCGGCCGATGGCTCGCCGCCGCTCCGCGGCCCGGCGTTCGCCATCACGGCCTGTGCGCCGGACGGCCAGTTTCCATTGGTCACGGTGACGTTGCCGGACACAACATTGCCGCGGTCGCCATTCGACACGTTGGTGCTGCCGTTGGTCGACCAGTTGCCGGTGACGGTCCAGTTGCCCATGTTCTCGCCGCCCCAGTAGTTGGCGGTGGCCCAGGTTCCGGTGGCGGAGAAGACGTTGTCGGTCGCGGTGTAGTACCGGGAGCCTTCGTCGAAGTAGATGCCGAAGTAACCATTGGTGCGCAGGCAGTGGTTGCCACTGATCGTCGCGTTCGGGTTCCACCCCAGCGTGTAGATGCAGCCACCGTCGTTCATTTGCTGCATGACGTCGTGGATGTAGTTGTCGACCAGCCGGTTGCCGGACGCGGTGGTCGGCGTCGAGTACCGCGGCTGGAAGTTGTACAGGCCGCGGTTGGCGTAGTGGTCGCTGCCGCCCGCGTCATTGCTGCCCCAGCCGTATCCGATCGACATGCCGGAGTACGGCATGTTGTAGACCTCGTTGTGGGAGACGTAGGTGGTCGTGACGTAGGTGGTCAGTACCGAGACATTGCCCCGGTACTCCAGGCCGAGGTCGTGGACGCGGTTGTCGCTGATGGTGATGTTCCGGTTGACCATCCGCTGATCGCCGGGATGGTGCGCGTCGGCCCGGACGCCACCGACCACGAAGCCGCCCGCGGAGTTGCGGGCGATCTCGGATCCGGTGACCTTGATGTCGCTCGCGCCGAGACCGACTCCGCTGGCGTGAGCGTTCGCGTCGTTGCCGATGCCGATGGCCGTCTGTCCCAGGTTGACGAACGCGGAGCCGCTGAAGGTGATGCCACGGGCGGCGGACACCTGCACGGCGGCGGGCATCTGGTTCCAGTGCGGCCGAGCCGCCTCGAACTGCCGGCAACCGTTCTGGCAGGACGTCAGCCGGTCGGCCGGCCAGTTCCAGTTGCCCGCGAGGTAGGCGCCGGTCTGCTGGTCCGCGTATCCCTGGTTGCTGCTGGGACCGAGCCAGCTCGTACCGGTGAATGTGATACCGCTGAACGTGATGTCGTGCGCGGGCGCGTCATAGGTGCCCCCGACGTTCACCAGCGACTGCAACATCGGTAGCTCCACACTGACGTTGCTCATGTTCTGGCCGGGCAGCGGGGTGTAGTACAGCGCGCCGGTCCCCGGGTTGACGTACCACTCGCCGGGCGAGTCGAGGAACTCGTACGCGTTGGTCAGATAGAACGGTCCGGCCCGGTGCGGGGCCGCGAGCGTGTCGTATCCGAAGGTGTTGTTGTTCCACGCGGGTTGCTGCATCGTGATGGCGTTCCCGCTGATGCTCTGCACCGGCGAGTACCGGTCGGTGAACGAGTTGACGCTCTCCACCTCGACCCGGTTCTGGCCGGCCAGGCCGTTCAGGTAGCTCAGCGCGGGGCTGGAGAAGGTCATGCCCGTGTTGGTGAAAGTGAACAAGGACCGGTTCATCTGGGTACGCGCGCGGGTGGCGATCGCGCCGTCGACATACAACTGCCGGGTATCGGTACCGGCACCGACGTTCGCGCGCCAGATGTTCTTCCCCGCGTCGGCGATCGACCAGCCGGTGACCGCGCGGGCGCCGCTGATCACAGGACGGGCGGACGAGGCCGCCCGCCACACGACACGGTGACCGTTGCCGCCGGAGTCCGCCGCGGTCAGCCGCAGCGGCTCGGAAAGCCGGTACACCCCACCGGCCAGCTCCACGACGATGTCACCCGACATCGCACCGGTGAGCGACCGCACCGCGGCCTGGGCGGCAGGCAACGAGCAGGGAGCGGTGGCGAAGCAACTGGCGCCGGTGCCGGACGGGGACGCGTGAAGAATGGTCGTAGCCGCGAAAGCGGAAGGGACCGGGGTCACCACGGCCATCGCGGCGGTCAAGGCCGCGACCGCCACGGACGCGGACACCGGCCTCCGTAACGCGGAAGAAGAGGACGCGAACACAGGATCTCCTTCAGATAGGGGAGATGCTCGACGAACGCCCTGCCGGCGCACCTTGAGGCGACGACACTCGGTGGACGCTGTGCGCGCGCCCATCAGGTCGCGAAGATCGCGTCGGATGACTGGTCGGACAGCAGGAAACACAGCCGTCATCAGTGCAACATATGACTGATGTATTCGCAAGGATGGACGACTTTGAATCGTATTCATCGGCCCTTGAGTCGCCGCGTTCGACCCGGAGTACCGCCGTATGGTCTCTTTTCTGCCCACTGGCTTCCAGAATAGATCTGATTCATCAGTCGGGCAGAAAGTTGGCGCGGCCGCCGTTCGGCGGCGGCACGCTTCAAAGCCGGGTCGGCGCCCTCACCCGGTAAGAGGTGAGGGCGCCGACCCGGCTGGGGCAGGACCGCGTCAGGTGCTCAGCGTTGCAGGGTCAGCACGCCCGGTCGGTAGGGCAGGAGGCCGTAGTCACCGCCGGAATTGGGGTCACGTCCCTGGTAGAGGAACTGCAGGTTGCAGGCATCGATGGTCTTGGTCTGGTCGGCGGTGCTGCGGATCAGGTCGCCGTGGCTGATGTCATTGGTCCAGGTGGCGCCGCTGTTGGCCTTGCCGGCGAACGGGTTGCTCTCCGTGGCGGCCTGCGGTGTCCACGTACCGCCCAGGCTGCTGGACGTGAACGAGCGGAAGAAGCGCCCGTTGCGTCCCATCGCCTCGACGATCATGAGATATTGGTTCTGGCCCTTGACCTTGTAGACCTCGACCGCTTCGAACAGGTTGGCCTGTGTGTCGCTCATGATCGTCGTGTAGGACGAGCCGAAGTTACCGGGGAAATTCCCGAGAGGCATGGTGGAACGGTAGATCTTGCCGTTGTCGCCGGCGAAGAACAGGTACATGTTCGTGTCGTCGGCGATGAGTGTCTGGTCGATGGGTCCGGTGCCGGAGCCGGAGATGCTCGCGGTGGAGAGTGTCTGCGGAGCCGACCACCCATTCGGGTTCGTGGGGTCGGTCGACGTCTTGTAGCTGAAGGCGGTCCCGCCCCATTGGTAGGCGAGTACCCAGATGTTCTTCGGGGCGAAGTACAACAGCGTGGGCGCGACGGTGCCGGAGTTCATCGCGTTCTGGCCGGCCGAGGCCATGCCGGACCAGTTCGTGAAGGTGGTGAAGTTCATCGAGCCCCAGCTCGTCCCCGTGTCGTGCGTCGTCCCGTAGACCAAGTGTTTGCCGTTGTAGGGGACGTAGGTGAAGTCCTTGAGTGAGACCCACCCCTGCCTCGGGTTCGCCAGCACTCCCGTCGATGACCAGCGGTACGTCGACGGAAGCGCGCACCCGCTGGGTGTGTCGCCCAGGCGGACGAGTTGCCACTGCTGGTTGGCTCTGTTCTGGTCGCCGTACTGGACGGCGGCTGCTCCGTCCGCGGTCGACGAGCCGGTCACCTCCACGGCTTTGCCGCTGTGGCGGTTGATCAGCCTGACGTGCCCGCCGTCGGAGTCGGCGAGGCGGAATTGCTGGTTGGTTCCGTTGAGGTCGGTCCACTGCTGGACTTTCCCGCCATCGGCGGTCGACCAGTTGTCGAGGTCGAGCACCTTGCCGGAGTTCTTCGACTTCAGCCGGTAGTAGCCGCCGCCCGAGTCCACGAACTGCCACTGCTGGTTGGCTCCGTCGTGGCGAGACCACTGTTGGACCACCGTGCCGTCGGCGGTGGAGACGCCGGCGACATCCAGTGCTTTGCCGCTGTTGCGGTTGACCAGGGCGTACCACGCGTTCGTGTCGACGGTCGCCGCCAACGCGGTGGTGGTGTCGAACGCGACCGCCGCGGACGCCGTGAGGACGGTCGTGAGCAGGGTGATCAGCGTGCGCGCCCCACGGCCGCGCCGGACGCGCTTCCTACGGTGGGATGCCGCCCGGAGTGGCACGGTCGGCGGGGCTTGACCCATCGAATGCATCGTGATTCTCCTTCGGTGTCAAGGCGTGGCGAGTTCGAAGTCGGCGCAACCGCCCCAGTAGAACGTCTTGTCGCTCTTGCGGTAGTTGAGAAACGACGCCCAGGCCCCGCACACGAAGCCGCGGCCGCCGCTCAGGCGTACTTGGGCCGAAGTCCATGACGACCGAGGCGCCCAGCGGTCGGAGTCGTTGCCCTGCCATGGGAAACCCCTTTCCGTCCCGGCTTCGGACGCAGGCCTTCGGTGTGGAAGAAGGTGCCGCCAGGGCGAGACGGTGGTGGTCGCTTGGTCATCGGGTTCGTTCGCATCGAAGTCCCTAGCGTCATCGTCGACGGACGGTCGGGCGGCGGAAGCTCGACCGGGGTGGGATTAAGACCTGTGTGCGACTTGACTTCGGGCAAATGTAGCGCCGGTGGCATGACCGGTCAACGAGTGAAGTGAGCGTTAACAGTGATTGTCACCGATTGTACGAATCTGAAGATCGTTGCTGTGCCTCGATAATCGCGGACGACGAGATCAACAAGGGCGGCTGCCGTGATCATCGGCCGACCCATTCTGTGAGCGTGAACAGCACGGGTGCCAGTGAAGGAGGCCCCTACTCATGACCGGCCTTTCACGACTTTGGTGGCGCGGTGCTGGACCGGACGATCAATTCGGTCGGCACACTGATGGCGCCCGCCGTGCCCGCGTCGGTGATCTCGGCGAGCAGCGCGGCCACCGCCCGTTTTCCGACCTCGTCGAACGACTGCCGGACGGTAGTGAGCGGTGGCCAGAAATGCGCGGCCTCATCCATGTCGTCGAAGCCGACCACGCTCACGTCGCGGGGGACCGATCGTCCTTTTTCGTGAAGCGCGCGCAGCAAGCCGAGTGCCATTTGGTCGTTGGCGGCGAAGACGGCGGTGACGCCGGGGTCACCCGCCAGCTGGACGCCATGTTCGTAGCCGGACCGCGACGACCAGTCGCCGATGAGCGGCGGCGGCACGTCCCGGCCGTGCTCTTCGAGCGTCCGCTGCCATGACTTCCGGCGTCGTTCGGCGGCGTAGGACTCGGGTGGTCCGGCGACGTGCCAGACGGTCTCGTGTCCGAGGTCGAGCAGATGCCGGGTCGCGGCGATGGCGCCGGAGGCCTGGTCGAAGTCGACGACCGGATGGTCGCGGCGCCCGCCCGCGTCGATGACGACGACGGGTAGGCCGTGGGGCAGCTCGATCTCGCTCTGGTCCAGTTCGTGCTGTTCGATCAGGATGATGACGCCGTCGACGGCCTGTTCGTTCAGCCTGCTGAAGGCGCCCGACACCTCGCCTTGGGAGGGCCTGGTGACGGGCATGAGCACGATAGAGAACCCCTCGTCGGCGGCCGCGGTCGCGACGGCGTCGAGGGTGCGGCTGTTGCCGAAGGTCGACAACGCCGAGATGATGACGCCGATGCTGCGGAACCGGCCGTTGCGCAGCGCGCGGGCGGCGCTGTTGGGGCGATAGCCCACGCGGCGCATCGCCGCGAGTACACGTTCACGGGTCGCCTCGTCGACGTTCGACCTGCCGTTCGCGACCCGGGAGACGGTCTGGCCGGACACTCCGGCCTCTCTGGCGACGTCGGCCATCGACGGTCCGCGTCCGGCCACGGTGGTCTCCTCGGAAGGTTCTGGACATGTTTACGTCAACACGATAGCCTCCGCCGCACTGATGTTGACGTAAACATTCCGCCGAGTCGCGATATCGCTCGGTGAGTCCGGAGAGACGATGACGTCCACCGCGGTCGCGCCCGCCCCAGCGCCACCCCGCCGCACGACCACCGCGCGCCGCCCGCGCCGCAACTGGCGAGGCTGGCTTTTCGTCGCCCCGTTCATGCTGGTTTTCGCACTGACCTTCCTGGCGCCCATCGTCTACGCCTTCGTCCTGAGTCTCTTCCGTGATCAGGCCTTCTTCGGCGGCACGACCTTCGTCGGCGCGGCCAACTACGCGCAGGTGCTCGCCGACCCGAAGTTCTGGGACTCCTTCCAACGGGTCCTGCTCTTCCTCGCCGTGCAGGTCCCGATCATGCTGGTGCTCGCGCTGATCGCGGCGCTGGCGATCGACAGCGCCCGGCTGCACGCGTCCGGTTTCTTCCGCGTCGTGATTTTCCTGCCGTACGCCGTACCCGCCGTCGTCGCCGCGCTGATGTGGGGTTTCATCTACGGCGACCACTTCGGACTGGCCGCCGACCTGAACCACCTGCTCGGCCGCGACGTGGTGAAACCGTTGTCGGACAACTGGATGCTCGCGTCCATCGGCAACGTCGTCACCTGGGAGTTCGTGGGCTACAACATGCTCATCTTCTACTCCGCGCTCAAGGTGATCCCCAAGGAACAGTTCGAGGCCGCGGCGATCGACGGTGCCGGCGCGTTCCGCGCCATCCTGAGCGTGAAGCTGCCCGCGCTGCGCGGGGCGATCGTCATCGCGACGATCTTCTCGATCATCGGCAGCTTCCAGCTGTTCAACGAGCCGAACATCATGCGCACCTTGGCGCCCAACGTGATCGGCACCTTCTATACGCCGAACATGTACGCCTACAACCTTTCCTTCGGCGGTCAGCAGTACAACTACTCCGCGACCGTCGCGATCGTGATGGGCGTGATCACCGCGATCATCGCCTACGTCGTGCAGCTGCGCGGCTCCCGGAAAGAGATGTGATGGCCACGTTTTCGGTGACGCGGCCCCGTAAGTCGCGGGTGCTCACCGCCGTCATGGCGCTGTACCTGATCTACACGCTCGTGCCGCTCGTGTGGCTGGTGATCAATGCGACCAAGACGCAGTCCGCGCTGTTCACCACCTCGGGACTGGCGTTCGGCGGTCCGTTCGCGCTGTTCGAGAACATCGGCGAGACGTTCACCTACGACAACGGGATCTTCCTGCGCTGGCTGGGGAACACGCTGCTCTACGTCGTCGTCGGCGCCGGGGGAGCGACCATCCTCGCGACCGCCGCGGGCTACGGGCTGGCCAAATACCGCTTCCCCGGCCGCCGCGCGGTGTTCGCGGTCGTACTCGGCGCGGTCGCCGTCCCCGCCACGGCGCTCGCGGTGCCGACCTTCCTGATGTTCAGCAAGCTCGGCCTCACCAACAATCCGCTGGCGATCATCATCCCGTCGCTGATCAGCCCGTTCGGCCTGTACCTGATCTGGGTGTACGCCGCCGACGCGATCCCGGACGAGTTGCTGGAGGCGGCGCGAATCGATGGCGCGGGGGAGCTCCGGATCTTCTTCACCGTGACCCTGCGCCAGCTGGCGCCCGGCATCGTCACCGTGGCGCTGTTCACCATCGTGTCCACTTGGAACAACTACTTCCTGCCGCTGATCATGCTCAGCGAACCGAAGTGGTACCCGCTCACCGTCGGGCTCAACCAGTGGAGCGCGCAGGCTTCCGGTGCCGGCGCCCAGCCGGTGTACCACCTGGTGCTGACCGGTTCGCTGCTCACCATCATTCCGCTCGTCGTCGCCTTCCTGCTCATGCAGCGCTACTGGCAGTCCGGCCTCAGCGCGGGCAGTGTCAAGCAATGAACACCGTCCCGAAAGGACACTCGATGCCACGCATCCACAGAAGCGTCAAAAACGTCGTCGCCGTGACACTGGCCGCGGCGCTGGCCGTCGGCTGTTCCTCCGGTGCGAGCGGCCCGGCCACCGCCACCGGCACCCAGGACTCGATCGACGCCGCGCTGAAGGCGGGCGGCACGATCACCTACTGGAGCTGGACCCCGTCGGCCAAGGACCAGGTCGCGGCGTTCGAGAAGGAATATCCGAACGTCAAGGTCAACTACGTCAACGCCGGCACCAACAAGGAGCAGTACACCAAGCTGCAGAACGCGATCAAAGCTGGCTCCGGCGGGCCCGACGTCGCGCAGATCGAGTATTACGCGCTGCCGCAGTTCGCGCTGACCGAGTCGTTGGTCAATCTCGACCAATACGGATTCGGCGCGTTCGAAAAGGACTACTCGCCCTCGACCTGGTCCAGTGTCCGGGTGAATAACGGCCTATACGGCCTCCCGCAGGACTCCGGCCCCATGGCGCTCTTCTACAACAAAGAAGTCTTCGACGCCAACGGTATCGCCGTGCCGAAGACGTGGGACGAGTACGTCGCCGCGGGCAAGAAGCTGCACGCGGCCGACCCCGGCAAGTACATCACCTCCGACACCGGCGACCCCGGTTTCGCCACCAGCATGATCTGGCAGGCAGGTGGGAAGCCGTTCACGGCCGATGGCCGGAACGTCAAGATCAACCTCGCCGACGCCGGTACCAAGAAGTGGACCGCGACGTGGAATCAGCTGGTCGAAGGCAAGCTGCTCGCCCCGATCAAGGAGTGGTCCGACGACTGGTTTCGCGCACTCGGTGACGGCACCATCGCTTCGCTGGTCACCGGTGCCTGGATGCCCGGCAACTTCAAGTCGTCGGTGCCCGGCGGCGCGGGGAAGTGGGCGGTGGCCCCGATGCCGACCTACGACGGTGGACAGCCGGTCACCGCGGAGAACGGCGGCAGCACGCAGTCGGTGCTGAAGCAGAGCGGCAACCCCGCACTGGCCGCGGCGTTCGTCCGCTGGCTCAACCACGGCAACGGCGTCAAGCCGTTCATCGCCAGCGGCGGCTTCCCCGCCACCACGGCCGACCTGAACTCGCCCGCCTTCCTCGACGAGGCGAACCCCTACTTCGGCGGGCAGAAGATCAACCAGGTGCTCAACGACGCGTCGAAGAACGTCGCGAAGGGCTGGACGTATCTGCCGTACCAGACCTACGCCAACAGCGTCTTCAGTGACACCGTCGGCAAGGCCTACCTCAACGGCACCTCGCTCGACGCCGGGCTGAACGCCTGGCAGCAGGCGCTCGTGGACTACGGCAACCAGCAGGGCTTCACCGTCAGCGCGGGGTGAGGCGTGGGCATTCAGATCGAAGCCGACGTCTCCGAGGTGGTCGGCCCGGTGCCGCGACGGCTGTTCGGCTCCTTCGTCGAGCACATGGGCCGGTCCATCTACACGGGACTCTTCGAACCGGGACACTCCACTTCGGACGGTAACGGGTTCCGGAGTGACGTTCTCGGCCTCGTCCGTGAGCTCGGGCCGTCCGTCGTCCGCTATCCCGGCGGGAACTTCGTCTCCGGCTATCGCTGGGAGGACGGCGTCGGCCCGGTGGACCGCCGTCCCGTCCGGCTGGATCCCGCGTGGCACAGTGTCGAGTCGAATCGCTTCGGCTTGCACGAATTCGCCGCGTGGGCGCAAGCCGCGGACGTCGAGGTGATGTACGCGGTCAACCTCGGCACCCGCGGTATCCAGGAGGCCGCCGACGTCCTCGAGTACTGCAATCACCCCGGTGGCACGGAACTGAGCGAACGGCGGCGCGCGAACGGCGCCGACCGTCCGTTCGGGTTCCGGCTGTGGTGCCTCGGCAACGAGATGGACGGGCCGTGGCAGGTCGGGCACAAGACCGCCGACGAGTACGGCCGCCTCGCCGCCGAGACGGCACGGCTCATGCGGATGATCGACCCGGGTGTCGAACTCGTCGTCGCGGGGAGTTCGAGCAGCAATATGCCGACGTTCGGGCACTGGGAACGCACCGTCCTGGAGCACACCGCGGCGCTCGTCGACCACCTGTCACTGCACGCCTACTACCAGGAGCACGACGGTGACGTCGCGAGTTACCTGGCCAGTGCGGCCGGGCTCGACGAGTTCATCCGCACCGCCGCCGGCATCATCGACGACGTCCTCGCGAAAGCCGGTCTCGACAAGACGATCGGCATCAGTGTCGACGAGTGGAACGTCTGGGACCAGCGCCACTGGAACGAGGTCGAGCAGCACGAACTGATCGACGGCGGCTGGCGGGAACACCCCCGGATCATCGAGGACGACTACACCGTCACCGACGCGGTCGTGGTCGGTTCGCTGCTCGGCTCTCTGCTGCGCAACGTCGACCGCGTCACGATGGCCAACCAGGCGCAGTTGGTGAACGTCATCGCGCCGATCCGCGCCGAACCCGGCGGTCCGGCGTGGCGGCAGACGACCTTCCACCCGTTCAGCCTGGTTTCGAAGCTCGCCAACGGGAACAGCCTGCGGCTCACCGTCACGGGCGACACCGTCCACACTGGACTGCACGGCCAGGTGGAGGTCGTGGACGCCGCGGCGACCTTCGACGAAAACGGTGGTTGCGCGGTGTTCCTCACCAATCGGACCACCGATTCGGCCACCGAAGTGCGGGTGCGCGTCCGCGGCGCGCGGCTGACGCCGGACGGGACCTGGACCGTCACGGTCCCGGAGGGCCAAGACCGCCACGCCACGAATTCCGCCCACGGAGAACCAGTCCGTCCCGTCCCGTCGCCCGACGTGACCGTCGAGCACGACCCGGAAGGAACCACCATCACCGCCACGCTCCCGCCCC
Organism: Amycolatopsis sp. NPDC034160; assembly: GCF_055575355.1. Lineage (NCBI taxonomy): Bacteria > Bacillati > Actinomycetota > Actinomycetes > Pseudonocardiales > Pseudonocardiaceae > Amycolatopsis > Amycolatopsis sp. NPDC034160. The sequence continues at coordinate 356,464 of NZ_JBVISU010000005.1, read as the reverse complement.
TTTCCTGGACCGCGCTCCGGCTGGCCACGGTGGTGGTCCGGGATGTCTGAGTTCAGCATCGGGGAAACCGACTTCCTGCTCGACGGCAAACCGTTCCAGATCCTTTCCGGCGCACTGCACTACTTCCGGGTGCACCCGGACCTCTGGGCCGACCGCATCGACAAGGCCCGCCGCATGGGGCTCAACACCATCGAGACCTACGTCGCGTGGAACGCCCACTCGCCGGAACAAGGCGAGTTCGACGTCTCCGGCGGGCTCGATCTCGACCGGTTCCTCCGGCTGATCGCCGAGGCCGGGATGTACGCGATAGTCCGGCCGGGACCCTACATTTGCGCGGAATGGGACAACGGGGGCCTGCCGACCTGGCTGCTGCGTGACACCGAACTCCGGGTCCGCGAGTTCGAACCGCGCTACCTCGCCGCCGTCCGCGGCTACCTGGACGACGTGTTCCGCGTGGTCGCGCCGCACCAGATCGACCGCGGTGGACCGGTCCTGCTCGTTCAGGTCGAGAACGAATACGGCGCTTTCGGCGCCGACAAGCGGTATCTGGCCGCGCTGACCCACTACACTCGCGCCGCCGGGATCACCGTCCCGCTGACCACGGTGGACCAGCCCACCCGCGAAATGCTGGAGAACGGCGGCCTCGACGGGGTGCTCCACCGGACGGCGTCATTCGGTTCGCAGAGCACCGCGCGGCTGAAGACCCTGCGTGAGCACCAGCCGACGGGGCCGCTGATGTGCAGCGAGTTCTGGGACGGCTGGTTCGACCACTGGGGCGCCCACCATCACACGACCACGGTCGCCGATTCCGCGGCGGACCTGGACGCGCTGCTCGCGGCCGGTGCCTCGGTGAACCTCTACATGTTCCACGGTGGCACCAACTTCGGTCTCACCAACGGGGCCAACGACAAGGGCGTCTACCAGCCGCTGGTCACCTCTTACGACTACGACGCCCCGCTCGACGAAGCCGGCGACCCGACACCGAAGTACCACGCGTTCCGTGACGTGATCGCGCGCTACCACAAGGTGCCCGACAGCGTCCCACCCGAAGCCCGTCCGGCACCGACGCCCACCGCGGCCCTGTATGACCCCACCTGGCTGCTCGATTCGCCGAGGCACTGGGGGACCGCGCAGGTTCACGAACGCCTGCCCACTTTCGATGAGCTGACCCCGACCCCCCGCCTGGCGTTCCTGCGGACCACCGTCGACGCCGAAAAGCCGGGTGTCCTGACCTTCGGTGAGGTGCGTGACCGGGCGACCGTGTTCTTGGACGGTGACCGCCTCGGCACCCTTCTTCGCGAACACCGCGACCGCGCGATCCGCCTGCCCCGTGCGCACGGCGAGCTTCTCGTGCTGGTCGAGGACCTGGGGAGGGTCAACTACGGGGAGCGGATCGGCGAGGCCAAGGGGATCGTCGGTGGCGCGCGCCTGCACGGCGAGCCGTTGACCGGCTGGGAGGTCGTCCCGATCGACGTGGCCGCGTTGCCGGACCTGCTTCCGGAGGCCTCCGCGGCCGAGAGCCCGGCTGGGCCGATGTCCGGTCCGGTGGTGGTGCGGGGCGGATTCGACCTCGACGAACCCGCCGACCTCTTCCTCGACACCGCGCACTGGGGTAAGGGCCTGGTCTGGATCAACGGGTTCCTGCTCGGCCGCTACTGGCGCCGGGGTCCACAAAGGACGTTGTACGTGCCGAGCCCGGTGGTCCGGGCCGGGAACAACGACATCGCCGTGCTGGAACTCGACACGATGCTCGAACCCGAGGCACGGTTCGTGCCCCGGCCGCTGCTGGGACACACCGAAGCCTGACCGGCAAACGGATCCGAACGAAGGGCAGTTCACCGATGGACTCGAGAACCGCGTTCCGCCGTCTGTTCACCGTCCTCTGTGTACCGTTGACCGCCGCCGGGCTGATCGTCGCGACGGCTTCGGCCGCCGACGCGGTCACCGTCCGGCCCGACCCGACATACCGCCATCAGACCTTCGAAGGCTGGGGCGCCAGCCTCGCGTGGATGGCCGAGGCCACCGGCCGTTACCCGGACCCGATCCGCACGAAACTGGCCGACATGGTGTTCGGTGAGAAGGGGCTGAACTTCACCATCGCCCGGTTCAACATCGGCGGGGGCAACGCGCCGGACGTCCCACCGTACCTGCGTCCGGGTGGCGCGGTCCCCGGCTGGTGGAAGGCGCCTGCCGGGACGACCCGCGCGGACAAGGATTGGTGGACCCCCGGTGACCCCGCGGAGTTCGACCTCGCCGCAGACCCGAACCAGCGCTGGTGGGTGGACCGGATCAAGAAGCAGGTCACCCGCTGGGAGGCGTTCAGCAACTCACCGCCGTACTTCCACACGGTGTCGGGTTATGTCTCCGGTGGGTTCAACCCCACCGACGAGCAGCTGCGAGCCGAGAAGACGGCCGATTTCACCGCTTACCTGGCGAAGGTCGCCAAGACCCTCGAAAGCGCGCACGGCATCAGGTTCACCTCGGTCAACCCGTTGAACGAGCCGAACACGAACTACTGGAAGACCACCCTCGGTGCCGACGGCGACCCGACCGGCGGCAGGCAGGAAGGCGCGCACATCGGGCCGTCGGTCCAAGCCAAGCTGATCCCCGAAATGGCGAAGGCGCTGGCGGCGACCGGTTCGCGAGCGATCGTGTCCGCTCCCGACGAAACCAATCCGGACATCTTCGCCGCCGACTGGAACGGCTGGTCGCCCGAAGCCCGCGCGGCGGCCGGGCGGCTCAACGTGCACACCTACGGCACCGGGAACCGCCCCATCCCGCGTTACCTGGCCAAAGGCGCGTCGAAACCGCTGTGGATGAGCGAGGTCGGCGGTAGCTGGAAGGACGGGCAGGACTTCACGAGTATGGACCCCGGACTCGGTCTCGCCCGGCAGATCACCGGCGACCTGCGCGAACTGGAGCCGAGCGCGTGGGTCGGCTGGCAGCCGATCGAGGACTACAACGCGATGAAGCCGGGCGGCGAGCGGCCGGAGGGGATGAACTGGGGCGAGATCCAGATCCCGTTCGACTGCCCGGCGAACGCGACCCTGGCGAACTGTCCGATCAGGACGAACACGAAGTACCACACCATGCGGAACTTCACCCACTACATCAAGCCGGGTGACCGCGTGATCGGCGTGAACGACACCGCCAGCACCGCCGCGATGCGCGGTGAGAACCTGGCGACGGTGGTCCACACGAACGCGGGTGACACCGAGCGGGGCGTCACCCTCGACCTGTCCGGCTTCGGGCGGATCCAGCCCGGCGCCAAAGTGACTCCCGTGGTGACGGACGTCGGTGGCGCGCTCAAGCCGGGCAAGGCGGTGAAGGTGTCGGGCCAGAAGGCGACGCTGCGGGTCCCGGCCCGGTCGGTGACCAGTTTCGTGGTCGACGGTGTCGGATCGGTCGCCTCCGGAACCGGCCTCGGCTCCGGCAAGGCGTTCGGTTTCTCCGGCGTACAGAGCGGCAAATCGCTCAGTGCCGAGAACGGCGCCCTCGTGCAGCGGACGACGGACGTCTCCGCCACGGCTCAGCGGTGGACGTTGACCGATCGCACCGGCCGGTACGGCAACCGGGATCAGTTCACGATCACGAACGTGGGGACCGGGCAGGTGCTCAGCACGTCGGGCGGAGCGGTGACGCTGGCTCCGGCGGGTACGGACGGCCCGGCGTCACGCTGGACGTTGTCGAGCACCGGCGACGGGACCTGGGCGTTCGTCAACGTAGCGACGGGACAGCTGCTCGACGTGCCCGGCGAGTCCCGTGAGGACGGTGCGCGGATCGGGCTCTACCAGCCGACCAACGGGGCCAACCAGCGGTGGCAGGCCTTGGCACGCTAGAAGCTCGTGAGTGGTAATGACGGTTAGAACCGTCATTACCACTCACGAGGCCCACTACTCAGAGCGCCGGATAAGCGTTCCTCAACAGTTCCTGGAACTGGGCGGAGAACCAGTGACCGGAGAGCGGCGCGTCGGGAAGCGCCCCGGACAGGTTGTACTGGTTCCGCGGGTTACCGGTGTAGGTCGGGTCGCACATCCGGTCGAAACCCTTGCCTTCGGTGTTCGGGATCTCCTTGCTGGCACCGTCGGACTCGCCCGGCGGCTTGATCCAGACGTAGGCGTCGATCCCGGGTTCCGGCGCCGTCTTGGGCCGTTCGCCGAGTCCAGCGCCGGACTGGTTGCACCAGTTGCCGAGATGGATGCGGCGATCCGTCCGGCTGCCGTTCACGTAGGCGTCGACCGTGGTGGACGGGCCGGGACCGGTCGGCCGGGCGGTGCCGCCCCAGCCGTTGCGGGAGGTGTCGATGAGCATGCCGACGTCCGCCGAGAACCCGGCGCGGACCGCTTCCTGCCGGAACGCCTGCGCGTAGGACAGTTCGTCGACGTAGCGGTTCCAGTCGATCCACTTCGACGTCCGCACCGAAGTCCCGCCGACACTGTCGTTCACGGTGAAATACGGCTCCTTGAGCGCGCCGTAGTTCGCGGTGTTGGCGATGAAGCCGTGCACGTTGGCCGTCGTGCTCCCGGAGGTCCGTGCGGCCTCGGCCATGAGCGCGGCGGACGGGCCGAGGTTGTCGTCCCAGCCGAGCCAGCCGTGGTGTCCGGCGTCGATGTAGTTGTAGACGTTGGGGATCGGGCCGAGTTTCGCCAGCGCGTAGCCGACGCCCTTGACGTAGTTCCCGTTGGCCTTCATGACGTCACACTGGGGCGTGACGGTCGGGCGAGGTGTCACGTTGGTGACCAGGTTCGGCAGTGAGTCGATCTCCACCACGTTCACGATCCGCAACGTCGAGTACTTCGCGTCGGCGAGGATCGCCGCGATCGGGTCGATGTACTCGGTTTGATAACGCGCGAGTTCGTCCGCCTTGAGTTCGCCGTTCGAAGCGAGCGCGGAGCAGTCGCGTCCCGGCAGGTTGTAGATCACCAGCTGGACGACCAACGGGTTCCCGGCGCCCTGCCGGAGTGCTTCGTCGAGGTGAGCTCGCAACCCCCGGCTGGTGCTCGTGCCGGTGATGGCGGCGATCCGGTCCAGCCACACGCCGGTGGGCTGGTTCGCGATCCGGCTGCCGCCCGGTTCCGCGGCCGCCTTCGCCGACCAATCCGGGTTCACGTACACCCCGGCGCCGGCGTAGGGGTTGTCCACCTTGGGCCCGCCGGGGCCCGGGGTGGTGGTCGTGGTGGTCGGCGACGTCGTGGTGGTGGTCGGGGTAGTGGAACCGGTGCAGGTGGTGCCGTTCAGGGTGAAGACCGCGGGCTTCGCGTTGGTGCCGGAGTAGCCGCCGTTGAAGCCGGGGGAGACGGTGCCGCCGGTGGCGAGCGAGCCGTTCCACCCCGCGTCCTTGACCGTCACGCGCGTGCCTTGCTGGCTGAAGGTCCCGTTCCAGCCCTGCTGGACCCGCTGGTTTCCGGGGAAGTCCCACTCCAGCGTCCAGCCACCGCTGATCGGGTCGCCGAGGTTGGTCACGGTCACGGTGGCCCCGAAACCGGTGTCCCATTGATTGGTGATCGTGTAGTCGACCTTGCACCCCGGCGCGGCTTCGGCGCTCGAGCCCAAGACCGCCGGTACCCCGACCATCGCGAGTACCGCGGTGACGGCCAGGGGTGCCGAAACACCCTTTCTGCGGAATCTCATACGTCGCCTCCTTGCGACCGGAATCCGATGTCTGGGAGCGCTCCCATGGGGACCGTAAGGGGGTGAGCCGGACATGACAAGGTCGGCCGGTCCGTAATGTGGGATCGCTCCCAGAATACGACGAAAGGAGTGGGCCACCCGGTGGAAGGCTGGTCCTGATGGGGCAGTGCCTTCACCCGGACAGCGGCGATCAGACCCTGAGCGCCTTCATGGTCTCTTCGGCGTTCTTTTTGACCTTGTCCTGTATTTCGTGCTCCACGCTGGGCCAGTCGCCGCCCTCTCGCGCGTTGCCGGTGGCAGTGACCGTGAGCAGCAGCGAGCCGTGCCGGACGATGTACTTGTAGAGCCAAAGATCACTGGGTGTCCACGGTTTCGAGTCGTCGTGCTGCCGGTAGAGGTAGGCGGCTGTGCCGAGACCTTCGACGTCGGTGACCTTGAGGTCGCTACTCGGCGTCGCCCGTTCACCGTCCTTTTTGCGGAAATCGTCATATCTGATCTTCGCGGCGGATTCTCCTGAAGGATGGAGGGCGATGAACGTCGTCAGCAGGACGTAACCACCCGTACCGTCGAATTCCATCGCGCAATTCCCGCCGTCGAGGCTTTCGACGAGTTTGCTCGGTTTCTTGGACGGCGTGGCCCGCGTGAGCGCCGCGAATTCCGCCGGGTTCACGGCCCCGCACGCGTCGCCGGTGAGCCGGTAGGTCGGCGGCGGCTCTGGTTCGGAGGAACATCCGGCGACGAGGACGGCGGTGAGCGCCATGAGGAGCGCTCCGCGGCCGCGATTGGTGACCATGCCCGGCATGGTGGCACCGGGCGCGCGCGCGGACGAGGGCAATTGTGCCCGGCGCGGTGACGAACCGTCGCCGGGCCGTGTGGGATCGTGACCGGATGAGGATCTTGCTCGTGGAGGACGAGCGGCGGCTGGCCGAATCGCTGCGCGCCGGGCTGAGCGCCGAGGGCTATGCCGTGGACGTCGCGCACAACGGCCGCGACGCGCTCTGGTACGCCGCCGAACATCCGTACGCCGCCATGATCCTCGACATCATGCTGCCGGGACTGAACGGCTACCGCGTCTGCCGCAGATTGCGCGAACGGGGCGACACCACGCCGATCCTCATGTTGACCGCCAAGGACGGGGAGGACGACGAGATCGAGGCGCTGGACACCGGCGCCGACGATTTCCTGCCGAAGCCGTTCTCCTACGGCGTCCTCCTTTCCCGGTTGCGGGCGCTGATCCGGCGCGGGGGAGCGACCCTCCCGGGCACGTTGCGGCTCGGCGATCTGGAACTCGACCAGGCGAGCCACGTCTGCCGTCGTGGCACCACCGTGATCCCGTTGACCGGCAAGGAGTTCGCCCTCCTGACCTACCTGATGAAACGGCAGGGCGAGGTGGTGACCAAGGCCGAACTGCTCGAAAACCTCTGGGACTTCGCGGCGTCGGCGACGGCGAATCTGGTGGAGGTCCACATGAGCGCGCTGCGGCGCAAGATCGACCTGCCGTTCGGGGCGGAGACGATCCGGACGGTCCGCGGCGCCGGGTACCACGTGGTGACTCCCGGTGCGTAAAGGCCTGAGGTCGACCCGCTTCCGGGTCGCGCTGACCGCGTTCCTGGCGTCGATCATCGCGCTCGCGGCCGTTTCGGCCTGGCTCGTGCTCGATGCCCAGAACCGGTTGGGCCAGGGCGCGGCTCAGCTGGCCAGGGCGCGGGCGGCCGCGATCGTGCAATTGCTGAACAACGGCGCGGCCCCCGCCGATCTGAGCTTGCTCGTGCGGGACTCGATCTACGAGGTGACCAGCCAAACCGGCGAGCGCCTCGCCTCCTGCCCCGCGCTTCGTTCCGGGGCGATCGCGTCGGGCGAGCAAAGCGAAGACGGCGACAACGTCCAGATCCTCAGGCCCGGCGACGTCGATTTGAGCAAGCAGGCATCCGTCGGCTGCGCACCCGTTCTCGGGGAGGACTCCGAGGCGAACGGACTCCGGTTGCACGTCTCGGCGACGGCGAGCGGGGACAGCAGGTACCGGGTCTTCGGCGCCGCCATCGTCGACGAGTCCGGACAGGCGGCGCTCGACTCGGTGCGCATGACGTTGCTCGTCGGTGTCCCGGTGGTCGCCCTCCTGATCGGCGTGATCGCGTGGCTGGCGGTCCGCCGCTCGCTGCGACCGGTCGAGGCGATCCGGTCGGAGGTCTCGGAAATCGGCGCGCACGACCTCTCCCGTCGCGTACCGGCCCCGGACAGCGGCGACGAGATCGCGAAGCTCGCGGAGACGATGAACACGATGCTCTCCCGCTTGGACACGGCCGTTACCCGGCAGAGCCGGTTCACCTCGGACGCGTCGCACGAACTCCGCACGCCGCTGGCTTCGCTGCGGACGCAACTGGAGGTCCTGCTCGCGCACCCCGATCGGCTGGACTGGCACAACGCCTGCCGGAACGCGCTTCTCGACGTCACCCGGCTGCAGGATCTCGTCGCCGACCTCGTGCTGCTCGGCAAGCTGGACAACTCCGGTCCGGAGCGGTCGAGCCCGGTGCGACTGTCCGAAGTGGTCGAATCCTGTCTGTCCGGACGGCAGGGGGTGTGGGCGAGAGTCGAAGGGGATCCGGTGGTACTCGGCAACCGCGGTCGGCTGGAACGCCTGCTCCGCAACCTGGTCGACAACGCGCAGCGGCATACCCGCACCGCCGTCGAGGTCGCGGTGTCCACAGTGGACGACGTCTGCGTGCTGACGGTCACCGACGACGGCCCCGGCATTCCCGTCGAGGAACGGGAGCGGGTGTTCGACCGGTTCGTGCGGCTGGACGACGGCCGTGCGCGCGATGAGGGTGGTGCCGGGCTCGGGCTGGCGATCGTCGCCGATATCGCCAACGCCCATGGCGGCACCGCCGAGGTCGACGGTCACGACGGCGGTGCCCGCCTCGTCGTCCGGTTGCCCTCGGCGGAAACACGAAGCTGAAGACGTCTTCAGCTCCCTTAAGCTTCGGTTCAGCGTCCGGGCCGGAACCTACGGGCCATGTCCGCTCTCTCGTGCCGCTCCTGGTGGCAGCCGCTCAGCCATGCCGGCTACCTGGACTCGTCCTGGTTCCCCGGCCTCACCGGCGTGCGCGCGCTCGCCGCCGTGGCCGTCGTGTTCTTCCACTATGGAGGTCCCATCGTGGACCGCCTGCAGGGCTGGATCGCCGTGCAGTTGTTCTTCGTGCTCTCCGGATTCCTGATCACCACGTTGTCCCTGCGCGAGGAGGGCCGCACCGGCCGGATCTCACTGCGCGAGTTCTACCTTCGCCGCGTCTTCCGGATCTTTCCGGTGTACTTCCTGCTCCTGGCGCTGACCACGATCGCGGTGCTCATCGGCGGCACCTACCAGAGCAGCAGGCTCGCCGACGCCATGCCGTACTACCTCGTCTTCGGCAACGAGCTGGTCGACTTCAACACGCCCTACCCGACGTCGTGGTCGCTGGGCGTGGAGGAGAAGTTCTACCTGGTCTGGCCCGCGCTGCTGGTGCTCACCTCGTTCGCGCGAAGCGGGAAGACAGCACTTCGGCTCCTGCTCGGCGCGTCGGCAGTCCTCGGCGTGGTGCTGATCGCGCTGCCGCTGGCGCCGTCGCACACCTGGGCGAGTCTTTCGGTGCACTACTGTTCGCTGGTCATCGGATGCCTGCTGGCGATGGCGCTCCACCATCCCCGCGGATTCGCCCTGTTCCGGCCGTTGACCAGTCCCGTCGTCGCCACCGTGATCGCCTGCGGGTTCGTCGTGCTGCAGTTCTCCGTCGGGCCGCTGGCGAAGGCACTCGGCGGACACTGGCAGTTCGTCGTCCCGGTCTACGCGGCGGGCTCGGCGCTGCTGCTCGTGGCCGTCGTTTCCCCAGGGCCGGTCCGGAAGCTGCTTTCGAGCAGGCCGATGACCTTCGTCGGAGACCGCTCGTACGCGCTCTACCTCGCTCAGACCGCGGCTGCCGGTGTGTCCGGCTGGCTGCTGCCCAGCGGGATCGCCAAGGCCGCGGTGACCACGGGGGTCGCGCTGCTGTTCGCCTGCGCGCTGCGCCGATGGGTCGAACAGCCCGCCATCGCCTACGGCCGGAAGGTGATCGGACGACGCGCGCCCGCCGAGCCTCCGGTGGAGGCCACGGCGGGCGCGAGGTGAGCGTGTCCGGTTCGTCAGTGGTGCGCGGCCACCGCGCCGGTGGTGGTGCTCTTCTTGACGAACAGCGAACCGACGAACGCGGCCAGACCGACACAACCGGCGACCATGAAGGTGGTGCGGATACCCGTCGCGTCGGGGCTGGTCGCCCCGGCCGTCACCGTGCTCGCCGTGGCCACCGCGATGAACAGGGCGGTGCCGAGAGCGCCGGCGAGCTGCTGAAGGGTGGCGAGGATCGCGCTGCCGTGTGAATAGAGGTGTTCGGGCAGCGAACCGAGGGACTCGGTCATCAGCGGCGTCATCATGAGGCCGAGCCCGCACATCAGGAGGACGTGGATGGCGATGACCGCGACCAGCGGTGATCCCGCGCCGAGCAGGGCGAACAACCACAGCGAGACCGCCATCGCGGCCGCACCGGGAATGACCAGCGGCCGGGGGCCGAAGCGGTCGTACAGCGCGCCGACCGGACGCCCGAGCAGTCCGAGGGCCAGGCCGCCGGGAAGCACCGCGAGCCCGCTGACGAACGTGCTGGTGTGCAGGACGGTCTGCAGGTACAGCGGCAGCAGGATCGCCGCGGCGCCGAGCAGGCACATGAACAGCAGCGCCGTCAGCACCAGCGAGACGACGAAGCTGCGGTGGGTGAATGGGCGCAGGTCCAGCAGCGCGCGGTCTTCCTTCTGCAAGCGTAGCTGTCGCCAGGTGAACACCGCGAGTGCCACCACGCCGAGGGCGATCGGCGCCCACGGCGGCACCGGCTGATGTCCGCCCGCCGGCTCACCGGACACCGACAGGCCGTACAGCACGCCGCCGAAACCGACGGCGGACAGGATCACCGACAGCACGTCCAGCGGGACCTTGCGGGTTTCGCTGTCCAGGCGCAACCGCAGCATGCCGACGACCAGCGCGGCGAGTGAGAGCGGCAGCACGATCCAGAACATCCAGCGCCAGCCCAGCGACGACAGGACCGCGCCGCCGATGGTCGGGCCGATGGCGGGGGCGACCGCGATGACGATGGTGATCGTGCCCATCGTGGCGCCGCGCTTCTCCACCGGGACCAGGCGCATCACCGTCGTCATCAACAGCGGAAGCATGACCGCCGTACCGCACGCCTGGATGATCCGGCCGACCAGCAGGAGAGTGAAGCCGGGCGCGACCGCGCTCACGAGGGTGCCGAGGCTGAACAGGGTCAGCGAGGCGAGGAAGACCTGGCGCGGGGTGAACCGTTCGAGCAGAAACCCGGTGGTCGGGATGACGACCGCCATGGTGAGCAGGAAGCCGCTGGTCAGCCACTGCACGGTGGTGGTCGGGACCTGGAGATCGACGGTCAGGTCACGCAACGCGACGCTCAGGATCGTCTCGTTGAGGATCATCACGAACGCGGAAAGGACCAGCACCCCGATCAGGAGCCCGGCGCTCGCCGGTGCCCTTTCCTGGTCGTGAGTCGTTTCGGGCATGGTTTCGGTCATGTTTGGGGGGCTCCTGGAAGGCCGCTGTCCGCGTCGGTCCGCCTTCGGCGCCGGCGACGGTGACAGCGAAGGTAAGGCTGATGTGGGTTCAGTCTGCCTGTGCCGGTCGGTGCGTGTCACGTCGATTTCCGTAGTGAGTACGGTCACTTCGCTGTGGGCGGACATCCGGTCCGCACGAAAGAGGAACGAATTTCCTGTCGTACCAACCTAAAATCGTGCTGTGACCAGTGAGATCACGGCGGATCAGTGGCGGTCGGTACGGCGCGCCTATCGAGTGACGGGCACACGCTTCGCCGAGCTGGTGACCGGGCTTCCGGATCCGGACGCGATGGTCACCGCGGAGTGGATCGTGGCCGACACCGTCGCCCACGTCGCGATGATCGCGAAGATGTACACGTCGCTGGTGCGGCCGGACGACACTCCGCTGCTGGACGCCCGCAGGCAGGGGCAGGTCGAGAAGACCACTGTGGACACGGTTTCCGTGCTGAACGCCTTGGTGTTGCGGGAATTTTCCGAACGTGACATCGGCGTGCTGGTGCCGGGGTTGCTCGCTGACATCGAGGAAGTGCTGCGAGTGACGGAGGACGCCGATCCGGCGACCCCGCTGAGCTGGCTCGGGGACTCGAAGGTGCCGCTCGCCGGTGTCCTCGCGCATTTGGTCAACGAGCTGCAGCTCCACGGCTGGGACATCGCCAAGGCGTTGAAGCTGCCTTGGACCATCCCACCGGGTGACGCGGCGTTGTTCTTCGACCTTTTCCTGGTGGGCGTGCTGACCCACGACATCGGGCATCTCCTCGACACCGGCGAACCGCCGAGGGAAAAACGTATCGCCGTCGCCTTCCGGTCGGCGTACACGTCTCCGGTCGTCCTGGTGCTGCACCGGGGACGGGTCACGGTCGAGCGGCCCGGTGGCCCGGTCGACGCGCGGATCTCGTTCGATCCGCCGTCACTGAACCTGATGTTGTTCCACCGGGTCGGCAAGGTGCGTTCCGCGCTGACCCGCAAGATCGTCGTCAGCGGCCCCCGGCCGTGGCTTCTGCCCGCGTTCCTGCGGGTGGTCCGGTTGCCGTAGGGGAGTGGGCCTCGTGAGTGTTAATGAGGGTTAGAACCGTCGTTAGCACTCACGAGCCACACGCCTTCCCGCACCCTTAAAGCGTCAGCGCCCAAACATCGAGCACCCCGACGTCGCCGGGCCCGTAGTCGGTGACCCGCAGCTGCCACTTGCCGCCGGCCAGGGACGACGCGCCGGGCACCGAGAACGTCCGCGCACCGCTCCAAGCCGTGCACGTGGAACCGCCGCTGTACTTGAGTGGATAGGCCTTGCCCACCGGATCCAAGAGCGTTACGCCGAGGTCCTCGGCGCAGGTGTGCCGGATGGTCACCGAAACCGCGAGCGTGCTCGCGGCCGGCCCGGTGAGCGTCGAGGTCACCGGGCTGAACACCTGCTGATGGTCGCGGATCGCGAAGTCGGTTCCGTTGCTCAGCGTCCGGCCGCCTGCATCGCCGGGCTGTGTCTTCACGGAGACGACACCACTCGCGGGTGACACGTTCCCCGCCGCGTCGCGGGCCTTCACCGTGAAGCTGTAGGAGGTGTCCGGGCTGAGCCCCGTCACGGTGGTGCTGGTGCCCGTCACGGAAGTGGCCAGTGTCGAGCCGTTGTAGACGTCGTAACCGGCGACGCCGACGTTGTCCGTGGCCGCGTCCCAAACCAACGTGGCGCTGTTCGACGTCGTGCCGGTGGACCGGATGTTGCCGGGCGCGCTCGGTGCCGTCGTGTCACCGCCGCCGTCGCCCGTCACCAGGGTGAGGTTCCATTTGTTCAGCGCTTCGATCACCGGTTGGAAGAGGGACATCTCGCCGTCGCTGGGGTTCTCCACGCATTTCGACGGGCCGCCGTCGTGCAGGCCGACGGCCTTGGTGCCGAGCAGCCAGCCGCCGCCCGAGTCGCCGCCGAGCGAGCACGCCGTCGTCCACGTCAGGTCTTCGATGATCAGCCCGCCGCCGTAGTCGACGGCCTTGTGCGTGTACTTGACTTCGCCGCACTTCCAGTGCGAGGTGTTGCCGGAGTGGCAGACCCGGTCGCCGACCATCGCCTCGGCCGAACCGGTGACCGTGACGGCGGGCTCACCCCAGGTGTTGACCGCCGCCGAGAGCTCCCAGCCGGACTGCGTCACGGCGACGACGCCCATGTCACCCTCGCGGGCGTTGACGCTGCGTGTCCCGCCGACGTTCGACGTGCCGATCCGGTTCTGCCGGCCGGACGCGCCATAGGCGGCTTGATCGCGGTCGTTCGTGCAGTGTCCGGCGGTCAGGAAGTGCTTGCCGCCGGAGGAATCCTTCACGCCGAATCCGACCGAGCAGTTGGTCTCGCTACCCGGCCACCACGGATCGCCGGTGTGGACCGTGCCTGCCTGCTGACGGGGCGACGACCCGTTTTCGATGATTCGTACGCCAAGATTCTTCGCCTGCGAGAGGAAACGCTCGGTCTCGGCGGTCTTGCGCGTGCGGTCGACCGAGACGCTGACCTCGTTGTTCCGGACGTCGACACCCCAGCCGAACACCCCGGGCACACCGTCGCCGACGAGCGCGCGGACGGCGTCGTCGGTCCGGTCGAGTTCGGCCTTGGTGCGCCGGACCAGCCGTGTTTCGGCACCGGCCGCCTTCGCCGCGTCGGCATCGGCGGCGTTCGTGACGGCCAGGGTCAGTTTGCCCGTGGCGGCGTCGAACCATTGCCCGGCGGAGCGGTCGCGCAGACCGGCCGGAAGCGACGCGGCCAGCCGGTGTGCCTCGTCCTGGGCGGCGAGCTGGGACTTCGCTTCGGACGCGGTCAGGCCGAACGCGGCGGCCACCCCGTTCACCTCGGCGTCGGGACGGGCCGGAGTCGGTGGTGTGGCCGCGTGAGCCGTCGGACCGAATCCCAGCGCGGCCAAAGCCAGGACGCTCAAATAGGAAAGCACTTCGCTGTGCCGTCGCATGCGCACTCCTCGAATCGAAAATTAGGTGCGCAGACGGTAAGTCCCTTACCTCGTGGAATTGTAGATCCGCGAGTCGTTAACAATTAAAAGTGGTCCTCTGGTGACCGTCGAGTTCGGGTGCTTCGGCCTGGTACTCCAGCTGCAGATCGCTCTCGAGTTGCGGGTTCCTACGCCTTTCGTTGCTTACGCCGCTTGTCCCGGCTGTCTTGCGTCCGGTTCCGGTCGTGGGTCGGCATCGCCACGTCGAATTGGGCTTTGCTGCTCACCGCGCGGGGTTCAGGCACGAGCGTGGTCGCCGTCGATCGCCACGGGGTGGCCGAGGCCCAACCGACCAGGGGCATGGTCTCGTCGTAGTGCGGAGCGAACTGTGCGACGGCGACGGTGGGCATCCGGTAGTTCAGGCTGCGGACGTGTTCGAGGAACGTCTGGGGCAGCGAGACGTGGTGGGTTTCCAGGTAGTACGGGAAGTCCTGGCGCCACAACCAAGTGCCGTCGGTCACCAGTGACGAGCATCCCGGAGAGTGTCGATGGGTCCTGCCGGTGATGACGTCGTGGCCCGCTTCCATGACGTCGATCAGGACGTGGCCGGCGTCCAGGTAGGCCACCAGGTCCGCCTCGTCCGGCTCGCCGACGGACCGGACGGCGTCGTGGATCGATCCGTTCGGCTGGCCGGAGCGGGTGTCAAGTTCGTCGTAGAAGCCCAGCAATTCCAGCACTCCGTCTCCTTCGACGAGCCGTTTCGCCCCCTTGGCAGTGGCAAGTTCGGCAACCGTTGATCATCTGTAAGTGAAAACGAACGATCAGGCGGTGGCCGCAGGTCACAGCGTAGATGCTGCCCGCTGGCAGGAAGCGTTCGAGGGTCTGATGGACCGCATCGCGGACAGGTTCGCCGGGGTCGAACCCCGACGGCGAATACGGCACCTGGACCTGGGACTGCTCGCGGACCTGCCTCGGAAGAACTGCTGGACCATCACCGAATGGGCCGGCGAGGCCACTCCCGAGGCCGCGAAGCACCCGCTGAGCCGCGCCAAGTGGGACGCCGACGCGGTCCGCGCCGACCTGCGCGACTACGTGGTCGAGCACCTGCACGACGCTCGGGCGGTGCTCGTTGTCGACGAGACCGGCGACGTGAAGAAGGGCAGTCATACCGTCGGCGTCCAGCGCCAGTACACCGGCACCGCGGGCAGAATCGAAAACGCCGGACTCGACCTGGACACCGCGCCTGCGGCCAAGCCCGAACTGGCCGCCCGCATGATCACGCGATTCCTGGACTCCGGCCGCCAGACACCTGGGTGGCAGGGGACGAGGTCTACGACGGCAACCCCACACTGCGCGCCGCCCTGTAGCACCGCGCTACTTGCCTACTACCGCTGCTACTCACCCGAGCCGGTACCTTTGACAGTCCTGGTGTGGTCGCGGGATCCAGGTGGAGGGTCGAGGAGACGTTCCAGTCCGGAAAGGGGCTGGCCGGACTCGACGAGCACCAGCTCAGCCGCTACACGTCCTGGCCCCGCTGAGTCACCCTCGCCATGCTCACCTACGCCTTCTTGGCCGTCGTCCGCGCCGACGAGCACCGTCTCCGCCCGACCCGACGACCTGATTTCGTTGACCTCCAACGAAATCCAGAGACTCTTCCTCGCCCTGGTTGGCAGGCCTGTCCCCGGGGCAACCACTACAGCCGTCAAGCCGCGAACAGAGCATGATCGTACTAGGTCCTGAGGTGCATGGTGTTGCGCCTCGGTTGGCCGGTGGGGTCGAGGTAGGTGGGTGGGGTGAATTCGGGTAGTCCGTCTTGGGCGATCTGGACTTTCCATTCGCTGTGGTGGATCAAGCGGTGGTGTTTCGTGCACAGGAGGACGAGGTTGTCGATTTTCGTTTCGCCGTGGTGTCGCCAGAAGACGATGTGGTGGGCGGTGCAGCGCGGTACGGGCATGTCGCAGCCGGGGAAGGCGCAGCCTCCGTCGCGGATGGTCAGCGCGTACTTCTGTGCCAGTGACACCGTTCGTTTGGATCGGCCGATGTCCAAGGGTTCGCCCGCAGTGCCGAGAACTCCGGGCCGGACACGGGCGTCACAGGCCAGGATCCGCGCGTCGGTGGCACTGATCGGCCCGACCAGATCCAGCTGCGCCTCACCCAGATCGCTGATCAGATCCTCATACGACATGGTCACCAGGATGTGCGTCGCTTCCCCGGCCTGGCCGGGCAGGTTCCGGCTGGCGGTCTTCAACCGCACATACTCGGTAAAAGCATCCCCATAACGCTCGTCTGGGGTGCGGGAGTCCCGGATCCCGTCGATGGCCTTGTGGGGTTTGGCCATGGGGTCGAGGTCGGACTTCAACCGCGCATAGATTTCGAGGTCGAGGGTGGCTGTGAGGCCGAGTGTGCCGTCGCGGTGTGTGACGAACCGCAGCTCCGGCCGCACGTCTTTCGGGTCCTCGTTGCGGGGTTCTTTCCCGTCGGGGTCGAGCTTGTCCACGAGCCGTCGTCCGGCGCGGGCGATCTGCCGAGGCCCAGCCCGGCGAGCCAAGTCGACCAGGATCTTCTCTCCGCCTCGTACGTCCTCTTCCGCTACCGTGGACGGGATGCGGGCGAGGGTGCGGATGATCGCGTCGATCTGCGCACCACCGATGGCGCCCTCGGCGGCGGCTTCGGCGGTCAGCGGTGCCAGCGGTGGCACGACCTCGCCACCCACCACCACCCCGGGATGCAACGCCAGCACCCGGTCAGCACGGACGCCGGCTTCCTTGTCCGTGACATGGAAGTCTTCGAAGATCAGCGCCGACAACGTCGAATGACCGGAACAGCCACGGACACCCCGGTTATTGATTTCCGCCAGGATCGCATTCTGCTCGGCATCCAATTGCCGCTTCAGAACCTCGATTTCCTGTTTGCGGGCATGCAGCGTCGCAGTATCGGCACGCCACCACTCGGAGCGCACTTGAGGACTGTTTTCGCTGGCCACAACCTCAAGATTACCGAAGGCCGAACACATGTGCTAGCCCGATTTGCGTAGCGATCAGCCGCCGCTCATTTCACCCGATAGAGGTCAAACTGCGGCCAAACAACTGCGCGGAGCAACAAACTTATAGGGCGCGTAGGCGCCTTCGCGATTAGAGGGCGGAACCAGTGCGGCAAGCGAACGTCCTTCGACGACTCAGTGATGAACGCCGAGGCCGGAGCCGTGGCCTTCGCCGCAGCGGGCGATGACCGGTGTAATTCCTGGGGTGCGGACAAGGTGGCGATATTCGTCGTAGTCGTGGGCCGATCGGTGTGGATCCGGTGTGGCCGTCCGACGCTCCATCCGCCGCAACAACGGCTCAATCCACTCCCGCAGACCGTCGTCGACCTCCGCTGCCTCACCAGTCACTCCGCAGAAGAAAACCGTGACAAACCACACCCAAGATCATTCTCTTAGGACATCTAAGAGGCCCAATCCCAGGCGAATCCGAAGCGCCCAGGTCCGAAATTCAGGGCGACGCCGTGCACGGAATCACCGCTCGGAAGGACTTCGGTCGACTCCGCAGGCAGGCCGTCCTGTTCGGAATAGCGACGGCATCGTGCCGGAAACAGCCCGGGAGCGAACCGGATCTCGAGTACGTATTCCCGGACCGGAAGGCGGAATTTGCGTTCGTAGTTCGTCGCGTGCGGGAACGGCGCGCTGTTGGCCAGGGTGTGCTCGGTGATGACCGTTTCGCTTTTCGCGAGCGGCCGGTCGAAGAGCAGTTCCATCACGAGAAGACCGTCTTCGGGGCGGTGGACGCTCCGCCCGGGGCGGCAGCCTCGCAGCGACGTCACCCGCGGCAGCGGCCGGTCGTGCTCGTCGATGTGGACGATCACCACCCACCGGTCCGGGCCGTCGGCCTCGGCGCGCAGCACCTGCCGGGACCGGAAGGCGAGTTCCTCCTGACCGGGCCCGACGAAGACGACGTCGTGCTGGCTGATCCTCGTCAGCCGTTCGTCCCACCGGGTGTCGACTTCGCTGACGGCCGCGGCGATTTGCGTCCGGTCCGGCCAGAACCGGCCGATCTCCGGCAGGCCGTCGGCGCGGGCGGGCCATCGGCCGCGGGCGCGGGGCGGCCCGAGCAACGTGGTCAGGCAGCCGGAGGGAACTTCCAGCACCTGCTCCAGGTGGCGGAGGGCGAGCACGGAATCCCGTCGTTCCGGTCGGCTGCGTCCGGACTGCCAGTAGCTAAGTGTCGCCGCGGTGATCGAGACGCCGCGAGCACGCAGGTGGTCGCGCAGGCGTTCCAGGCTGAGGCCACGCGCCCGGATGGCCTCGCGCAGCGCGTCGGCGAACGGGCCGTCGCGCAGCAACCGCTCGAACTCCTCGGGCCGGGGTTCCGCTCGGCCGGTCATCACGCGACGAGCATAGGTCCGCGCTGCGGGGAAGTGAACCGGGCGAGGCCCTGGCCAGGACCTTAACCGTTAACAGGCGTGTCGAACCGTCGGCGCGACTCTTCGATGTGGCCGAGGAACCGGTGGGTCCAGTCGCACATGCCGTCGACCGTCGCGCGCAGGCCGTGGCCCGCCTCGGTGAGGGTGTAGTCGACCCGGGGCGGCACGGTCGGATGGACGGTCCGCTCGACCAGGCCGTTGCGTTCCAGCATGCGCAGGTTCTGGGTGAGCATCTTGTGGCTGATGCCCTCGATGTCGTTCCGCAGTTCGGTGAACCGCCGCGTGCGGTCGCCGATCATCTCGATGATCAACAGTGCCCATTTGTTGGCGACGTCGGAGAAGATCTCGCGGGCCAGTGAGTCCGCCCGCGTCAGATCCGCGTCGTCCCTCGTGCCGCTGAGCTGCTTGGTCACCATCGGGTTCCCCAGTCACGAAAAAGTGCGTTCTTCCAGGTCGCTGCACACTCTCCTACGGTTTCTGGGTAACCACAAGTGACTAAGGCAAGGAGCACGACAGCATGGCCATCACCCTGATGAACCCCGCGGGGCTGCCGGAGATCCCCGCCTACCGGCAGGTTTCGATCGCGACCGGTTCGAAGCTGGTCTTCGTGGCGGGGCAGGTCGCCTGGGGCGCGGAGGGCGACCTCGCCGCGCAGGTCGAACAGTGCTACCTGAACATCGGCACCGCGCTCACGGCGGCCGGCGCCACCTTCGACGACGTCGCGAAACTGACCGTCTACGTCGTCGACTGGACTCCGGACAAGCTCGGGCTGTTCCTCGAAGGCGTGAATCGGGCCGCCGCCAAGCTGGGCGGCACCCCGGTCCCGCCGGGCACCCTGATCGGGGTCGCCGCACTCGACGTGCCCGAGCACCTGGTCGAGGTCGAAGCGACCGCTGTCATCGACTGACGCTCACTGGCCGCGTGCCGCGCGCCAGATCGGGCTGTCGACGTAGTGGTTGTCGTATTGCTTCGAAGACGCGGCGATCTCCGCGGGATCGGCCTCTCCGCGGGCGACCCGGTCGAGGAGCCGGTAGTAGTCGAAGCGGGCCATGCCCGGCGTGAAGGTCACCAGGACGTCGGCGTCCGAGTCGGCGGCGGGTCCGAACGCGTGCGGAACCCGGGGCGGCACGGCCAGGAAATCGCCCTTCTCCAGAGTGTGCAGGGTTTCGTCGACGAGGACCTGAAGCTTTCCTTCGAGAACGAAGAAGAACTCGGTCGCGCGGGTGTGGAAGTGGGCCGGGGTGCCGAAGACGCCCTGCTTCAGGGTCGCGCGGTTCGCGGTGAAGCCGCCGTCGGTGGTGTCGGAGTCGGCCAGCAGCGTGATGTCACTGCCCGGCGCGTCGCTGACGATTTCGGCGTTCGCGGCCCGGAGGAGGATGGGGTCGAACATGGTGGCGATCTCCTTGATTTCCGTGATCAGCTGCTCGCTGACAAGGACAAGCATCTCCCGGTGGCGAGCCTTGATCAACGCGGGAACCCGCACCGATCGATAACCCGAAGATTATCGATCGGTGCGGCCGCTCACCAGGCCAGCGCTGTCCGTTGCGCCGGGACGACCGCCCCCAGCTCGGCCGAGAACAACCGCATCAGCGGCGGCAGCCGGTAGGTGTCCTCGTCGCCCCATTCGGCGAGGCCGAGGTCGACCAGGCGATCCAACGCCGCCTCGGCCTTCAACGGACAGACACCGAGGACGGCGGCGGCCCGCGCGGTCCGGCAGATCTCGAAGCCCGGCCTGCCGAGTAGCCGGAACGCGGACGCGGCCAGCGGATCCTTGCCTGCCGCGATCGGCTGGAACGCCGAGGAGTACAACGCGCGCACCGATTCCCCGCCGAACCCCAGTTCGTCCAGCCTGCTCTCCTCCGGGGCGAGCCGGTGTGCCAGCCAGGACAACGGACGGTTCGGCCGATTGGCAAGGATGGTGCCCGCGATACGCAGCGCGGCCGGGATCCCTTGGCAATACCGGACGATCTCGGCCGCCGCGCCGAGCTCCTTGTCCACCTTGGACTGGCCGACCAGTCGGTCGAGTACCTCGCGGCCGTCCTTTTCGGACAACCTGCCCAGCGCGAGGTGCTCTGCGCCGTCCAGCATCAAGGGAGATCGGCTGGTGATCAGTACCGCGCACGATCCCGCCGCGGGGATGAGCGCGCGGAGCGCGGCGGACTCGGTCGCGCCGTCGAGCACCAGCAGCACCGCACGATGGGACAGGTGCGAGCGCAGCACGGCGGCGGCCTCGTCCGGCCGCCACGGGATGTCCGACGCGGGCACACCGAGATGTCGCAGCAGTCGAAGAGGCACACGGGAAGCCGGACCGTCGACACCCAGGTCGACGTACAACTGTCCACCGGGGAATCGCGGCCCCACCCGGTGCGCCACCTCCAGCACCAGCGCGCTCTTGCCGATACCGCACGGACCGTGGACCACTGCGGCCTTCGGTCCGGTCCGTTCCGGCCCGACGAGCAGCGAGGCGAGACGCGCCGCTTCACCCGCCCGGCCACCGAACGCCCGGCACCGCACCGGAAGCTCCCGCGGCGCGGAGGGCTCCGGCTCGGTCACGGTGGCGACCGGCGCGGGAGAGGCCGTCGTCAGCCGTGGATCCCGGTCCAGCATCGCCCGATGCAGCGCCGCCAGGTCGGGCGACGGCTCCAGCCCGAGGCGGTCCGCGAGCACCCGGCGACAGTCGGTGTAGACGGCGAGTGCCCCGGCGGGATCACCGGATCGGTACAGCGCGGTCATCAGATGCGCCCAAGGCCGTTCCCGTAACGGATGTTCGGTCACGAACTCGCGCAGCGGGGCGATCACCTCCCGATGTTCGCCGAGCCGAAGCCGGGCATCGATGTGGTCTTCCGTGACCGAAAGCCGGAGTTCCTCGACCGGTGCTATCGAACCGGCGAGTGCTTCGTTGTCGGCGAGATCTTCCAACACCGCACCACGGCAAGCGGAAAGCGCCTCACCGAGATGACGGACAGCGGCGCCGTAGTCACCACGCGCGAAGGCCGCCCGGCCGGTCCCCGCTCGTTCCGTGAAGACGTGAAGATCCAATTCCCCTTGGCGCAGCTGGATTTCGTAACCCGAGGCGCGGCCGGAGATGCGTTGCGCCGGCAATGCGCCACGGAGCCGGTTCGCGTAAGTGCGCAGGTTGGCGACCGCCGAAAGCGGCGGTTCGTCTCCCCACAACGTCTGGATCAGCCTGCGGATCGGGACTGTTCGACCAGGGTGCAGCAGCAACACGGCCAGAAGAGTGCGCTGTTTGGCCGAGCCCAGCGCGATCGTCCCGCCATCGGTGTGTACCTCGAGCCTCCCCAGAACCCTGAACTCGATCGTCGACACTCACACCTCTCCCCGAGAGTTGGCGACAGAAACGTGAGACCCCTTAAGGCAGTTCTATCACCATCGACTTTGCCGGACGTTCACTTCGCGTTGGTGCACAGGAGATACACGCGCCCGTGTATCCGCGCTATCCGCCTTTGTGTAGCGGCCTTTCCTACGTTGGGCGCTGCCGACGCCGCCCGGCTCGGCGGAAGTGAGGAGCGCGGACCATGCGCAAGACATTCGAAACCCTCGGCGACAAGCTGCTGAGCGTGTTCGTCGCCAAGGCGGACGTGGGGGCGGGCTGCCCGCCGGACCCGTACTACAAGCACTGCTACTGCCGTGAGCGCAGCGACTACCGGCGCCGCTGTTCGCAGAACGGTGCGTGCATCGAATTCTGCGGACCCTGCCAGCCCTTCCGGATCTGCGGAGGCTGATCGACACCGCGGGTGGCGGCCGGCGCGCGAGCATCGGCCGCCACCCGCGACACCTCGCCCGTCCCACTTCCTCCACTGGAGATCACCATGCCCATCCTCACCGCCGCCGTCGTGCTCGTCGGACTCCTGTGCGTGCTGGACCTCCTGCTCAGCTTCGGCATCATCCGGAGGCTGCGCGAGCAGAACGAGACCTTGAAGACCGTGCGACAGCAGGCCGCCGCCGAGCCGGACATCGCATTTCCCGCAGGTGCCACCATCGGCGCGTTCTCCGCCACCACAGTCGGTGGGACCGAGCTGTCCGTCGCGGACATCGACGGTTCCCGCGCCCTCGTCGGCTTCTTCTCGCCGGGATGCGAACCGTGCAAGGAGCGGATGCCCCAGTTCATCGAGTACGCCACCCGCTTCGAGGGGAAGGTGCTCGCGATCGCCGCCGGAAGCGAAGAGGAGACGGCGGACATGGTCGTCCGGCTCGGCGAGGTCGCCGAGGTGATCATCGAATCCGACGGCGGTGACGTGCACCGGGCCTTCGGCGCCGGCGGCTATCCCGCGCTGTGCCTGGTCGACCGCGATCGGACCGTGCTGGCCAGCGGGTGGGAGATGTCGGCCCTGCCGGTGCCGGCCACGCTGTGAACACCTCTCTCGGAGCCCGCCGGGTACTGAGCCTGCTGTCGGCCGCGGTCCGCCTCACCCGGCAAGCCGCCCCGGTGGGCACGCCGCTCTACCTGGTGCTGTCACTGCTCGGCGGCGTCGTCCCGATCGCGACCGCGTGGTGCACCAAGGTCCTCCTCGACGGCCTTGCCGCACGCGAGGTCTGGCCTGCTCTGCTGCCGTGGGCGGTCGCCCTCGCGGTGGTCGGGCTGATGGCGGGGCTGGTCCCGATCGCGACGGAGTATCTGAAACAACGCCTCGATCGCTCGGTCGCCGTGGTGACGATGGACCGGCTTTACCGGGCGATGGGCAGGCTCACCGGGATCGCGAGGATGGAGGACCCGCGGTTCCGGGACAAGCTCAGGCTCGCGCAGCAGACGGGCCGCAGCGGGCCCGGTCAGCTCGTCGACGACGGGATCGGTTCGGTGCAGGCGACCGTCACGCTGGCAGGATTCCTGGGCACCCTGCTCGTGATCAACGCGGGAATGGCCCTGATCGTGCTGGTGGCGGCGATCCCCGCGCTGCTGGCCAATCTGCGGCTGAGCCGGGCGCGGGCGCGCGTCCTGTGGTCGATCGCACCGACCGAACGGCGCGAAGTGTTCTACGCCGAATTGCTGGCGAGCCTCGACGCGGCCAAGGAACTCCGCTTGCTGGGACTCGGCGATCTGTTCCGGCGACGGATGCTCGTCGAGCTGACCGCCGCGCACGCCGTCGTCGAAGGGCAGGACCGCCGGGACGCGCGGATGCAGGGACTGCTGGCCGGGCTGACCGCGGCGGTCGCGGCGGGCGGCCTGCTCTGGGCAGCGTGGCTGGCCGCGCACGGGAAGCTCTCACTCGGTGACATCGCCATCTTCGTGGCGTCGGTCGGCGGGGTGCAGGGCGCGTTGCAGAGCCTCGTTTCCCGGCTGGCTTCGGCGCATCACTCGACGTTGTTGTTCGACCACTACGAGGAAATCGAGTCGCAGGGCCCGGACCTCCCGGCACCGGCCGAGCCCCGGCCGTTGCCGGGCTTGCGTTCGGGCATCGAGTTGCGCGACGTCTGGTTCCGCTACGCCGAGGACCAGCCGTGGGTGCTGCGCGGGGTGAACCTGACCATCCCGCACGGCGGGTCACTGGCGCTGGTCGGGCTGAACGGCGCCGGGAAATCGACGATGGTCAAATTGCTGTGCCGGTTCTACGATCCGGAGCGCGGAGCGATCCTCTGGGACGGCGTGGATCTGCGCGACGTCCCGGTCGAGGACCTGCGCGGACGGATCGGCGCGGTCTTCCAGGACTACATGTGTTACGACCTCAGCGCGGCCGAGAACATCGGCCTCGGCGACGTGTCCGGTATGGAGGATCGCGAGCGGGTGACCGCCGCGGCGCGACGGGCTGGTGCGCACGACATCGTGGCCGGACTTCCGCGTGGCTACGACACTCTGCTTTCTAGGATGTTCTTCGACGAAGCGGATCGCGAGGATCCGGAGACCGGGGTGCTGCTGTCCGGTGGTCAGTGGCAGCGCCTCGCGCTGGCGCGCGCGTTCCTGCGCGACCGACGGGACCTGATGATCCTGGACGAACCGAGCTCGGGGCTGGACGCCGAGGCCGAGTACGAGGTGCACAGCAGCCTGCGGCGGCATCGGGACGGCGCGACCAGCGTGCTGATCTCGCACCGTCTCGGCGCGGTCCGGGACGCGGCCGTGATCGCGGTGCTCGCCGGAGGCCGGGTCGTGGAACTCGGTTCGCACGACGAACTGATCGCCACGGGTGGGGAGTACGCGCGGTTGTTTCGCCTGCAGGCTTCGGGCTATGAAGAGGTGGTGTCCCGGTGACGTATGTGGTGCTCGCGGCGGCCGTGATGGTCGTCGCCGTCGTCGCGTGGCTGGTGACGCTGCGCCGACGGCTGATCGTGGTGACGGTGCGCGGGGTGAGCATGGAGCCCACCTATCACTCCGGCGACCGGTTGCTGGTGCGGAGGTCGCCGCTGGAACGGGTGCGGACCGGGCAGGTCGTCGTCGTGCAGGGCGGCCCCGGCACGCCGGGTGACCCGACCGCCGGACGGCTGGTGAAACGCGCGGTGGCGGTCCCGGGTGATCCGGTGCCAGCGCAGATCCCGGTATCCGGCACCGTCGTCCCGGCCGGGAACCTGCTGGTGCTCGGGGACAATCCCGCGCGCAGCAACGATTCCCGGCGGCTGGGCTACCTACCGGCGGACGCGCTGATCGGGGTCGTGCTGCGCCCCATCGGTCAGCGGTGAGTCATGGCCTACATTTCCGTTTTCGCGACGGCCCTTTGCGGACTCGTCCTGCTGGTGTCCGCCGTCAGCAAGGTGCGGGGTAAGGCGGCATACGCGGAATTCGTGGCATCGGTGCCCGCGTTCGGGGTCCCCGCGCGCTGGACGCCGTTGTTCGCCAAGGTGACCGTGTCGGCGGAGTTCTCGATCGCGGCTTCGCTGGTGCCGTCCGCCGCGTTGGTGGCCGGCGGTTCCGGGCGGTGGCTCGCGATGGCGGGGCTGGTGCTCGCGGCCGGGTTGTTCGGCGTACTGACCGCCGCGGTGTGGCGGGCGGTGGCGCGCCGGACCGGCGCGATGTGCCGCTGTTTCGGTCCGGCGCGCACGGTGCTCGCGTACCGGCACGTGGTACGGAACGCGCTCCTGCTGCTGGTCGCCGTGGCCGGGCTCGCCGCGATGTCAGGCGTGTCCACTGTGGACTTCGCGGAGCCGGCCGCTGTCGTGCTCGCCGCCGCCGTGGGTGCCATCGGCGCGGTGGCGGTGGTGCGGTTCGACGATCTGGCGGAGCTGTTCGCCGGGCCTGTCTCGGGAGGTCGTGAGTGATTCGGGTCGTTCTATTTGAGGGGTAAGGCAAATATGGCGTGCCCTGGCGCGGGTCCGGACTGGCTACCGGACGTCGGGACGAGAGCAGAATGTCCACAAAGGACACTTTTTGGCGGGCAGGTGTCCGATTTGAGCAGTATGCGTGGTTTCCTGAGGGGGTCGTGAGTGCCAAGTGGTGTTCTAACCCTAATCGGCACTCACGACCCGACCCGAAACCGCACATACAGGCCTAAATCAGACACGGGGTTGTCTGACAGTGTCCCTTGTGGACAACCAAGGATGCGCCGAGTCTCAGCGGGGAGTGCTGGACTGAGGCCAAGTAGCGAAGGCCCCTTCGCTGTCTTCAGGGTAAGCAAGGGCACCTTCACGGCAACGGGTCGATCACACCATATTTGCCTTACCCCTCAATGGCGGCCCAGATCACTCGCGACCGTCAGGCGGCGAAGACCTGCGAGTCGTCGGCGAACGCTTTGAACTCCAGCGCGTTGCCTGCCGGGTCCAGCAGGAACATCGTCCACTGTTCACCGGTCTGCCCTTCGAAGCGGACATAGGGCTCGATGACGAACTGTGTCTTCGCGGCACGCAGCCGGTCGGCCAGCTTCTGGAACTCCGGCACGGTGAGGATCAGCCCGAAGTGGGGAACGGGCACGTCGTGTCCGTCGACGGGGTTGTGGATGCGCTGCGGTCGCTCGGGGGCGAGGTGCGTGACGAACTGGTGGCCGTGCAGGTTCCAGTCGATCCAGGTGGCGGAACTGCGCCCTTGCTCGAGGCCCAGGATGTCGCCGTAGAAGGTGCGTGCGGCGGCCAAGTCGTCCACCGGCATGGCGAGGTGGAAGCGCGGGATCGGGGAGTCGAGGACGGTCATGACGAGGAGATCCTTTCCGGCGGACGGGTACTTGTCACAATGTTAACATTAGGACAAAGCGAGTCCGACGATCCCGTCGCTACGATCAGGCGTTCCAGAGGAAGGATGTGCGATGAGCGAACCCGCCCGGGTGGTACCGGCACGTCGTCGCGGGCTGGCGGACGAGGTCGCCGACAGGGTCCGGGACGCCATCTTCGGTGGCAACTACCCGCCCGGCGCGCAGTTGCGCGAGGTGGAGCTCTCGGCCGCGCTCGGCGTCAGCCGCGGTCCGGTACGTGAAGCGCTGCTCAAGCTGGAGCGCGAGGGTCTCGTCCGCAGCGAATGGCATCGAGGCGCCCACGTTACGACACTGTCCGATGTGGACGTCGCCGAACTCGACAGCCTCCGGTCGGCGCTGGAACAGCTCGCCGTCCGGTTGGTGGTCGCTTCCGCGTCGGACGCCCATCTCGCCGCGATCGACGAGGTCGTCGGGCGGATGGAGCGGGCCCGCGACGAGCACGAGATGGTGCGCTGCGACATCGACTTCCATGACGCGGTCTACGCGGCTTCGGGGCACTGGAGGCTCAACGAGGCGTGGGGGGCCATCAGGTCGCAGGTCCACCTGTTCCTCCTGACCCGGATCGGCGTGAATTCCGAGGGGTACCTCGCGAGCATCCCTGAGGAACACCGACGGCTGGCGTCGGCGCTGCGTGCCCGCGACGGCGAGAAAGCCCTCGATCTCTTCGCCGCGCATCGCGGTCAGGCTCTCGACGTGCTCACCGGAAAGTAGCGTGGCACGAAGTGGCTTCAGGGCTTGACGGCAAGCTTGACCACGGCTTAACTCAAGCCCTGAAATAAGGCGTGTCCCGTGTCACACACGGGTATGCGGCTTGGCCACTCACCCCGAGGACCATCGATGCGAATCGGAAAGATCGCTCCCGCGCTCGTCCTGGCGCTGGCAGCCGCCGCCACGACGGCGTGCGGCGGCGGCGACACGTCGTCCGGCGCTCCCAAGGAGCTCGTGTACTGGGCGTCCAACCAGGGCACCAGCCTCGACAACGACAAGGCCGTCCTGCAACCCGAACTCGACAAGTTCGAGAAGGCCTCCGGGATCAAGGTCAAGCTCGAGGTCGTCCCGTGGACGGATCTGCTCAACCGGATCCTCGCGGCCACCACCTCCGGCAAGGGCCCGGACGTGCTCAACATCGGCAACACCTGGTCGGCTTCGCTTCAGTCGACCGGGGCCTTCCTGCCGTTCGACGACGCCGCGCTGGAGAAGGTCGGGGGCAAGTCGCGGTTCCTCGGTCCGTCGCTGGCGGCCACCGGGGCGAGCGGTCAGCCGCCGGTCGGGGTACCGCTCTACGGTCAGGCATACGGCCTGTACTACAACAAGAAGCTCTTCGCCGACGCCGGGATCGCCAAGCCGCCCGCCACCTGGGAGGAACTGGTCGAGGACGGCAAGAAGCTCACCAAGCCGGACAAGGGCCAGTGGGGCCTGTCGCTCCAAGCGGGTCAGGTCACGGAGAACAGCCATCACGCGGCGATCCTCGGAGCCCAGCAGGGCGCGCAGTTCTTCACCCCCGACGGCAAGCCGCAGCTGGCTTCGGATCCGTCGGTCGCGGCCGTGCGGCAGTTCGTCGACCTGATGCAGAAGGACAAGATCGTCAACCCGTCCAACGCGGAGTACGCCGACACCGCCAAGTCGCTCAAGGACCTGTCGGACGGCAAGGCCGCGATGTTCATGAACCAGGCCTCCGCGGGCTCGTTCAAGAACATCGGAATGGACATGGCCAACCTCGGCGTCGCGCCGATCCCGTTGCCGGCCGCCGCGCCGCCGAACGGCCGGAAGGTGACCAGCTTCGTCGCCGGCATCAACATGTCGGTGTTCAAGAACACCAAGAACCCCGACGCCGCACTGGACTTCGTGAAGTTCATGGTTTCGGCGCCGGAGCAGGCGCTGCTCAACAAGACCTACGGTTCGCTGCCGACCGTCCAGGACGCCTACAGCGACGCGGCGTTCCAGACCGAGGACGTCAAGGTCTTCCAGAGCGTGCTCGCGAACTCGGCCGAACCGATGCCACAGGTACCCCAGGAGTCGCAGTTCGAGACCCTGATCGGCACCGCGATGAAGACGATGTTCGCGGACGTCGCCGCCGGTAAGCCGGTCGACGACGCGAAGATCCGGGACCAGCTGAACCAGGCGGACCAGCAGATCGCGGCCGGTAGTTGATGCCGACCACGCTCGATGACGCCCCGGCCGTGAAAGCGGCCGGGGCGCCGAAACCCCAGCGCGTCCGGCGCAAGCGGCGCCGGGTCGCGCTGCCGTATCTGCTGCTGCTTCCCGCGATCCTGCTCGAACTGCTCGTCCACCTGATCCCGATGGTGGCCGGGCTCGTGATGAGCTTCTTCAAGCTGACGCAGTTCTCCATCCGGGACTTCTCGTCCGCCCCGGCGGCGGGGCTGGACAACTACAAGTTCGTCCTGGACTTCGACTCCGCGGCGGGCAAGGCGCTGCTCGGCTCGTTCTGGATCAGTGTCGTCTACACCGTTCTCTCGGTCGGGTTCTGCTGGCTCTTCGGGACTTCGGCCGCCGTGCTGATGCAGAAGAACTTCCGGGGCCGTGGTGTGCTCAGAACCCTGTTCCTGGTGCCGTACGCGCTGCCGATGTACGCCGCGGTGATCACCTGGTCCTTCATGTTCCAGCGCGACACCGGCCTGGTGAACAGCCTGCTGGGCACCGATTCCTTCTGGCTGATCGGGGACAACAGCTTCTGGTCGCTGGTGGTCGTATCGGTGTGGCGAAACTGGCCGTTCGCGTTCCTGATCGTGATGGCCGGGCTGCAGAACATCCCCGGTGAGCTCTACGAGGCCGCGGCGATCGACGGCGCGGGCTGGTGGCGGCAGTTCCAGGCGATCACGCAGCCGATGCTGCGGCCGGTCAACCAGGTCCTGCTGCTGGTGCTGTTCCTGTGGACCTTCAACGACTTCAACACGCCGTATGTCCTTTTCGGAGCGTCCGCGCCGAAGGAGGCGTCACTGATCTCGATCCACATCTACCAGAGTTCCTTCGTGACCTGGAACTTCGGCCTCGGCTCGGCGATGTCGGTGCTGTTGCTGCTGTTCCTTCTGGTGGTCAGCACTGTCTACTTGGGACTGACCTCGCGGAGGAGGAAAGCCGTTGTCTGAGCCTCGCTGGGTCCCGTGGGCCCGTCGTTTCGTCCTCGGCTTCCTCGCCCTGTTCACCTTGGTGCCGCTCTACGCGATGGTTTCGTCGTCACTGAAGCCGCTCGGAGACGTGCAGGGTAACTGGGAGTGGATCCCGACGACGCTGACCATCCAGCCGTTCTTCGACATCTGGGAGACCATCCCGCTCGCCGAATACTTCGTGAACAGCCTGATCATTTCCGGCTCGGCGGCGATCCTCTCGGTCCTGATCGCGATCTTCGCGGCGTACGCGCTGAGCCGGTTCCGTTTCCGGGGCAAGAACTTCTTCAAGATGACCGTGTTGTCCACGCAGATGTTCCCCGGCATCCTGTTCCTGTTGCCGCTGTTCCTCATCTTCGTCAACATCGGCAACACCACCGGCATCGTGCTGTACGGCTCCCGGCTCGGGTTGATCGTCACCTACTTGACCTTCTCGCTGCCGTTCGCCATCTGGATGCTCGCCGGCTACATCGACTCGATCCCCAAGGAACTCGACGAGGCGGCGATGGTCGACGGCACCGGACCGCTCGGCGCGCTGATCCGGGTGGTCATCCCGGCCGCCATGCCGGGCATCGTCGCGGTGGGGATCTACTCGTTCATGACGGCCTGGGGCGAGGTCCTGTTCGCGTCGGTGATGACCGACTCGGGCACGCGGACCCTCGCCGTCGGCCTGCAGGAGTACTCCACCCAGGTCCAGGTGTACTGGAACCAGGTGATGGCCGCCTCGCTCATCGTCTCCGTCCCGGTCGTCGCCGGATTCCTTTTGCTCCAGCGTTATCTCGTCGCCGGGCTCACCGCGGGCGCCGTGAAATGACGTGCTGCCCCCGTACAGAGAGGTCTGCCTTGAACCTGCACCTTCCCGCCGATTTCCTGTGGGGCGCGGCCACCGCCGCGTACCAGGTCGAAGGCGCCGTCGACGTCGACGGCCGCCTTCCGTCGATCTGGGACGACTTCGTCCGGGTCCCGGGTGCCGTCCTGAACGGTGACACGGCCGACGTCGCGTGCGATCACTACCGGCGCTGGCCGGAGGACCTCGAAATCATGAAGCGGCTGGGGCTGGACGCCTACCGGTTCTCGATCGCGTGGCCGCGGGTGATTCCCACCGGCCGCGGCGAGGTCAACGCGCTCGGCCTCGACCACTACGACCGGCTGGTCGACGCGCTGCTCGAAGCGGGGATCCGGCCGTTCGCCACGCTGTTCCACTGGGACCTGCCCTCGGCGCTGCAGGCGAACGGCGGCTGGCCCGAGCGCGACACGGCCTACGCCTACGCTGATTACGCGGCCGTCGTCGCGGCCCGGCTGGGTGACCGGGTGAAGGACTGGAACACCGTCAACGAGCCGCTGTGCTCGGCCTGGCTCGGCTACCTCGAAGGCCGGTTCGCGCCCGGGATCAAAGATCTCAAGCAGGCGATCCACGCGTCGCACCATCTTCTGCTCGCGCACGGCCTTGGCGCACAGGCGATCACCGCGAGCGCCGCCGAGCCGGCCAACGTCGGCCTGGTGCTCAACCTCAGCGGGATCGAGCCCGCGTCCGACTCCACCGAAGATGTCGAGGCGGCGGCCCGGATGGACGGGCACGTCAACCGCTGGTGGCTCGACCCGGCGAACGGGCGTGGCTACCCCGCGGACATGATCGAGGTGTACGGCGTCGAGCCACCCGTCGTCGGTGACGACCTGGAGGTGATCTCGACTCCGGTCGGCTACCACGGGCTGAACTACTACTTCCGGCAGATCGTCGAGGACGACCCGCACGGCCCCGCGCCGCGTGCCCGGCAGGTACCGGTCGAGGGGGCCGCCACCACCGCGATGGGTTGGGAGATCCACGGGCAGGGACTCGCGGATCTGATCCACCGCCTCGCCAACGAGTACGGCGCGCGGGCCATCTACGTCACCGAAAGCGGGGCCGCCTTCGACGACAAGGTCGCCGAGGACGGCTCGATCGACGACGCCGACCGCATCGCCTACCTGGAAGAACATCTGGGCGCGGTGGCCGGAGCGGCTGAGGCGGGTGCGCCGGTGAAAGGTTATTTCGCCTGGTCGCTGCTCGACAACTTCGAATGGGACAGCGGGCTGAGCAAACGGTTCGGGCTGGTACGGGTCGACTACGACACCCAGGTTCGCACGGTGAAGGCCAGCGGTCACCGCTACGCCGAGATCATCGCCGAGCATCGGGCTCGGTGAGCGGAGTTCGTGCGGGCGGATGGATCCGGTGTCCCGGATTCGTCGCCCGCTACGAACGGACGCCCCGCGAAACCTCCTAGGGTCGCCTTCAACGAGGCGATCCTAGGAGGCGAAGCATGCGGACACTCTTGCGTGGCGGTCGTGTCATCGACCCGGCGACGGGTTTTGACGGTACGGCCGACGTGCTGGTGACGGACGGGGTGGTCACCGCCGTGGGGGAGGGTCTGCCGTCGGAAGCGGGGGACACGGAGATCGACGTCTCCGGGCTCGTCGTCGGCCCCGGTTTCATCGACCTGCACAGTCACGTGCACACCATCGCGGGACAGCGGCTGCAGGCGATGGACGGGGTCACGACCGCGCTCGACCTCGAAGCCGGGTTGATGCCGATCGAGCGGGCCTACGCCGAGGCCGCCGCGGCGGGACGTCCGCTGCACTACGGTTTCTCCGCGTCGTGGGGGTCCGCCAGGGCTCAGGTGCTCGCCGGGATCGAGCCCGACGCCAACATCGACAGCGGGCTCGCGGTGCTCGGGAACCCTTCCTGGCAAAGGTCTTCGTCGCCGAAGGAGCTGGCGGCCTGGCTGTCCCTTGTGGAGGGTGAGCTGGCCGCGGGCGCGCTCGGCGTCGGCGTGTTGCTCGGCTACGCGCCCCTGACGGATCCGGGTGAGTTCGTCGCGCTCGCCCGGCTCGCCAAGGAGGCCGGGGCACCGACCTACACCCACGTCCGTGAACTGGTCGAAGTGGACCCGGCGACTCCTGTCGACGGCTCGGAGGAGATCGCGATCGTCGCGGCCGAGACCGGCGCGGCCATGCACCACTGCCACGTCAACAGCACTTCCGGCCACCAGATCGACCGCGTGCTCGCCGCACTGGAGGCGAGCCGTTCGGCCGGGTCGCGGGTGACCGTCGAGGCTTATCCGTACGGCGCGGGCAGCACGGGTATCGGCGCCGCCTTCCTTTCGCCCGAGCGGCTGAAGATGAAAGGGCTCTCGCCGTCCAGTGTGATCATGCTGGAGTCGGGGGAGCGGATCGCCGACGAGGGCCGTCTGCTGCAGGTCCGCGAGGAGGAGCCCGGAGCGCCGTGCATCCTGGAGTTCCTCGACGAAAGCAATCCCCGCGACCTCGAACTGCTGCGCCAGGCGCTCGTCTTCCCGGACGCCATCGTCGCCAGCGACGCGCTGCCCGTGTACTGGAAGAACGGCACCAGCGAAAGTACCGAATGGCCGTTGCCGCCCGGTGGTGCGACGCATCCGCGGACAGCCGGGACATACGCCAAGACGTTGCGCCTGATGGTGCGCGAGAGCAAGGCGTGGACCTGGCTGGAGGCGTTCCGGCGCTGTTCCTACCTGCCGGCGCGCGTCCTCGACGAGGTCGCCCCGGCCGCGCGGGCCAAAGGCAGGCTCGACGTCGGCGCGGACGCCGACATCGTCGCCCTCGACCCGAACACCATCACCGACGCGGCCACCTACTTCGATTCGACGAGGCCTTCGGTCGGTGTCCGGCATCTGTTCGTTTCGGGCGTTCCTGTCGTCACCGACGGAAACCTGCGCACCGACGCCTTCCCCGGCAAGCCGCTGCGCGGTGAGCCGCGATGAGCGAACTGCTCGCCGACATCGAAGCGCTGGTCCGTTGCGAGTCCCCGTCGTCGGATCACGACGCCGTGGCCCGCAGTGCCGAGGTCGTCGCGGGGCTCGGCCGGAGACTGCTGGGAGCCGACCCCGAACGGATCGTCATCGGCGGGGTCACCCATCTGCGATGGCGATTCGGCGACGGACCGACGCGCGTGTTGCTCCTCGGTCACCACGACACGGTGTGGCCGCACGGTTCGCTGGAGACCCATCCGTTTTCCGTACGGGACGGCGTGTTGCGCGGTCCCGGCTGCTTCGACATGAAGGCCGGGGTCGTGATGGCGTTGCACGCCGCCGCGGTCGTCCCCGATCGCACCGGACTGTCCATTTTGGTCACCGGCGACGAGGAGATCGGCTCACCGTCGTCGCGCGCCCTGATCGAGGAAACGGCGGCGGGCTGTGACGCGGCGTTCGTGCTGGAGGCTTCGGCCGACGGCGGTGCGCTGAAATGCCGTCGCAAAGGGGTTTCCCACTACCAGGTCGAGGTGACGGGTCGCGCGGCGCACGCCGGGCTCGAACCGGAGAAGGGGATCAACGCGGGGATCGAGATCGCGCACCAGATCCTCGCGGTGGCCGAGCTCGCCGACCCCGAAGCCGGAACCAGCGTGACACCCACCGTCGTCTCGGCGGGAACGACGGTCAACACCGTCCCGGCCGCCGCGAAGGTGGAGGTCGACGTCCGCGTCTGGAACGAGGCCGAGCAACTCCGCGTCGATCGGTCCATCCGAGATCTCCGGCCGGTTCTGGAGGACGCCGTGGTCCGGGTCACCGGCGGGATCAACCGGCCGCCGTTGGAGGAAGGCTCCTCGTCGGGATTGTTCGCGCTGGCTCGGGAATTGTCGGACGAACTCGGTTTCGGTGAACTGACCGCGGCATCCGTCGGCGGTGCCTCGGACGGCAATTACACCGCGGGGTTGGGCGTGCCCACCCTCGACGGTCTCGGCGCCGTCGGCGGCGGGGCACACGCGGATCACGAACACGTCGTCGTCGCGGAATTGCCGCGGCGCACCGCCTTGCTGGCCGCACTCGTGGAAAACGTCCTCGCGAAGCGGGGTCCGTCCGGCGCGACGAATCCCGCGGGCGAATCTGGTACGGCACGACGGTGACTCGGCCACCGGGCCGGGAAAGGATTGTCCCGTGACGAATCTTGCGACGAATACGGAAAGCCCGGCCTCGGCCGAGGTGCGCGACGAGGCCGTCGCCGCCGCGCGGGCCGCGGCCGTGGCTTCGGGCGTCGAAATCCGCGAACTCACCGAAATCGCCGATCTGGCCGCCGTCGTGGACCTGTTCGAATCGATCTGGAAGTCCGCGCCCGGCGCCCGCCCGGTGAGTACGGAGCTGCTCCGGGCGATGTCCACGGCCGGGAACTACGTCGCGGGCGCGTTCGAACACGGCGAACTCCTGGGGGCCTGCTTCGGTTTCTTCGGGAATCCGGGGAAGGCGAGCCTGCACAGCCATATCGCCGGGGTCGCCAAAGCGGGCGCGGGCCGGGGGATCGGTCACGCGCTCAAACTGCACCAGCGCGGATGGGCACTGCTCCAGGACGTCTCGATGATCACCTGGACCTTCGATCCGCTGGTGCGGCGCAACGCCTATTTCAACCTGGGGAAACTCGGTGCGCACCCGATCGGGTACCTGCCCGACTTCTACGGTCCGATGGAGGACAGCATCAACGGTTCGGGTGACACCGACCGGCTGATGGTCGGCTGGGACCTGACGAGCCCGAACGTCCGCGCCGCGGCGTTCGGTGAACCCGTCCTGATCGACGCGGGAGCACTGGGGGCGGCGAAGGCGCTTTCGGTCGACGCCGATGGCGGCCCGCTGGTCGGGACCGCCGACACGCCGACCGTGCTCGTCGCCGTGCCGCCCGACGTCGAACGGTTACGCCGCACCGATCCCGGTCGCGGCAACGCGTGGCGGGTCGCTCTGCGCGAAGTCCTCGGCGGACTGATGGCGGACAACGCCAAGGTCGCCGGTTTCGATCGTGCCGGCTGGTACGTGATCTCGAAGGAGCAGTCGTGAAACTCAGCGGTGTGGAACTGCGCCGGGTCCGGATGCCGCTCGTGGCCCCGTTCCGGACGTCGTTCGGGACGCAGTCCGAACGGGAACTGCTGCTCGTCCGCGCGGTGACCCCGGCGGCCGAGGGCTGGGGCGAATGCGTGGCGATGGAGGCGCC
Source organism: Amycolatopsis sp. NPDC034160 (assembly GCF_055575355.1). Lineage (NCBI taxonomy): Bacteria > Bacillati > Actinomycetota > Actinomycetes > Pseudonocardiales > Pseudonocardiaceae > Amycolatopsis > Amycolatopsis sp. NPDC034160. The sequence goes on along the minus strand of NZ_JBVISU010000005.1, from coordinate 320,629 downwards.
GCTCTACTCGTCGGAGTACAACGACGCCGCCGAGCACGTGCTGCGGAACCATCTGATCCCAGCGCTGCTGGACGCCGGTGAACTCACCGCGCACAAGGTGACGCCGCTGCTGGCGAAGTTCAAGGGCCACCGGATGGCGAAGGCCGCGCTGGAGATGGCGGTGCTCGACGCCGAACTCCGGGCGCACGACCGGTCCTTCGCCGCCGAGCTGGGGTCCACTCGCGACTCCGTGGCCTGCGGGGTGTCGGTCGGCATCATGGACTCGATCCCGCAGTTGCTCGACGTCGTCGGCGGGTATCTCGACGAGGGCTACGTGCGCATCAAGCTGAAGATCGAACCCGGGTGGGACGTCGAGCCCGTCCGCCAGGTGCGGGAGCGCTTCGGTGACGACGTGTTGCTGCAGGTCGACGCGAACACCGCGTACACCCTCGGCGACGCGCCGCTGCTGGCCCGCCTGGACCCGTTCGACCTCCTCTTGATCGAGCAGCCGCTCGAAGAGGAGGACGTCCTCGGGCACGCCGAACTGGCCAAGCGCATCCGGACGCCGATCTGCCTCGACGAGTCGATCGTTTCGGCGCGGGCCGCGGCCGACGCGATCAAGCTGGGCGCCTGCCAGATCGTCAACATCAAACCGGGCCGAGTCGGTGGCTACCTCGAAGCCCGCCGGGTGCACGACGTGTGCGCGGCGCACGGGGTCGCGGTGTGGTGCGGCGGGATGATCGAGACCGGCCTCGGTCGGGCGGCCAACGTCGCGCTCGCCTCGCTGCCGGGTTTCACGCTCCCGGGTGACACCTCGGCATCCGGCCGGTTCTACCGCACGGACATCACCGAGCCGTTCGTGCTCGAGTCCGGGCATCTGCCGGTGCCGACCGGTCCAGGACTGGGGGTGACTCCGATTCCGGACCTGCTGGACGAGGTCACGAAGACGAAAGCGTGGATCAACTCGTAGCGTGCTACGAATTCCGGGGTTAGATTTGGTCGGATCGAACCACTCGGTTCGGTGAGGCCGGGTTTAACTTCGGGGGGTGCTGACACCGGTGCCCAGTAAGCCGCATACGAGTTTGGGGCGCGTCCTCGAAGACCTCGGGGACGTGCTCCTGGAGCCGGTCGCGGTCGGCGGGACCACCCGCAAGCAGCTCGGCGGAGTGGTCATCCACGATCCGCACGACGAGTCGGAATTTCCCGCCTCCGCCGTCGTGCTCGGCGTCGGGGTGCGGGAGCACGACGAGGTCGTCCGCCTCCTGCACGACGTGGGTGCGAGGGGAGCGGCGGCGCTCGTCGTCCGGTCTCCCGTCACCCCGACGCCGGAACTCCGGCGCGTCGCGGACTCGACCGGGGTCGCCCTGCTCGGCCTCGCCAGCGGTGCTTCCTGGGCCCAGCTCGCGGCCATGCTCAGGACCTTGCTCGCGGAGGGCGACGTCGGCGAGGTCTCGCCGCAGACGCTCGGTGGAATGCCCTCGGGTGATCTTTTCGCCCTCGCCAACGCCATCGCCGCGCTGTTGGACGCGCCGGTGACCATCGAGGACCGCAACTCGCGGGTGCTCGCGTTCTCCGGGCGTCAGGACGAGGCGGACCCATCGCGGGTCGAGACCATCCTCGGCAGGCAGGTACCGGAGCGGTTCACCCGCAACCTGGAACGGGACGGCATCTTCGAAAAGCTCTACCGCGAACACACGCCGGTGTACGTCGATCCGCAACGCTACGACGCGCACGAGATCGTGATCCCGCGGGTGGCACTCGCCGTCCGCGCGGGTGACGAGGTGCTCGGATCGATCTGGGCGGCGGTCCGGGAACCGCTCAGCGAGGAGCGGACACAGGCGTTGATCGACGCCGCCAAACTCGTCGCGTTGCACCTGCTCCGGCTGCGCGCGGGCGCCGACGTCGAACGAAGGCTGCGCGCGGACCTGGTGAGCACGGCGCTCGAAGGCGGCGCCGCCGCACCGGAGGCCATCGCCCGGCTCGGTCTGCTGGGCCAGCCGTCGATCGTGCTCGCGATGGGCCTGCTCGGGGCGCCGACCCCGGACGACGATCTCCGGCTCGTCGCGGACCGTCAGCGGGTCGCCGACGCGCTGGCCATGCACCTCAGCGCCGTCCAGCCGCGCTCGGCCGTCGCGCTCGTCGGCGACGTCGCCTACGGCATCGTCCCGATGCCGGGCAGCCACGCCGACTGCCAGGAGCGCTCGATCCGAGTCGCGTCGACCTTCCTGGAGCGCACCGGACGCCGGGCGGCGGCCGCGATCGGCATCGGACCGCTCGCGCTCGACGGCTCCGGTCTGCGTGCCTCGCGCGACGGCGCCGACCGCGCGTTGCGGGTGCTGCTCACCAACGGCGGCGCCAGGCGCGTCGCGACCGTCGAGGACGTCCACGTCGACGCGCTCATGCTGGAGCTCGCCGATTTGGCCGCGGCGAGGGGAGACGTCGCGACCGGACCCGTCGCGCGGCTGCTCGCCTACGACGCCCAGCACCAGTCGCAGCTGGTGCACACCCTCAGGTGCTGGCTGGACGCTTTCGGGGACATCGGTGCCGCGTCGGCCGCGGCCTACGTCCACCCCAACACGTTCCGTTACCGGTTGCGGCGGCTGGCCGAAGTCGGCGAGATCGACCTCGACGACGCGGGGGAGCGGTTCGCCGCCATGCTGCAACTGCGGCTGCTGCCCCGGGACGCGCGGACAGGGCCGCCCGCCATCGAGGAGTCTTGACCTTCGGCCGAGGTTGGTCATCCCGGCCGGAAAGACCGCCGGATGTTCGTGGGATCGAACCAACTCTCCCGCTCACCCGCTGTTCAAAATAAGTGATCGGCGCGACACCGGAAACGGCATCCGGTCCCGACAGCGTGCGTCGTTCTCCTTCTCTCCCAACGGTTTCGGCGGAGGCGTGATGGCGACAGTGGTCAAAGAGGACACCTGGACGGCACGGCGGATCAACCGGACGGCGGTCATCACCATGGTGGTGATGGTGTTCGCCTGGTCGGTCGACTACATCGATCGGTTCTCCATCGGGATGGCGCTGCCGATGATCGGCGCCGAGTTCGACCTCAGCAAGACCCAGCAGGGCTGGCTCGTGACCGTTTTCGCCCTGGTCTACATGGTCTGCCAGATCCCGGCCGGATTCCTCGCCGACCGCTACGGCTCCCGCGGTCCGATGCTGGTCACGTTGCTGCTCTGGTCGGTGTTCACCGCGATGACCGGAATGGCCGGCACCTTCGGGATGCTCCTCGTGGTCCGCGGCCTTTTCGGGGTGTGCCAAGGACTTTTCCCGGCGGCCTCGTTCAAGGCGATCGCGGAGCGGACGACTCCCGCCAACCGGGCGACGGTCACCGGCGTGATGCTTTCGGCGGGCGGGATCGGCGCGGGGCTGGCACCGCTGATCGTCGGGCCGTTGCTGATGGCCATCGGCTGGCGGCACACCTTCTTCTGGATGGCGGGGATCGGCGCGCTCATCGGCGTCACGGTCTGGGCGATCCTGCCCAAGGCGCTGCCGAAATCGCTCAGCAGTCTTCCCCTTGACGAGGCGAAGACGCCTGAGGTGTCCCGCAAGCAGGTACTGAAATCCCCGGTGATCTGGAAGTTCACCCTGCTGTTCTGCGTCACCAACATGCTCAACTACGGGATGATCACCTGGGTACCCAGCTACCTGCTGGAGGCGCGGGGGCTGTCGTTGAGCCAGACCGGCGTGCTGGCCGCGATCCCGATGCTGGTGAGCATCGGCACGACCATCCTCGGTGGCTGGCTGTTCGACCGGTACTTCCACGATCACGGCCGCTGGTACCTCGGCTCGATCGCCTTGGTGACCGTGGTGCTGCTGACGCTCATGGTGAACGCGGACAGCACGGCGGAATTCACCCTCTACGAGACGCTCGCCCTCGCCGTCTTCGGCATGGCGACGATGGCCGTCTTCGGTCTTCCGCTGCGGGTGCTGCCCACGGCGGTCACCGGGATCGGCATGGGGGTGATGAACTTCGGCGGCCAGGTGGCCGGCGCGGTCGCCCCGGTCGCGATGGGCTGGCTCGCGGACACCTTCTCCTACACCGCCGCGTTCGGCTTCCTCATCGGCACCACCCTGCTCACCGCGGTGATGGCGTTCTGGGTACCGCAGACCCCCGCGCAGTTCACCTTCTCCACCGAAAAGTCGTAAGTAGACAGATCTTCGGTACAGGTGGTCGTGAGTGGCGATTCGGGTTCTAACCCGAATCGCCACTCACGACCAACCCAGCCCACCCCTCACCTGCGCCCTCCTCCCACCCTCAGACAGGAGCCCCATGCCCACCGCGTCCGAAGTCATCGAAACGATCAACGACCGCGCCGAGGAGGTGGGTGTCCGCGTCCGGTTGCACGCGGCCGAGATCGACGGCACCCGGCGGATCGGCATCGACGAAGACATCCCCGTCGTGACCGCGTCGGTGTTCAAGGTGCCGGTCGCGCTGGAGCTGGCCAGGCAGGCTGCCGAAGGTGAACTCGACCTCGGTGAGCGGATCACCGTCGCCCCCGGACATCCCACTCCAAGCCCGTACGGCCTGGCGACGTTCCGGCACGAGGTGACGATGTCCTGGCACGACCTCGCGATCCTGATGATCGGGATCAGCGACAACGTCGCCACGGACCTGATCCTCGACCGCGTCGGGAAGAAATCTACCGAGGAAACCTTGCGGCGATTGGGTTTCGCGTACACCACCGTGTCGCAGGACTGCGGTGAGACCCTCGGCAGCATCGGAGAAGACCTCGGAATTTCCTACGAAGACGACGAAAGGCTGCTGGCGGAGCTTCCGATGGAACAGCTCACCGCGTTGCGCGCGCTGCAACCGGCGCACACCTGTGCCACGACCGCCGAGGAGATCACCCGGCTGCTCGGGCTGATCTGGCGTGACGAGGCGGCGTCGCCCGCCGCTTGCGCGGACGTCCGGCGCTGGCTGGAACTCCAGGTGTGGCCGCACCGGCTGCGGTCCGGGTTCCCGGACGACGGGATCCGGGTGAGTGGCAAGACCGGGACGCTGCCGTCGTTGCGCAACGAGGTCGGTGTGGTCGAGTACCCGGATGGGGGCCGTTACGCGGTAGGGATTTTCACCGACGCCGTCGACGCGCGCTCGCGGGTGCCGGAGCGGGACGCGTTCATCGGCTTCGCCGCGGCACGGGCGGTCGAATGGCTGAGGCTTCCGTGGGCCGGGAACGAATGATTCGTCGGCGCGGATGAATTTTCCCGCCGCTCTCGTCGTTCCGCACGAACCGGTGACGCCCGTCACCGTCCTAGCATTCCGGGAACCGCCGGACCACCCTTTCCACGGACGAGGACGCCCATGTCGAAACTTTCCGAAATCGATGCCTGGCTCGAACAGAACCTTCCGGCCCTGCTGGCCGAACACCAGGTACCCGGCGCGGCGATCGCGGTCTTCGCCAACGGTGAGGTCGTCGACCACGCGGCCGGTGTGCTGAACAAGGGTACCGGCGTCGAGTCCACTGTGGACTCCGTCTTCCAGATCGGCTCGATCACCAAGGTGTGGACTACCACCCTCGCGATGCAGCTCGTCGACGAAGGGCGGCTGGACCTCGACAAGCCGGTGCGCTCCTACCTTCCAGAGTTCGTCCTCGCCGACGAAGACGCCGCGGCACGGATCACCGTGCGGCAGCTGACCTGCCACACCTCCGGCTTCGAAGGGGACATCTTCACCGACACAGGTCAGGGCGACGACTGCGTCGCGAAGCTCGTGGCGACGTTGTCCGACGTTCCCCAGCTGTTCGGTCCTGGCGAGATGTTCTCCTACAACAACGCCGGGTACTGCGTGCTCGGCAGGATCATCGAGGTCCTGCGCGGCAAGTCCTACGACGAGTGCCTGCGCGACCACCTGTTCACCCCGCTGGGCCTGACCCACGCGGCGACCGGGCCCTACGACGCGATCCGCTACCGCGCCGCGATCGGGCACGTCCAGCCGACGCCGGACGACGAGCCGGTCCCCGCGCCCGTCTGGGCGCTCACCCGGTCGAACAGCCCCGCCGGCTCACATCTGGGGATGCGCCCGCGCGATCTGCTGACCTTCGTGCGTATGCACCTGAACGAGGGCCGGGCCGACGACGGAACCCAGGTGCTCCAGCCCGAGACCGTCCGCGCCATGTGGGAACGCCAGGTCGAACTGCCCTACCTCGGCCTGATGGGCGGGGCGTGGGGGCTCGGCTGGATGATCTTCGACTGGGACGGCGGTCCGGTGATCGGTCACGACGGCGGCACCATCGGCCAGTCGGCCTTCCTGCGCGTGGTGCCCGGCAGCAACGTCGCGGTGGCCCTGCTGACCAACGGCGGCAAACCACTGCACCTCTACCTGGACATCTTCCGGAAGGTGCTGGGCGAGTTGGCGGGCGTCGAAGTCCCGTCGCTGCCCGAACCCAACGCCGCCGAGACCCCGGCCGACCCGTCCCGGTTCGTCGGCGAGTACTCCTCGCAGGTCTCGGACATCGTCGTGAGCCAGGACGAGGACGGCGACCTGTGGCTGGAACGTACGCCGAAGGGCGTGTTCGCCGACCTCGGCGGCCCGCCGGAGAAGAACAGGCTCCACGGCTACAAGGGCGACACCTTGGTGGCCGAAAACGACGGGCTGGGGCTGCACCTGCCGCACGCGTTCGTCGGCGACGACGGCAGCGGGCGGGCGTTGTTCGTCCACACGGGACGCGCCGACCGGCGGGTGAGCCGATGACCGGAATCGACGGCGAGATCGAGGCCGTCTTCGCGAACGCGGGTGCCCGCGGTTTCGTGCACGCGCGTGAGGTCGGCGTCGAGGGCGGCCCCGAAGTCGGTGTCGGCGCGGACGATCCGGTCGTACTGGCCTCGGTGTTCAAGATCCCGGTGGCGGTCGCCTTCGTCCGCGAGGTGGCCGCGGGCAGGCTCGACGAGACCGAGCGGACCCGCGTCACCGCGCGGTACCGGATCGGCGGGGTCGGCACCGCCGGTTGCGCCGACGACGTCGAAATGAGCTGGCGCGACCTGGCGCATTTCATGCTGACGATGAGCGACAACGCCGCGACAGACCTGATCTACCACCGGATCGGCCAAGACAAGATCGACCAGGTGCTCACCGACCTCGGACTGGCCAGGACCCGCCTGATCGGCTGTTGTGAAGACCTGTTCGCCTCGGTCATCGCCGACCTCGGCGCGAAACCGGACGACGAGCTGGAAGCCGTTTTCGAAGCGGCCACCGAGGAACAGCTGTGGAAGCTCTCGGTGGTCGACCCGGAACGCACGACGGCGTCGACCCCGCGCGAGATGACCACGCTGCTCGACGCCATCTGGACCGACCGAGCGGGCGACCCGGCCGCCTGCGAACGGGTGCGGACGATCATGGCCCAGCAGATCTGGCCGCACCGGATCTCGTCCGGCTTCCCCGCGGAGGTGGCGATCGCGGCGAAGACCGGGACGCTTCCCTCGGTCCGTAACGAAGCGGGGGTGGTGACCCATGTGGACGGTCGACGCTACGCCGTCGCGGTGTTCACCCGCGCCGATTCTCTCGAAGAGCGCTTACCCGCGGTCGATTCCGCCATCGGCGAGGCCGCCCGCCTCGCCGTCGAACACCTTCGCGCGCAGTCCGTGACCCAGTAGGAGAACCCCATGAAGAATGCCCGGCTCACCGCCGCGATGGCGACCGTGGTGGCCTTGACCGTGAGCGCGTGCGGGGGGACGTCGCAATCCGGCCAGGACCGGACCGCGAACCAAAAACCGGTCGAAGGCAAGACCTTCACGATGGCGATACCCACCGATCCGGGAGCGCTGGACCCGGCGATGACCGTGCTCGCGACCGCGCTGGAAATCTCCCGCTACCTCTACGACAGCCTGATCAATCTCGACGAGACCGGCAAACCGATCGCGGGACTCGCCGAGAAATGGGAGGCCACCACGACCACGGCGTCCTTCACCCTCCGGAACGGCATCACCTGCGACGACGGCACGCCGCTGACGGCGAGCGATGTGGCGGCGAACATCGGCTTCATCGGCGATCCCGCGAACAAGTCCCCGATGGCCGGGCTCGCGATCGCGCCGGGTACCAAGGCGACCGCGGACGACGCGGCCAGGACGGTCACCATCACCAGCGGGGCGCCGGACGCGTTCCTGCTGCGCAACGCGGGCGGCCTGCCGATCGTCTGCGGCAAGGGCGTCACCGATCGCCAGGCGCTGGCCAAGGGGAAGTACGGCACCGGCATGTTCACCATGACCGAGATCGTGCCGAACGACCACTACACACTCACCAGGCGGAAAGACTACGCGTGGGGACCGGGGGAGTGGCAGCGTGAGCAGCCAGGCCTCCCGGAAAAGGTGGTGTTCCGCGTCATCCAGAACACCACGACCGCCGCGAACCTTTTGCTGTCCGGTGAACTCAACGGCGCCAGGATCACCGGCCAGGACCGGCAGCGCCTGCGCGCCCAGAAGCTGTACCACGGCGAACAGGTCGTGCCGATGGGCGAGATGTTCTTCAACCAGGCGCCCGGTCGCGCCGGCGCCGATCAGGCCGTCCGCCGCGCGCTGGTGCAGGCACTCGACCTGGCCCAGATCGGGAAGGTGCTCACCGGCGGTACCGGGGCGCCCAGCCAGGGAATGGTCACCACCGAACCCAGGGCGTGCACCGGTGACGCGGTGGGCGGAAAGCTGCCCGCGTTCGACGTCGCCGCCGCCAAGGCGGGTTTCGACGCGGCGGGCTGGAAACCGGGCGCGGACGGCGTGCGGGTCAAGGACGGAAAGCGGCTCGCGCTGACCGCCGTCTACGGCACCCAGGTGGGGCCGACGATGGCGCCCTCCGCGGAACTGATGCAGCAGTCCTGGAAGGCCGCCGGAGTGGAGGTCACCCTCAAGGGTCTCGACAGTCCGGGCACCAGTCAGGTGCTCTTCAACACCGGTGAGTGGGACATCTCGCTGGCGCCGGTGACGCTCTTGCTGCCGAGCCAGGCCGTTCCGTTCGTCTCGGGACCGAAACCGCCCGCCGGCACGAACTTCGCGCACATCGAGAACGAGCGGTACCAGACGCAGGCCGCTCAGGCGGCGCAGCTGCCCGGTGACACCGGCTGCGCGACCTGGCTCGCGGCGGAAACGGCGCTCATCGAGCGGCTGGACGTCGTGCCCTACGTCAACTCGGTCATCCCGACCTTCGGCAGCAACGCGCGATTCAAGGTCAGTTTCGGTTCGGTCGAGCCGTCGTCGATCCGGATGTACGGCTGATGACGGCCGCGCTCGTCCCGGCAGGGTTGCGCGGCGGCCCCTGGCTCTCGTTCGCGGTTCGCCGCTTCGGCAGGTTCGCGGTTTCGCTGTGGGTCTTGGTCACCACGGCCTTCCTGATGATCCAGCTGGTCCCCGGCGACCCGGTGCGGGCGGCGCTCGGCCTGACCGCTCCGGTGGAGCTGGTGAACGCGCGACGGGAGGCCCTTGGCCTGAACGATCCGCTGTGGCTGCAGTACGTCCACTACCTCGGCGGGTTGTTCTCCGGCGATTTCGGGACGTCGATGACGAGTGGGCAGCCGGTCTCCGAGGTGATCGGAGACCGGCTGCCCGCCACCCTCCAGCTGGCACTGCCCGCGTTCGCGGTGGTCATCGCCGTGGCGGTCCCGCTCGGTGTGCTGTTCGCCGTGCTGACCCGCGGCGGCCGTCGCCGTGGTGGTGAACTGGCCTTCACCACCACGACCGTCCTGCTCGCGGCCGTTCCGGAGTTCCTGCTCGCGGTCGCGCTGGTCGCGTTCTTCGCGGTTCAGCTCGGCTGGTTCCCGGTGGCGGGGAGCGAGGGCGCGGGTTCGCTCGTGCTCCCGGTGATCGCGCTGGCGCTCGGCCCGGCTTCGGTGCTCTCCCGCATCGTGCGCGTGGAGACACTTTCGGTACTGGGCAAAGACTTCATCCGCACGGCGAGGGCGAAACGGTTGCCTGCCCGGTTGGTCTACCTCCGGCACGCGCTGCCGAACGCGCTGACCGCGACGCTGACCATGGGCGGACTGATGCTGACCGGGATGGTCGCCGGGACGGTGCTGGTGGAGAACGTGTTCGCCTGGCCCGGTCTCGGTTCGACCATCGCGCAGTCGATCCTGCAGAAGGACTACCCGCTGGTGCAGGGAATCGTGCTCGTCTACGGCATCGGTGTCCTGCTGGTGAATCTGACGGTGGACGTGCTGCTGGCCGTCCTCGACCCGCGCTCGACGATCCGGGAGAGCTGAAATGGTGAATCGGCGCGCGAAATGGGTCGCGGCTCTGCGCACCCCGGTCGGCGCGTTCGCGGCGGCCCTGCTGGTCCTGGTGGTCGCGCTCGCGGTGCTGGCCCCGATCCTGTGGCACGACAACGCCTTCGAGGTCGACACCGAAGCCATCGGCCAAGGTCCGTCGGCGGCGCACTGGCTGGGGACCGACGACCTCGGGCGCGACATCCTGTTCCGGGTGCTGGTGGCGACCCGGCTGTCGGTGCTGCTGGCGGTGGTCGCCACGGTGATCGGGGTGGTGTCGGGGATCGTCCTCGGCACGCTGCCTTCGCTGTTGCCGCGTCCGGCCGCGCGGCTGGTCACCTCGGCGGTGAACATCGCGGTCGCGTTCCCCGGGTTGCTGCTGGTGTTGTTCTTCTCCGTCATCTTCGGTGTCGGAACCCACGGCGCGGTGCTGGCCGTCGGCTTCGCGCTGGCGCCGTCGTTCGCGCGGCTGGCCCAGACACTGTCGGCTTCCGTGGCGGGCCAGGACTTCGTGTCCGCCGCGCGGATCTCCGGCGTCGGCCGGATCCGCCTGCTGGTGCGGCACATCCTGCCCAACATCGGCGAACCGCTGGTGGTGAACGCGACCATCGGCGCCGGTTCCGCACTGCTGGCGTTTTCGGGGCTGTCGTTCCTCGGCATCGGGGTGCAGGCACCGGATTACGACTGGGGACGGCTGCTCGGCGAAGGGCTCAACGGGATCTACGTCAATCCGGCGGCCGCGCTCGCTCCGGGGGTCGCGGTGGTCCTGGCCGGACTCGCCTTCAACCTGGTGGGAGAGACGGTCGCCGGCGTGATCGGCGTCCGGACCGGACTGCGGAAGCTCGCGCCGCGGCCGGTTCCCCCGGCACGGGAGGACCTCGCTCGGGAGCACGACGACGATGCCGTGCTGGTGGTGGAGAACCTCCAGGTCGCCTTCCCGCGTCCAGCGGGCTGGACCGTTCCGGTGCGCGGGGTGAGCTTCACTGTCCGCGCCGGCGAGGCGATCGGCGTCGTCGGTGAGTCGGGCTCGGGGAAGAGCCTGACCGGCCTCGCGGTGTCGCGGCTGGTCGAAGCGCCTGCCGTGGTCACCGCGGACCGGCTCGAATTCACCGGGAAGCCGGTGCTGACGACGCCGGAGCGGGAACTGCGCGGTCTGCTCGGCACATCGCTGGCGATGGTCTTCCAGGACCCGATGACGTCGTTCAACCCGACCAAGCGGATCGGGCGACAGCTCGCGGAGGTGTCCGAACAGCACCAGGGCCTGCCGCGCGCCAAGGCGTTCGCACGAGCCGTCGACCGGTTGCGCGCGGTGCGGATCCCCGCGGCCGAACGGCGCGCCCGGCAGTACCCGCACGAGTTCTCCGGCGGGATGCGGCAGCGCGCGATGATCGGCATGGGCCTGATGGGCGACCCCCGTCTGATCATCGCCGACGAACCGACCACGGCGCTGGACGTCACCGTGCAGCGGCAGCTCCTTCGGTTGCTGGCGCGGACCAGGGCCGAGCGGAACACGGCGATCATCCTGATCAGCCACGACATCGCGGTCGTTTCGCAGACCTGTGAGCGGATGCTGGTCATGTACGCGGGCAGGCTGGTGGAGGACCTTCCGTCGGCGGGGATGCCACGGCATCCGTACACGCGGGCCTTGCTGGCCGCGACGCTCGACCTCGAGACCGATCGCGACGCGCCGCTGGCGGTGATCCCCGGCCGTCCGCCGGAACCGGATCGCGTGCCCGCCGGCTGCGCCTTCGCCGACCGGTGCCCCGCGGTGACCGATCGGTGCCGCCTCGAAGACCCGGTATTGGAACCGATGACACCCGAGCACCGCGTCGCCTGCTGGCATCCGCACACGACGGCGTTTTCCTCACCGGCCAAAGAAGCCGTGACCGCCGGAGGTGCGGAATGAGTGACCTCGTCTTCGACGCGGTGAGCGTGCGGTACGGCGGGAGACGCGGTCTCACCGCGGTCGACCACGTCGGCCTGACCGTCCCTTCGGGACAGGTCGTGGGGCTCGTCGGCGAATCGGGTTCGGGGAAGTCGACGCTGGCCCGCGCCGCCGTCGGCCTCTCGCCGGTCACCTCCGGACGCGTCCTGCTGGGCGGGGTGGACGTGCGGAAGCTGCCCCGGCGACGTCCGTTGCAGATGGTGTTCCAGGATCCGTATTCCTCTTTGGACCCACGGATGAGCATCGGGGAGTCGATCACCGAAGCGATCCCGCCCGGAGTTCTTTCCGGCCGGGCCGCCCGCCGGGACGAGGTCGCCCGGCTGCTGGAGCTGGTCAACCTCGATCCGGATCGCGCCGGTCACCTGCCGGGGCAGCTCTCCGGCGGGCAACGGCAGCGCGTGGCGCTCGCCCGCGCACTGGCGGGACGGCCGGAGGTGCTGATCGCGGACGAGATCACCTCCGCGCTCGACGTCTCGGTGCAGGGCGCGGTGCTCAACCTCGTCCGGGACGTCCAACGGCGGCTCGGTCTGTCGATGCTGTTCATTTCCCACAATCTCGCCGTCGTGCGCTATCTCAGCGACATCGTCGCCGTGATGTACCTCGGCCGGATCGTCGAAGCCGGCCCGGCGGAGCAGGTACTCGGCGATCCGCAGCATCCCTACACCCGCGACCTGCTCGCCGCCGCGCCTTCCGCGCGCACCTCCCTGTTCGACATCGGCACGGACGAGGCGACCGCCGACGTCGAACCCGCCGACCCGCACCACCCGCCGAGCGGCTGCCGCTACCACACGCGATGCCCGGTCGGGCCGCTCGTGCGCGCCGACCGCGAACTCTGCCTTCGGCAGGACCCCGCCGACGACGCGGCACACCGACGTCATTCGGCGGCCTGCCACTTCAGCGAAACCGAGAGCCACCCGCCCGCGATCTCCCGAGGAGCCAGCGCACCATGACCCGACGTCTCGAACTCGACGACCTGTACGAAATCGCCGTGCCGAGTCAGCCTTCGCTGTCCCCGGACGGCGACCGGATCGTGTACGTCGTACGCACCGCGGACCGCGAAGAGGACCGGAACGTCGACACGCTCTGGGAGATCGGCGCCACCACGGGAGAAGCCCGTCAGCTCACCCGCGGAACCGCCGACGTCGCACCGGCGTGGGCGCCGGACGGCTCGCGGATCGCGTTTTTACGGGCACAGGACGGTCCGCCGCAGGTGTGGTTCCTGCCGTCGTCGGGCGGGGAAGCCGAGCGGATCACCGAACTCCCGCTCGGCGCCGGTGCTCCGGTGTGGAGCCCGGACGGCGGCAAGATCGCGTTCTCGGCCGCGGTCGACCTCGCGGGCGGCGAACCCGCGTCGAACGCCCCGGTGGTGGCGGAACGGCTCGACTTCAAGGCCGACGGCGCCGGGCTGATCAAGACCATCCGCAAGCATCTGCACGTCCTCGACGTCGCCACGAAGGAAGTCCGGCAGGTCACCTTCGGCGAGTGGCACGCCGGTGACCCGACCTGGTCACCCGATGGGACGCAGCTGGCGTTCTCCGCCGGACGCGACGCCGACGCGGACCTGACCTTCCGTTCCGGGGCCTACGTTCTCGACGTCACCTTGAAGACTTCCGAGCCGCGGCTGGTCGGTTCCGGTGACGGCATGGCGGGTCCGGTCACCTGGACCGCCGACGGGCGCGCGCTCCTGGTGGTCGGCAGGCGGGACACCGAAGTCGGCCACCTCGGCCTGCTGCGGATCCCGCTCGACGGCGGGGACGCGGCCGAGCTGACCGCCTCCCTCGACCGCAACGTGATGTCCGGCGGCGCCGGCTATCCGGGCGCGTTCCCGAAACTGACCGCGGACGGCGGTTCGGTGCTGTTCGGGGTCCGCGATCGCGGCTGCACTCATCTGTACGAAGTGGACACCGACGGCGGAACCCCGCACGCCGTTCTCGCCGGTGCCGATCGCGTCGTGTCCGGAATGGACAGTGCGGGCGGGCGAGTGGTGGTCGTCCTCGCCACGAACACCTCGTTCGGCGAGATCGCGGTCGTCGACCCGGCTACCGGCGCCGTCGACGTGCGTACCCGGCATGGCGCCTCGGTCGACGACGTCGAGTTCTTCCGCCACGAGGAACGGGAATTCAGCATCGGCGACGGCACCGTCGTCCACGGCTGGCTGCTGCGCGACGCCACGAAGACCGGCGCCGCACCGTTGCTGCTCGACATCCACGGCGGACCGCACAACGCCTGGAACGGCGCGGCCGACTCGATCCACCTCTACCACCAGGCACTGGTCGCCCGGGGCTGGGCGGTGCTGCTGCTCAACCCGCGAGGCAGCGACGGCTACGGGGAGGACTTCTTCACGGGCGCCGTCGGCGAGTGGGGCCTCGCCGACGCCCGTGACTTCCTCGAACCCCTGGATCAGCTGGTCACCGAGGGGATCGCCGACGCGGACCGCCTGGCCGTGGCCGGTTACAGCTACGGCGGGTTCATGACGTGCTATCTGACCAGCCGCGACCACCGCTTCGTCGCCGCCGTCGCCGGTGGTGTGGTCAGTGACCTGACCAGCATGGAGGGGACGTCCGACGCCGGGCACTACCTGGCCGTCCGTGAACTCGGCGGCCGATCACCGGACAAGAACTACGCACAGCTGTCGCCTTTCGCCCGGGTCACAGCGGTCCGGACGCCGACGCTGCTCATCCAGGGCGCGGAGGACGAGCGGTGCCCGGTCGGGCAGGCCGAGCAGTGGTTCAGCGCCCTGCGCGCGGGCGGTGTCCCGTCCCGGCTGGTGCTCTACCCGGGTGGCTCGCACCTGTTCATCCTCGACGGTCCGCCCTCGCACCGCCTCGACTTCAATCGCCGTGTCTTCGAATGGGTCGAGCAGTACGCGGCGCCGGCGGACGGGGTCTCGCGCGTACCGATCGACGCGGCGCACTGGCAGCGGCGTCTTGCCGAACTGGCGCGCAAGTACCGCGTCCCCGGTGCGGCGCTGGGCATCACGCGAGTCGGCGATGACGCGGAGGCTCACGTCACCTACGGCGTGCTGAACGCGGCGACCGGGGTCGAGGTCACCGAGGAGTCGGTGTTCCAGATCGGCTCGGTTTCGAAGGTGTGGACCGCGACCGTGGTGATGCAACTGGTCGACGACGGGCTCCTCGACCTGGACGCCCCGATCTCCGACGTCGTCCCCGAACTGCGGCTGGCCGATCCGGACGTCGCGAAGCAGGTGACCATGCGGCATCTGCTGACGCACACCAGCGGGATCGACGGCGACGTCTTCACCGACACCGGCCGAGGGGACGACTGCCTCGAACGCTACGTCGAAATCCTCGACCAGGCCGGGCAGAACCATCCGCTCGGCGCGACCTTCTCCTACTGCAACTCGGGTTTCGTGCTGATGGGCCGGGTGATCGAGAAGCTGACCGGGCTGACCTGGGACGCCGCGATGCGGGAGAAGCTGTTCGCGCCGCTCGGCCTCAGCCACACCGTGACCCTGCCCGAGGAAGCGCTGATGTTCCGCGCGGCCGTCGGTCACGTCACGGAGGGGGACGAAGATCCGAAGCCCGCGCCCATCTGGGGGTTGCCCCGGAACATGGGCCCCGCCGGGCTGATCACCGCCACGACCAAGGACGTGCTCCGGTTCGCCCGGCTGCACCTGACCGGCGGTCTCACTTCGTCGGGGGAGCGGATCCTGACGACGGCGTCCGCCACCGCGATGGCCGAGAAGCAGACCGACATCCCCGACAAGCACTCGCTCGGTGACTCCTGGGGGCTCGGCTGGATCCGTGACGAGTGGAGTGGACGGCGGGTCATCGGCCACGACGGCAACACGATCGGTCAGTCGGCGTTCCTGCGGCTGCTGCCCGATCAAGGGCTCGCCGTCACCCTGCTCACCAACGGCGGCAACACCCGCGACCTGTATGTGGAGCTGTACCGGGAGATCTTCGCCGAACTGGCGGATGTGGCGATGCCGAAGCCGCTCGAGCCGCCCGCGACTGCGGTCACCGTCGACGGTTCGAGGCACGTCGGCGTCTACGAGCGGGCCGGTGTGCTGATGGAGGTTTTGGCCGAGGGAGACGGAATCCGGCTCCGGCAGACCGCCACGGGGCCGCTGGCCGAACTCCTGCCGGAGAAGACGATGGAGTTCGACCTGGTCCCGGTGACGGACTCGCTGTTCGTCTGCCGTGAGCCGGGCGCGCGGACGTGGATGCCGGTCACCTTCTACACGTTGCCGACCGGTGAGCCGTACATGCACTACGGCGTGCGCGCGACGCCGAAAGTTTCTTAGGGGTTTGTGGCGTCGGTCCCACAGGGACCCCGAGTCGGCAGAGAGTGTCCGTGAAGGCCTCCTTCCCTACCTTGAGAGTAGGGAAGGAGGCCTTCACGGACCCGACATCTTTGCCTTGACCTCTTTATCGCTCACGACCCGACGTCGCAGAACCCTCGGCTCAGGCGTTGCGTCGCGACACACCGCGGACGATCAAAAGCACGATGCAGATGATCGCGACGGCGCCCGCGATCATCCGGAGGGTGTAGTCCATCCCCGCGAACTGGCCGATCCCGTTCGCGGCCGCGCTGACGAGGAGGACGAGCCAGAGGGAGGTGGTGACCAGTACGCCGCTTGCCTTTTTGGTGTCGTTCATGGGAAAGACGTTAGAGATCGGCGCGGTGGCGGGACAGGGGAGTGACCCCCGTCCGCGAGGTGGTGCTGGCGCTACCCCCGCGACCGCCACCGGTTGGTCGTGAGTGGCGATTCGGGTTAGAACCCGAATCGCCACTCACGACCAACCGCACCGGCCGCATTCAGAAGACTAAACGCGCCGTCAGTTCTTCCCGCTCAAGTAAGCCAGCACGGCGAGAACGCGCCGATGTCCACTGTCTTCAGGCAACCCGAGCTTCGCGAAGATGTTCCGGATGTGCTTGTGTACTGCCCCGTCGCTCACCACCAGAAGCTCGGCGATGGTCGTGTTGTTGTACCCCTCGGCCATCAGCCCGAGCACCTCACGCTCCCGCGCGGTCAGCGCTTCGAGCGGGTCGGTCGCCCGGCGGTGCGCCATCAGCTGGGTGATCACCTCGGGGTCCATGGCCGTGCCGCCCTTGACGACCCGGTCCAGCGCGTCGATGAACTTCTCGACCTTGCCGACCCGCTCCTTCAGCAGGTACCCGACGGAACCCTTGCCGTCGGCGAGGAGTTCGGCCGCGTAGCCGGTTTCGACGTGGGCGGACAGCACCAGCACGGGCAGCCCCGGGTACATCTTCCGGGCCTTGACGGCGGCCCGGAGGCCTTCGTCGGTATGTGTCGGCGGTAGCCGGACATCGGTGATCACCGCGTCGGGCCGGTCCTTGGCGACCAGTTCGAGGAACTCGTCCACATCGTCCATCGCCGCGATGACGTCGATGCCCGAGGTGTTCAGCAGCAGCACCAGGCCTTCGCGCAGCAACGCGTCGTCCTCGACGATCACGACCCGCATGGCAACTCCACTTTCACTACGGTCGGCCCACCGGCCGGGCTGGACAACTTCACGGTCCCGTCGAAGGCTTCGGCGCGTTTGCGGATCCCGGACAGGCCGCTGCCGCCGGATTCGTCGGCACCGCCGTGGCCGTCGTCACGGATCTCGACGAGCAGGGTGTCGGCGGTACCGTCGAGCGTGATCCAGGCGTGTTCGGCACCGGAATGCTTGGTGATGTTGGTCAGCATTTCGGCGACGACGAAGTAGGCGGCGGCCTCGACGGCGGCGGGACGACGGCTGTCGCTGCGAACGTCCACAGTGCACGGGACGGGGCAGCGGTCGGCGAGCGCGGTGACAGCACCGTCGAGACCCCGATCGGTCAGCAGGGGCGGATAGATACTCCGCACGACGGTCCGCAGTTCGGCCAGCGCGCCGGTTGCCGTGTCCTGCGCCTTGCCCAGCAGCTCCCGGGCCTTTTCCGGGTTCTTCTCGAAGATCGAATCGGCGATCCCCAGCTGCAGCACCACGGCGGCGATCCTCGCCTGCGTCCCGTCGTGCAGGTCGCGTTCGAGACGGCGGAGTTCGGCACCGTGCGCCTCCAGCGCGGCGGCCCGGGACGCGGCCAGTTCGACGACGCGGTCGGTCAGCACGACCCCGGGCGCGGGCGCGAGCAGCTTCCGGGCGATGACGGCTTGCCACCGCGCCAGCCTGGGGTACAGGAAGATCAGCGCGATCATGCCGACGCCGGTCACCGCGCTGAGCGCGGCCATCGGCCAGGACGTCACCATGAAGCCGAGCGAGCTTTCCACTCCACCGGGCACGGTCGGCCAGATGAACGCCGTGATGACCTGTCGGATCCCGCCGAGCGGGAAAGCGATGGCGAAGATCCCGATGATGAAACCGGTGGCGGCGTGGAAGACGAGCCACGTCAGATCCCGCCGCGACGCCGGATCGGTCACCGGGTTCCCGGAGCGGTACGGCTCCGGTATCGGCTCGTCCAGCAGGCGGGCGGCGCGACGGCGTTCGAAGTTGACCGGATACCTGATCAGCTTGAGCGCGTGCGGCACCGCCGGGATCCCGACCCCGAACGGGCACATCAGCAGCACGAACAGCATGCCGACGAGGACGAACCAGGAGAGCATCGAAGTGGCCGCGCCGACGGCCAGGAACCGGATCGCGGACCAACAGGACCGCAGCCGGGTGATCACCCCATGAGTGTCCCATCCGGACTCCGGCGGCCCTCCTCGGCGTCTCCTCAGTCCCTGGCGCGCCTGGTGAAACCCCAGATCCCGATGGCGCCGAACACGATGATCGACAGCAGCAGGCACAGTGCGTCGATCGGTAACGGGATCGACGGGATCCGGGAGATCGACAGATGCGCCCGCATGCCCTCGCTGAGATAGGTCAACGGGTTGAGCGCGCACACCACCTGGTACCAGCGCATCCCGCCCAGCCCGTGCCAAGGGAACTGGGTGGAACCGGTGAACATCAGCGGCGTGAGGACCACCGCGAAGGCGAGTTGGATCCGGCTCGGGGAAACCAGCGTCCCCATCACGAGGCCGAGGGAGGCCCCGCTCAGGCAGCCGAGGGCGAGCAACCCGGTCGTGAGCGGCCAGGCCGCGAGGTTCCAGCTGACCTCGTCGAGCAAGAGCAGGCCGATGGGGATCATCACCACGGCCGCCACGAGGCCGCGAAGCGCGCCGAACACGATCTTCCCGATCGCCACCAGCGCGACCGGCGCCGGTGCGAGCAGCCGGTCGTCGATCTCCCTCGTCCAGGAGAAGTCGACGACCAGCGGGGACGCGGTCCCCTGGAGCGCGGTCAGGAATCCCGACAGCGCGACGATTCCCGGCAGCAGGACCTGGGCGAAGCCGGGCGCCACGAATCCCATGGCGGTCAGCACGTGCCCGAAGATGAACAACATGAAGAACGGCTGGATGAGAACCTGCGCGGCGAAGGAGCCGAGCTGCCGTCCAGTGACGATGACGTCACGCAGAAGCATCATCGCGAAGGTGTGCAGCGCGCCCGTTACGACTTCGAGCCGTCTGATCGACACCGTTGGGAGGTCGGCCCGGGATCGCGCCGGGGCGAGTGTTCGTGTCATCGGAGATCCCGTCCGGTCATGCGGATGAAGACGTCTTCTAGGCTGGGCTTGCCGATCCCGAACTCCTGGACCGCGCCGCCGAACCGGGCGATCACGCCCAGTGCGGGCGGCAGAAGTTCGTCGGGCTCGCGATCGGCGAGAACCCGCAGCCGGACCAGGTCGGCCTTGCGCTCGGCGACCTCGACCTCGCGCACCCTCGGCAGTGTGGCCAGCGCGGCCACCAGCGGGCCGGTGTCGCCGCGGAATCGCACGGCCAGTTCGAGGGGCCGGGTGACCGGCAGCGACCGGGTCAGTTCCTCCGGTGTGTCGATGGTGAGCATCCGGCCGTGGTCGACGATGCCGATCCGGTCGCAGAGTTTCGCGGCCTCGTCCATGTCGTGGGTGGTGAGCAGGACCGTCGTGCCCCGCGTCCGCAGATCCTTGATCCGCTCGTGCACGAACAGCTTGGCCTGCGGGTCGAGCCCGGTCGACGGCTCGTCGAGGAACAGCACCCTCGGGTGGTGCATCAGCGCACGGGCGATCATGATCCGCTGCGCCTGCCCGCCCGACAGCCGGTCCAGCCGCTTGCCTGCCTGGCCGGTCAGCCCCATCACGTCCAGCAGTTCGTCGGCGCGCCGGTTGCGTTCCGCGCGTGGCACGCGGTGGTACCTGGCGTGGAAGAGCAGGTTCTGCCGCACCGTCAGCGACCGGTCGAGGGTGTTGCGCTGCGACACCGCCGCGAACAGCCGGCACGCCGAACTCGGCGACCGGACGACGTCGACGCCGTGGAGCAGCACCGTTCCCGCGGTCGGGCGGATCCGCGTGGTCAGCACCCCGATGGTGGTGGTCTTGCCCGCCCCGTTGGGGCCGAGCAGACCGAAGACCTCGCCCGGCATCACCCGGAAATCGAGCCCGTCCACCGCGGGAGCCGGATCGCTTCGGCGGTAGCGCTTGACCAGTCCGGTGACGGCCAGCGCGGCGAGTTCAGGCGCGTCCACTGACATGTCGTTCCCTTCCGTCCGTCAAGGCGGCCGCGAGCAAATGGGCGACGTAGGCCTCGTCCACGGTGTGCACGCCGAGGCGGTTGTTCGTCATGTGCAGGTACGACCACAGCAGGGAGACGGAACCGACGGCGCGATCGCGCAACTCGCGGCAGTGCGCCGACCAATCGGTCCACTGTGGACCCGGCTGGACCAGACGGCTGAGCTGCTCGGCCGAGCGATCGTAGGTGGCGTCGTACATTTCGTGCAGGCGCTCCCGTGCCGACGGTGGCTCCCACGAATCCCGGTACCGGGCCAAGAACTCGGCCAGCTCCGCGGGGTCGCTCAGGAAGGCGGTGCACAGGATCGCGCTCATCTGCACCGAAAGGCCGAGCCTGGCCGACTTCGTCGAGTACCGGTCGAGCACTTCGAGCACCGCGTCACTGGACCGCTCGAAATGCCACTCCGCCAGCTCCACGCCTTCCACGCCGCCGTAGCGGTCGTACTCCGGGACGTATTTCGCCGGATAGCAGCGATTGGTGGCGCGCTCGGACATCCCGGCCGAACCGTAGGCGAGCTCCCAAGCGGCCTCTCCGTACTCGGCGACGAACATCGCGCGTCTGCTTTCCTGATTCGGCGGTTCGACGGAAAGGCCTTTCGCGGACGGGTTCCGGTCAAGGTATCCGCTCAACCAGCGAGTGCTCAGCCGCCGGACCGTCTCGGTGTCCCCGGCGGCGGGCCGCAACCGGAGGCGGACGTGACTGCCTTCGACCCAGTACCGGATGAAGAACCAGCCGACG
Organism: Amycolatopsis sp. NPDC034160; assembly: GCF_055575355.1. Taxonomy (NCBI): domain Bacteria; kingdom Bacillati; phylum Actinomycetota; class Actinomycetes; order Pseudonocardiales; family Pseudonocardiaceae; genus Amycolatopsis; species Amycolatopsis sp. NPDC034160. Next base: position 299,223 of record NZ_JBVISU010000005.1, on the reverse strand, counting down.
ATGAGCCGTCGCAGGCGTAACCGCCGCACCAGCGGGGCCACGGCCTCCCGCAGCAGCGGATCGGGACTGTCCGGGTAGTGCAGGTGCAGGGCGAGCCAGGGGTCAGCGGTATTCGGCGTTGGCACGGTTCTCCCTCCCGAGCAGGAAACAGACCAGCGTGCGTTCACCGTTGCCCGTGAGCCCCAGCGCCTCGTCGACCACGAGGTGATCGAGACTGAGGATGGCGCCACAGCCGAGCCTGGCCGCGGCGGCGGCCAGGTAGCACGACTGCACGACCTGGCCGGCCGCGGCGTTGAGGATCCGGTGCCCGCGCGGGCCGAACCGGTCGACGAGATCGTCCAGGTCGCCGGAGACCACCAGCACCGCCGCGGCCTGCTGCAGGCTGTAGTTCGACGTCCTCCTGGTGATCGCGGCGAGGGTGTCCCGCCACCGCGCCGCCGACGGGGTCGGACCGGCCGCGCGCAGGCCGCTGCCGGGTCCGTCGTACCGATATCCGCCCGGCGCCAGCCCGTCGACGTTGGTGGCCAGCACCGAGAGTCTCGTCCAACCGCCGGTGGAGCCCTCGGCACGGAGGTCGTCGTCGTGCAGCCGGGTGCGGTGCACGAGGTCGAGCACCTTGCCCAGTTCGTGCCGTCGCACCGGCTGCTCGATGGTCAGCCCGCCGAAACTGGACCTGCGACGGTCCATCAGCACGTCCGCCGACTCGTCGCAAGGCCGTCCGGGCATGCCCGGCACAGACTCGAGCAGGACCGGATCGGGACGACGCCGCCCGGAGAGGAGCGTGGTGCGGTGTACTTCCTGGGTCCAGGAAAAGCGTTGTACGGTGCGGGAAGTCTCCACCGGTTCGGCGGGCGGCAGCGCCGGGACCGGTTCCGGCGCCTGCCCGGCACCGGACCGCCACGGCAGCGGGAGCACCGCAAGCACGGACTCGTCCTCGACGTCCACTCCCAGTACGGAATCGACCGCCTCGTCGTCGAACCACAGCAGATGCCGCAGCGGCACGTCGATCCCGTCCGCCAGCGCGCCGATCGCGCCGAGCAGCACCCCGACGTCGAGGGTGCCGACCTGGTAGGCGAAGTTGGCGTATTTGAAGGCGTTGTTCCAGAACCGCAGCGTGATCACCAGGAACTGGTCGGTGCGGTCCGCGTCCGGATGCCGGACCGCGGCACGGATCGCCTCGGTCCGGTCGCCGGTCCTGATGTGGTCGAAGGCGTGCTGCGCGGTCGAATAGTGGTGCACTCCCGGCGCCACCGCGCCGTTCGGCCCCGCCACCAAGTAGAGCCGCAGGGGATAGAGGCCACCGCCGCCTGCCGCGCCGCGGTGCCAGTTCGCCAGCGGGTAGCGGCTGAAACCGGCGTTGGACTGGGCAGAGTCGAACCGCAGACGACGTCCTCGCGGGCCGTAGGAGGCGCGCAGCAGCCAGGCCAGTGTGTCCTGGTCGAGCGCCCGGGTTCCGGCCCCGCGTTCACCGAACGGCCGCGCGGCGGGCGGTGGCGATTCGGGCAGCGGCCGCAACAGGCCGCCGGTGAAGGACGGGAACAGCGCCGGACGGTCGGACCACCGCACCACCCGGTCGGTGGGCGGGAGCGGGTCGGCGATCACGGCGTGCACGGCGGCCGCATAATCCTGCACGGTCGCTCCCCGCCGGTCTGGCACGGTCTGAAGATCCGGCGGCCCCAGGGTGGCCGGGATCGAAGGCGGCGGGGCCGCGTTCGCACGGCAGGCGGGGCAACCAGCGGTGACCCGGTGAGTGACGGCGCGCAGCGTCCGCAAATGTTGCACGGTGGCGACGCTTTCATCGCCGGAGATCCCGGTGAGCAGCCGGAACGCCTCGAACGCGAGCGTCGCGCCGAGAGACCTCGCCAGCGTAGGCGTGTACCCGACCGAGGCCGGGGTGTCGACAGGCCCGACGGCCGCCCACGCACAGCACAGACCGAGCGCTTCTCCCGCTCGTACGGCGGGCCCGAGGACCACCCAATCGCCACGGGCGGCCAGCGACAGCAGGGCTCCCGTGCGGGGTGCGGTGGGCAGCGGTCCTCGGTCACCGCATGCCAGCACCAGGTCGTAGCCGTCGTCGGGACGAGCCCGTGGATCCCATCGGACCACGGAATCAGCCTCGGCCCGGACGAGATCGAACTCCGGGCCGTCGTCGGCCGCGATCAGCACCGAGCCCGCGCCGTTGCGCACCAGCCCGAGCGCGGCGGCGGCGAGGGCGGGACCGGAACCGGTGAGCAGGATCCGTGCCGACCGAAACCTCCCGAACGCACGGGCCGGCTCGTCGGTCAGATGCGCGAGGTAGCGGATCTGGTCGAGGAACCGCGCCAGGACGTCGGGCGCCAGGTCTCCCGGATCGAGGTCGATGAGGAAGCCGCGTTCGAGCAGTTCGGCGAGCAGGTCGCAGATCCGGTCGCGGGCGGCGGCGGTCAGCCCGGCGCAGATCTCCGCCGTCGTCCGGGTGCCGTCCAGGTGACCGCGGAGCCGGTTGAGGAGCCGGTAGGCCTCGTCGCCGGTGAGATGGGCCTTCTCGACTTCGCTGGTCAGCAGCACACCCCGGGCGTCACGGAGCATCACCGTGTCCGCCCGCAGCAAGGGATGGACACCGAGCAGGGCGGGCCGGGTATCGACGAGGGGCATGCGGGACTCCGGGTCAGTTGAAGGGATGCGGGTGCCGGGGCAGATCCGTGAGGGTGAGGACAGCCGGTGTCCGGCCGAGCAGCTGTGGCACGGTCAGCAGGCGGGGTGTGTTCGCGGTGGCGCGGTGCAGATGCCCGAAAGTCAGCCGGAGCGTTCCCGCCACCACGACCTTCACCGCGTGCAGCCCCAGCCCGCGGCTCCGGTCGTCCGTCTGATCCACCACCACGATGTCCAGGCCGTGTCCGGCGATCCGGTCCACCAGCCCGGTCAGCACCCGCGTCAAATCCGTCTCCGGTTCCGGTGGTTCCGGCAGGACTTCCTGATAGGGCAAGGGACTCGACATGGTCGGGTCCGTGAGCAGGAACTCGTGGAGCTTCCGCGCCGACGGCAGGCCGTGCAGGTCGATGTGATCGTCCAGCCGCCGGACCCGTGCCGGATCTTCGAGCATCCGCTCCAGCCGGTGCCGTTCCTCGGCGTCCGGGGCGGGCAGATCGGCGCGGCGGAACGCACCGACCGCCGTTTCGACGGTCGCCGACCGGAGCGCGACCAGCGGATCCGGATGGGCTCCTGCGGAGAAATAGACCTGGGGCAGCGGGGAACGTTCGGAGCGCTGCCGGGCCAGGGACAGCACGACCGGGATCCCGAACTCGGTGGTCGCGTCGAAGAGCAGGAGTTCGTAACCGATGCGGGCGAGAGCGTCGGCGAGGTGGCCGGCGAGGTCGTCCCCCGCGGGCGGCGCGATCCGGCGCAGCGGCGCGTTGGCGTACCACGCCATCAGGAAGGCGTCCCGCTCGACGACTTCGAGCAGCCCCGCCAGCGCGGCCTCTTCGAGACTGTTGCCCAGCCCGTTGCCGTTGCTGTTGCCGACGAGGACCCGTGGTGTCTCCGGCCGGGCGGGGACACCGTAGTAGACGAAGTGCTCAGGAACCGCGAGCGGCCGCTTCCTCGTCATGGACCAGCCGTGGACCCAGGTGATCGGCAGGTCCGGCCGGTACGGCGTGCAGGCGTCGGAAAGGCCGGTGAACTCCGGGTCCGGCAGGCCCAATGACGCCGGGTCCACCGCCCTGCCCGGGCCGAGGTCGGCGAACGACGCCCGCAGTACGGTGCGGCGGCCGTGCGGGCGCAGCGCGAGCCTGCGTTCCAGCGCTTCGAACACGGCCACCCGCTCGGCGTCGGCCACGGTCGCCGACCTGCCGAAACTCCACTCCCGCACCTTGCCGACCACGGTGGCGGCGGAGACCAGCGGCATCGGCGACCGGTCCGTGCGGCCAAGAGCCGTCACCGGCCCGAAGAACGAGTCGGTCGCCGCCTCGACGAAGGAAGGGTCTGCGGTGAGCCGGTTTTCCTGCCGGAACTCCCCGCGGGGTACCGGCCGCGGCAAGGGAGCGAAGTGGACCGATTCCGGTTCGTCCGCGGGCAGTGGGGCGCATTCGGGACAACCCGGCCGGATCGGGACGGTACACGTCGTGAGCGTGCCGTCCCGGTTGTCGAATTGCCACAGCCGGGAGGCTTCGGGCTGCGCGGTCAACTGCCGGACGAGCGCGGCCAACGCGGGAAACGACGCGGGCGGGAACACACCGCCTGACTTCGCGTCGGGATCGGCGGGCAGATCCAGCGCGTGGACGCGGCCGAGTTCGGCACAGCGGACGCAGCCTGCCAAGCCGGGTCCGGTGATCGGCCCGATCACGGTGAAGACCCCATCGGCTCGCACGGGCAGGAACCGCGCACCCGCCGCGGTGATGTCACCGGCCAGCTCTTCCAGACCTGCCGGGGTCCACTCGTCCAGCGCGGCCACGACGAGGGCGCCGGGGACGGGTTTCGCCGCGAGTCCGATCCGGACGGCCGGATCGGACGGCTCGCCGCGCAGCCACTCTGAGCACGGCCCGGCTTCCCGCAGATCGGGTGTCATGGCGTGCTCCCCAGGTCGAGCGCGACGAACCCGGTCGCCCGCAGCGCGGCGGCCAGTCCGGGGGCATCCGCTCCGTCGGCGGGCCGCGGCGGCCGGGCGCCCGGCAGTGCCCGGCGCAGGCAGCGCTGCAACTCCGGCTCGCGGTCCCTCGACGGCGTCCACAGTTCCGGCGCGGGCCCGCCTACTGGCAGCGTGGCCCCGCACGACAGGAACGGTTCCGCCGGGGGAGTCAGTCCGCCCCGGCGGGCCTGCTCGGCGCCTGCCGCCCCCAACCAGGCGTGAGCCGCCGCGTCGTCCGCCGTTCCCTCCACTGCTCGGGACAGCACTTCGGCCCCATCGGTGACGACGGCGACGAAGACGCCGTCCGCGGGCCGCGCGACCCGGCAACGGGCATCGAGTCCGAATCGGACAGTCACTGTGGACAGCCAGCGAGCCGCGGCGGTGTCCGGACCCGGCCGGTACTCGTCGCCGTCGAGGAGCGGCGTGCGGCCGAGCATCACCCGTCGCCAGACGATCCCGGTGGCGTGGAGTTCGTCGCCACCGACCGCGGTGCCCCGGGCACCGTCCGGGTCGAGCCTGCGTTCGGCAGCGGCCAACCCGGCTGCGAGCCGGGCCGCGTCGACCGTCGTTCCCCAGGCGGGTATCTCGTCGGCGACGGCCATGCCCAGCGGAACCTGCCGCAAGGTGGTGAATTCCGGCGCGGCCAGCGAGCCGAGTTCGGGGTCGCACAGCGCGTCGAGAGCGGTCATCGCGGCGGTGAGATCCCTTGGTGACGTCGTGGACCCCACCGGCCAGGGATGCGACGTGGCGCGCAGAGGATCCGGCCGCGCGAGAAGGATTCGGGGCCAAGGGGTGGGCGGTTCCGGCTCCGGATCCGCGACCTGCCGCAGTAACCGTTGTACGACGAGGGAACCCACCAGTTCGGCGACCCCGCTTTCCGGAACGGACGTGTCGAGCGCGAGCCGGTCGGCGATCGAGCCACCGTCGTTCATCCCGGCCTGGCCGGCGAACCCCATCCGACGGTCCGCGCCGGCGAAAGCCAGGAATTCGGCTCCCACGTCGTCGGCGGCCCGCACGAGGACGAGCCTCGGATCCTGCCCGGCGCGACGGTGGATCGGTAGTCCGCTCAGCGCGAGTGCTGTGGCGGCCGCCTCGGCGACCGGGCCGGTGCCGAAGACGGTGAATCGGCAAGTGACACAACGGTTCCAGGCCTCGGCCGGCGCTACCGTCACCTGTTCGAGCCAAGCCGCGAAGTCCGGCGTGGGACACGGGATCGTATGCTCCGCCCATCCGGCGGGCGATGTCAGCAGCATGCCGTGCTCGTCGAGACTGTCGAGCAGTCCGCGCACGATCCGGCCCGCCTTGCCGTTCGAGCAGACGGATTCGACGGCGCCGGGGCTGAGGCCTCCGGCCAAGGCCGGGGAGATCCGGTGCCAGAGAACCGAGAGGTCCGGGCCGCCGCTCGCGATGAACGTGCCCAGCGGGCCACGGAACAGCAGGCCGTCGGCCGTGGACGTCGTCCGGACTCCCGGCCGCAGCCGTCGCACGGACTCCCGCACGGCGGTCATCGAGGACCCGCCGCGAGTTGCTTGCGCCGCGCCCGCTCGATACGCGCCCGCCAGTCCAGGCCGGTGATCGATTCGACGGCCCGGCAGACCAAGGCTGCCGCGAGATAGCGTTCAGCGGGCCGGACGTCGCAGACGGCCAGCAGCGAGTACAGGATGTTCATGACGAAACGCTCGATCTCGAATTCCCGGCGGTCGCCGGTGTCCGGGCTCCAGACCTCTCCCAGCAGCCGATGGAACTCGCTGACGTCCTCCCGCAGGTAGGTCCGTGCCGTGATCGGATCGCCGAAGGCGGCCGCCCTGGCCTGCGTTTCCCGCCCGTCCGCGGACCGGAGCTCGCCGCGGTCGTACGCCGCCGCGGCGACGGCTCTCGCCGCGTTGCCCCAGGAACGCCAGGCGGCCACGAGCGGCTCGTCGAGGTCGGCGGCGTGCCGGACGATCCGGCGGGCCCGGTCCGCGTGTGCCTGCCAAAGCGTGTCGTGCCGGGCACGGATCCGGCCGTCCTCGTCGGTGACGTGCAGATGCGCCTCGAGGTGGGATTGGTAGGAGAAGTAGCGCTTGTCCAGCCCGCCGGGACTCGCCTCGGCGTGCGCGCTCAACACGGTCATCACCGCCCGGACCCGCGCCCCCGTCCGGTCCGTGTGCCTGCCCGCGTCGGCGACGGTGACGGCCACGGCGGGAACGCCCAGTGCCAGCAGGTGGTCACGGATCGCCGCGGTGGCGGGCCCGCCGGGGAACCTGGCCTGTGTCGCGGGGTCGGGGTCCTCGACGTGCACGCTGTTGTCCGGATGAAACGGCCCATAAGGCGGCGGCACGAGTTCGGCCCGCCCGGCGGCCGTCGCCAGCGCTTGAAGGTCCACTTCGGACAGTGAGGCACGGGAAGGGTGCCGACGTAGGTGCCGCTCCAGCGCGGTGGCCAGCCGCTCGGCCGAACCTGCCGGACCGGACACCCTGATCCGCAGATGCGGGCCGTGCAGCCAGCCGCGTTCCAGATGCGCGGTCATATCGGTCAAGGCGGCGAGGGTGGGAAACACCGCCTCGCGCAGCAACGGTGCTTGAAGGGGAGCGTGGTAGTGGCAGACCACGTCCCGCACGATTCCGGCCATGTCGGTCACATCCCTCTTCGATGGGTTTCGACCACCAGTTCGGTGGTCCGGCCGAGGCAGGGCGCCGGCAACGCCTCCTCGACCTGGACCGGCCCGTCGTGCTGGTCCAGGAGTTTGGCCAGACACCGCAGGTGCAGCGCGTTGCCGAGATCGACGAACTGCGGCTTCGGCGGCACCACGTACCGGCGCGGCTTCTCGGCCGCCGCACCAGGTGGCTGCCTGACGCCCGACACGAAGACCTTGTCCGGCAGGTCGAGTTCCGCGCGACGGCGCGCCACCGCGGCCGCGGTGGAACCGGTTTCGAGAGCGTGCACCCATTCCGCGGTCGTTTCGGCGTCGAAGTCCCAGGTGCGCCTGGCGAGGACGAGGTCCCGGAACCGGAGCCGGGCGCGGCTCCGGACGGAGTGGCGCCCCACTGTCGCCGTCTCGACCGGGGCGATCTTGGCGAAGCCGGCTCGGTCGGCGGTGAGGTCGAGGTAGTACGGGGCGACCCTGTCCGGCAACGCGAGCTGGACCAGGAAACCGATGTACAGCACGTTGAGCGGCGCGCCGGTGGCGACGACGTGGAGTCGGACGGTGTCGGTCGCCGGATCGTGCACGATCTCGAGGTCTTGGTCGCCGAGGGTCGACCACGCCGGGTCTTCACCCACTTCGTCGGCGAAGAGCAGCGGGTGCAGGTTGGCGTTGAACCCGTTCACCGGCCGGAACTGCGCGGTCCGTTCGCCGTCGAGCGTCCGGTTCAGCCTGCTGGCGACCGCGTCCCGCAGGCCGGGCCCGAAGACGTCGAGGAATCGGGTGGTGAACCGGCCCCAGCCGCTGTTGACCGAGTTCAGGCACCAGCCGCGCCTGCCGTCTTCGTCGAACGGCTGCACGAAATGCGAGTACGACGCGGGCCGTCGCAAGAGCCACCTCGGAAGGCGTTCGGCCACGTGCCCGATGAGATCGTCGGACAGCCACACCTCTTTCCCGCCGCCGGATCCCGCGGTCGCGGTGACGTCCCGGCGCAACGCGGCGAGATCGGCGACCTCGTCGGGCAGTGTCTCGCCCAGTGGGAGGCGGACCATGCCGTCCGTACCCACCGCCATGGCGGTGTCCCACAGCTGGGCGGCGTCGGCCACGAGGTCGGCGACCCGGCAGCGTCCGCCGGGGCCGAACCGGGCCAGCAGCCGGTGCCGCACCAGTGCGCGCAGTACCGCGCCCTCGTTGAGCAGTTCGGTCAGCGGGGCGAGCCGGGTCAGGTCTTCGCGGATGTCCGCGCCGACTTCGGCGCCCAGCCGGAATCTGGCGGGCAGCAGCACGTCTTCCCGGAGCGGCATCGTCGCCGGGCGAGGAGTGCCGAGATCGGCGAACACCGCCGTCCATTCGGCGTCGAGGTCGCGGATGGCCTCGGGACGGCTCGCGGCCGGAAGACACGCCACATCGAGGCCCGCGCGGTGGATCCGGCGCAGGCGGGCGGCTTGGTCCTCCCGGCCCGACGCGGTCAGCCAGTCGGCCAGGGCGGGCAGCGGATCGGGCAGCTGGGGATCGACGGGCGAGATCGGGATCAGCACCTGCTCGTCGGCGAGCCGGTCGAGGTAGGCCCGGACCGGCGCTCCGGAAGCGGAGGGCGGCAGCAGCTCGCCGAGTGCCGTGGCCAGCTCCGCGAGGGTCCGGCCCGGTGCGCCGGCAGCTCGGACGTCGGCCAGTACCAGGTCGAGCGTGGCGTTGCGAGGAAGCCGGACACGCTGTTCGCGAGCGGCGACGTAGTTGCTCTTCACCTCGAAGTCGTCGCGCAGGCAGCTGAAGCGGTCCGCGTCCAGCTGTACCGCGGGTGCGAGCCGGTGTGGCAACGACCAGCGGAGACCCGGCTCGGCGAGCAGCGCCCGAAGCAGGGGGCTGACCAGTGTCTGATTGGGGAGAACGTGGGCGACCAGGTCGAGTTCACCGGTGATGTCGCCACCTGGCGCGTCCCAGGTTCCCCAGCCGACGGCGGTGAACCATGACCACGGGCTGGTCTTCGTGGCGGCACGCAGCGCATACCGCAGCACCTTGGCCTCGGCCTTCCTCGCCTTGGCGCCGTAGCGCGGATCGGCGACGTCGGCGAGGCCGTGCAGCAGATCGACACTCGACAAGGCCACGGCCCGCCGCAAGTTCTCATCGGCCGCCCGCAGGCTCAGCCGGCTCCGCTCGGCGGCCAATGCTTCGGCCTGTGCCGGTCCGAGTTCGGCGCGCAGGCGCTCGCGCTTGTCGATCAGGTCCAGCCAGTCGGCGAGTGAGGGCAAGCGACCGATCAGCTCTCCGGCGGCCGCGCGCAGTAGTGGCCGAGGTGCCCGACCGTTGTGCAGGTCTCGCCGTAACGGGATCGCCACTCGCCGGTGCAGCTCGCCGGGTAGCCAGGATCTGGCGTCGTGCAATTGCTGTCCCAAAGGCCCCGAAGCGAAGGAGATCAGCCGTCGTTCACAGGCGGCGAGCTCATGCGACAGCCGTCGGAAATGGGTGTTCTCGACGCTTTCCTGCCATAACCCGGAAAGTGTTGTTCGAACCATGGCGTAGGGAGCGATCTCTGTTCGCCCGATCACCGATTCGGTGACGAACAAGTGATGTTGCCGCATGCCTCGCTCCTTCCTGCCGTTTTCTTCATCGGGGAGGTGTCACCCCGGCGGTCGCCGCCGGGGTGACACCTGTTAGTCAGGGTTCCGGTGAGATCACACGGGGTCGCTGCACGAACCGGTGTTGGTGCCCGTTCCGCTGTTGCCCGAGGAGGCGGCGGTTTCCGGCAGTGCGACGGTGTCGCGCAGCGACGTGACGTCGAGCTCGTCCAGGTTCAGGTCGTCCAGATTGAGGTTCATTTCTTCTCCCTTTTCGCGGAAACCGATCCAACTTTCCGGAAGGTTTCATCCGGTGAAATAAATCTATCCTCGGGTCGCTATCGGTACATGGGCAATTCCTGCCTATATTGGTTTCGTGAACGGTTGGCCGGCACGCTCAGCGGCCGGTACCGCCCACCGAAAGCTCCGGAAGAAGGCCGAGGTCGATCGCGGCGGACACGGCAGCGCTCCGGGAACCCACGGCCAGCTTGGTCAAGATGGCGGCGACGTGGTGATCCACCGTGCGAACCGACAGCTGCATGCGTTCGGCGATGCCCGCGTTGCTCAGCCCGGACGCGACACAGGTCAGCACCTGGGCCTGGCGGCGGGTCAGTCCCGCCGCATTCGCCGCTGTCGTCGGCCGGGGGCCGCGCGGGATCCGGCGGACACCGTTGCGCCGCAAGTGTTGCCGCAGCCGCCGTGAGGCACCATTGGCACCGAGCCCGTCGAACATCTCGAGTGCGCGCAACGCGCCTTGCTCGCCACTCATCGCCAGACTGTCGGCACGTTCGTAGATGCCGCCCAGTTCGGCCCAGGCGTCCGACGCTCGCCGCCACTGTCCGGCAGCCAGCAGCCGGTACGGTTCGGCGAACCACTCGAGGGCGGGCGTCACTTCTCCCGCCCGACGCAACCACAGCGCCAGTTCCCCGGCGTACCAAGGGTGTCTTGCCCGTAAGGCCAGCCGGAACACCGGCCTCAGCTCGTCCGCTCCAGGACCGCGATCGCCGCTGAGCCACGCGGACTCGGCCCGCGCCACGGCGAGCAGCACGCGATCGCGCAGGAGTTCGGGTTCCGTGCTCGCGGCGAGCGCCGTGGTAGTGCCCCGGCGGGCGCTCAACCGCGCGAGCACACAACGAGCAGGCAGGAGTTCCCCGGCGGCGAGCGCGTCTTCTTCCGCGCGCGCCCAGTCTCCCGAAGCGAAGTGCGACCAGGACCGGATCGAGAGCAGCTGACGCGAGGCGGACGCGAGCCGATGTCCGGTCGCGATGGCGAACGCGCGCACCAGGTCTCGGCCACACAGGTCGAGTTCGCGCCGGCCGGCTTCGTCCGAACACAGCTGGGTCAGGACGCGGACGGCGTCGGTGACCCGATCATGGTCTTGAAGCCGGCGAACGGCATTCAGCAGATCCGGTCTGGCCGAAGGGTCCTTGCTGTACTCGACCAGTGCGCGCACCGCTTCGGCTTGTGCGATACCGAGCGGGTCCGCCAGTTTCCCGGCCAGGTCGACCGTGTTCCGGACGGCGATCTCCGCCTCGGCGGACCTGCCCGCCAGGACGTCCAACTCGGCGCGCACACAGCGGGCCGCGACCAGCTGGGCACTCGCCCCGCGGGCAGCGGCGGCCGATTCGGCATCGGAGGCGGCCGCTCTCGCCTCGGTCACCCGGCCCAGGTCCCGGTAATACCCGGCCAGCGCGACGAGGTCTCCGCAGGCGCGGGCGTGCTGGATCAACCGGCCGGCATCGGGGGAGTCCCTAGTGGACAGTTCTGCCAGCATCCGCCGATGGAGCGCGCGCCTGCGATGTTCCGGCAAAGACCCCTCCACCACCAGTCGCAGCAGCTCGTGACGGAAGAAGAGCCGATCTCCCCGCTGCTCCAGCAAACCGGTGTCCAGCAGTTCTTCGCGACCCGCGAGCAGACCTGCCTCGACCCCATCGGGACTCACGGAGACCTGGTTGACGAGGTCGATCGCCGCCGGCCCCGCGACGGCGAGCCGGGAAGCGACCAAGGCCCGCAGCCTGATCGACTCGGCGGCCGAGTCCCCGTGCCGGGCGATCTCGCCGATCAGCAACGGGTTCCCGCCGGTGTGCCGTCGCAGTTCGACGACGGTCGTCGACAGCTCGGCCGCCAAGGCTTCGATGGTCGTCTCCGCCAGGGCGGGCACGGGAAAGTGGCGAATCCGGTCCGACGGTATCCCGGCGAGTACCGCGTGCAGCCCGTGCGCTCCGCTGATCTCCTCATCGCGGTACGTGACCACGACCGACGCGTCGATCTCGTCCAGTCTGCGCGCGACGAACGACAGCAGATCGAGTGTCGCGTCGTCCGCCCAGTGCACGTCCTCCAGCGCGAGGATCGCCGGCCTGGTACGTCCGCGCAGAGCGGCCAGGAATCCGTCGAACAGTTCGGCGCGGCCCCCGGCGGGCGCGGCCAGCGCCACGCCACCGGAGCGGGCCAGGTCGAACAGCGGAGAGAGCGGCCGTGCGGCGCCGAACGGGTCGCAGCGGCCGTACAGCACGTCGGCACCGTCCGCGGCCTTGTCCAGGAAAGCGCGCAGCAGGGTCGATTTCCCGCTGCCCGCCTCCCCGGTCACCACGGCGATCCGCACCGGAGCGGCCCCGTGTGCGATGGCGACCAGCTCGGCCAGGACACCGTGGCGCTCGGCGAAAACACCGCCATCGTGCGCTGTCATCGGTCCCCCTCAGGACGACGAACCCCTCACGAGAGAAAACCGTGCCGTGGGATCAGCTGTCGCCGGGCGGGGGAGTACAAGGTGTGGCCGAGCGGACACCCGCGCAGTCCCACATGAAACCCGTGCCCGGCGGGTCCGTCGGATTCGGGACGTCGTCGGCGAGCGCGGGTGTCGCCGCGCCCACCGAGAGCACCAAAGCGAGCAGGGCACCGGTAGCGATTCTTCGGAACTGTTCGGTCCTCATTTTCCACCCCTCGTTCTCGACTGCGTTGAGCAGACTTTGTCAGGTGAGAGGGATGCTCGGAAGCCTTCCGCTGGTCAGCAAGAGGACACCTGTTGGCAAGAAGGTGACTGTAATGAGGTCAGATCCAGCCGCGGCGTGCCGCTTCGACACCCGCCTCGAACCGGCTGCCGGCGCCCAGTTCCGTCATCAGCCGCGCCACCCGGCGGCGGAGATGGCGAACGGATACGCCGATCACGCGCGCGGCGACCTCGTCGGTGCTGCCCTCCGCCAGTAACGCCAGCACCTTGCGGTCTTCGCCGGTCGGCCCTGCCGCACCCGCGTCGGTCTTCGGCGGCGGGTACACGGATGCCTCGTTCCACAACCGGTGGAACAGCCTCAGGAAACCCACGATGAGGCCGGGCTGGCGGACGATCAGCGCTCCTTGCCCGCTGTTCTGCGGATCGATCGGCAGCACGGCCACGACGTCGTCCATGATGACCATCCGCTCGATCGGATCGTCCGTGACCCTGATCTCCGCGCCGGCCGCGGTCACCTCCTGTACGTAGCCCAGGAATACCTCGTCGTCGAGCGCGCCGGTGTTGTAGATGGTGCGGACGGCGATGCCGCGGCGCAGGCCCCGCAGGTCCAGGGGCTTGCTCGCTTCGATCGCCGAGCGGCTGATGGACGCGCCGGGTTGCACGGACCAGACGCTGCGCCGGGTGAAGAACGCCAGTTCCGAGAGCCGCTGGCGGACCTGGTCGAGATCCTCGATCCGCTCCAGCCCGGTCGCGGGGTCGACCGACCAGGGACGGGCGGAATACCGTTCGGTCAGCTTGGCGACCTCGGCCCGGGTGTCGCCCACCTTCCGCTGCAGGTTCAGCAGTTCGTCCTCGCGACGCTCGATCAGCTCGCCGAGCGCGGACGCCGGATACTTCAGCGTCACCCCGGCAGGCGCCCCGTCGTCCGGTGTCGCCACGTCGAGTTCGGCGAGCGCCGTCAGCGCGGCGGCGAGCTCGTCGGCTTCGCAAGCTAGAGCGGACGACAAGGCGGCGACGTCCAACTCCGGGTTGTCCAGAAGCGCGCGGTAGACACGTTCCGCGAGCGGTGTGAAGCCGAGATCGGTCAGAGCCACCGAGTACCTCTGCGTGACCGGTTGCTGACACGCCTGGCAACTACCTGACCACTCTCGGCACACCATCGAGCGGCGGAACGCGTCATGATGGGCGACGACGGAAGGAACGACGGAGGCGTGGCCGAGATATCCCTTCGCCAGGTCAGTCCAGGCGCCAGCGATCCGGCGATAGTCGCCGCACGCCTTTGCCTCGAGCTAGGACTGGCCTGCTGTGTCACCATCAGTCCTGACCTCCACCACGTGCGGGTACATACCGCCGTGGGTTGTCCGGAGGCGGCCGACACCATCTCGATGCTGCTTACGGAGCCACGATTCCATGGCTGGCGACTGGACACGGAGACCGTGCGCCGAGAGACCGGCCGGTTCGATCATACAGCCGATTCGTGATGGCCTCCCTTATTCGGCGGGCAGCGGGAGTACCTGGTCGCTATGCCGATTCCGATGCCTGAATCCCCGGCGACCCCGTGTGCTACTCCTGTGAATCGGCGAGCAATTTCAGCGCGAGCGCCTTGAGTTCCGGACTCGCCGTCGCGGCGTCGCCGGAGTCGAAGGGCGGCCGCGGGTCGTATTCGACGGCGAGCTGGATACCGCGAGCCGTCTCCTCGCCGGCCAGAAGCGACGCGAGATGGAGTGCGAGGTCGATGCCGGCGGAGACGCCCGCCGCGGTGACGACCTTGCCGACCTGAACGTACCGCTCGGGCACGTAGCGCACGCCGAAGGTCTTCTCCAGATAGTCCGCCGAGGCCCAGTACGTGGTGGCCCGGTCGCGGAGCAGCCCGGCCGCGCCGAGGATCAGTGATCCGGTGCACACCGACGTGGTCCAGGTCGTGCGCCGATGGATGCGGCGGATCCAGTCGAGCAGCACCGGGTTCTCCATGGCGGCGACCGTGCCGAGATTCCCGGCGCCGGGAACGAGTAAGACGTCCAGGCGGTTCACCTCGGCCACCGAACGCTCCGCCAGGAGCGCGACGTCCCGGGTGTCCGTGCGCACCGGACCGCGGTGCTCGGCGATCATCGTCACCGTCGCGCCGGGCAGCCGGGACAGCACCTCGGCCGGACCGGTCGGATCCAGCAGGCTGAAGCCGTCGTAGAGCAGGATGCCGATTTTCGGGCCTTTGGTGTCCGCTTGAGCCGTCCCGGCGCCGAGCCCGAACGCGGCGGCCGCCGCGACACCGGTCAGTACTGTTCTGCGGGTGGTCTTCGCACTGTTCATGCCGCGGATCCTGGAGTGCTCACGCGCCGATCGGGCGTGGCATGTCCGTCATCCTGCGAAGCGTGTCCCCGGTGAGCCCGTAGTGCCGGCGGAACGCCGTTCGCAGGGTTTCCGCCGAGGCGAACCCGCATCGTCGCGCGACCGCCGAGAGCGGTAACGCGGTGGACCGCACCAGCTGGGCGGCGGCCTCGGTCCTGGCCGTCCGCACGGTACGAGCCGGTGTGCTGCCCAGATGTGCGGTGAACAAGCGGTTGAGGTGCCGGGTGGTGACCCCGGCCCGCACCGCCAGTGCCGACGGGCTCAGGTCTTCGGCGAGGTGCGCGGCGATGTAGCCCAGCAGATCCCGCACGACCCGGTTGCCGGGCGGCGGGGCGGCCAGGAACGTGCTGATCTGGGCCTGGTCACCCGGCCGGTGCAGATATGTCACCAGCTCACGGGCGACCTCGCGGGCCAGCGTCGGACCGTGGTCGTCCTCGATGAGCGCGAGGGTGAGATCCAGCGCGCTGATCACCCCGGCCGAGGTGAAGACGTTGCCGTCACGAAGGTAGAGCGGGGCGGGATCCACTGTCACCGCGGGAAAAGTGGCGGCGAGCAGCTCGCTGTAACCCCAATGTGTGGTGACCCGCCGGTCGTCGAGCAGACCGGCGGCCGCCAGCACGAACGTGCCCGTGCACACCGAGGCGACCCGCCTGCTTCGTTCGGCCAGCCGCCGCACCTGTGTCAGCAATCGCTCGTCCGTCGAGGCCGCCTCCGTTCCCGCGCCGCCGACCACGAGCATCGTGTCCATCCGCCCGGACACCTCGGCCAGGCGCCGGGCGCCGGCGAGCATGATCCCCGCCGAACTCCGCGTCGTGCGCCCATCGACCGTGGCCAGCTCGACGACATAGGGCGGGGCGGCGCCGTGCGAGTTCGCGATCTCCAGCGCCCCGCTGGGACAGGCCACATCGAGGATCTGCGCGTCGTCGAACGCGACGATCACCATCCGGCGGACCGGTTCCACTCTTGCTACCACAAGGAAAACCTACCCACCGGGGCGCACCCGCGGCCCACTGCTTGGCTGCACTGCTGACCGAACAGGGGCGTGTCGAGTCCGCCATCCCGCTGCTACGCACCTGCGACGTGCCCGCCATGGCGGAGAACAAATCCGCGGCGGCGGAGTTCCGCTACAGCCGCAAAGGATCCGGCCATACCGCGGGCGGGGTGCGCTTCACGTTCGTCACGCCGTTCCACGTCAACCACCACGGGATTCTCCCGCCGAAGTGCGGGATGCGGCTGACCGACAGCGACCCGCGCGTGCCGGAGATCGTGACGTGCTTCCTGCCCCCGCTGCCACCGGGACAGACCCCGGTCGCTGTCCATCCCGCTCACGCTGGTCCCGGACGCGCCGCACGGTCAGGTCGGCGGCATGGCGCTGGTCGCCCCGGCGGCCGAAGGCGAGGTCGCGGGCACGAGACCTGGCAGATCGACAACTTCCTGCCCGTCACCGTGGTCAACATCTACACACCATGACTCTGCCGACATCCGAAGCGGTGACCTCGTGGCGGCGGGCAACGCTGTACTGAGTCAGCCGATCGCGGTGAAGGTGGCTAGCGGTGCCCCTGTGGCGCGATACGCGCCGCGTCCCAGGAACCGCACCAGGATCCAGGTGAACTCGGCGAGCTGATCGAGAGTGATCATGTGCCCGGCACTGCGTCGCGCAGAAATGCCACGAGTTCGAGACTGATCCTGGTGACACCGACGTGAGACAACTACCGAAGTCGCGGGTCACGCAAGATCGACATGTCGTGTGCGGTGAGACCCTGCAGCTGTTGTAGGTTCTCGATTTCCGTGACCAAATCTCATTGATCTTGACCAACGTTGGCAAATATGCCATTGGATTGAGATCGATCATCGCTGAGCCATCCGAGTGGACCTTGGCGACTCGTCGATCGTCATCGGCCCTCACGCGTTGGTGCGGAGTACCAACCTCGTGGCGCTCGTCGAGCACCACGGCCACCGCCGTTCGAAGATGCGGTGGCGCAAACGAACCAGCAGCGTCCGCTCAGGCCGATGAGCGGACGCTTTGGTGTTGAGGGCGCACATGCAGAAGAGGTACTGATCGATATTAAAGGCAAATTCCGATCTGCGATCTTAGAAGATCCGGTCTTCAATTCAGGCACGTGACAACGAAGCCCTGGACATGTGATGCTTAATGACGACGGACTGACTCGCAGGTGCTGTGGTCGATAGATCCGGGGGTGGACGTGCGTCGGCGAATCCCTGGCCGGGGCATCGGTGCGGGACTGTCCACCGTTCTGGCAGTGGGTGCCGGGGTGTTCACCAACGTGGCAACATCTGCTTGGACGTGGTCGACCGGCGTGGGGCTGGCGGTCTTCGCCGGTGGCTGGGTAGCGTTGGAGATGTGGCGGGCGGTTCGGGCGAGCGGCGATCGAGCCGTCCAGTCGGCCGCGGTACCGCAAGGGGTGATCCGATTGCGGGGCGGATCGCTCGATCCGCCGACCGGATCAGCTCCCCGACGCGTGCGCGGACGGTCCAGCCTCATCGCTTCGTTGGCCGACGGGTACCGCACCCCGCAGGGACACTTTCATGTGCTGAGCGGATTGGGCGGCGTCGGAAAAACCACAGTGGCGTTGGCGGTCGCACAGCAGGCTGCCGATGAAGGCGTGACAGTCTGGTGGATGACGGTGAGGGACCGCCAGAAGCTCAGCAACGACTTGCTGGATCTGTTGGTCGGTCTCGGAGCAACACGTCAAGAGGTGCAACAGGCACTGTCCGGGATGCGGAGCGTCGTCGACCTGGTGTGGCGGTACCTGGAGATCGGCCTCGACCGCTGGTTAGTGGTCATCGACAACGCCGACCAGCCCGACATGCTGGCCGCCGACGGAGCGGGGGTCGGAGACGGCAATGGCGTAGTGCGGGGGTCTCATCGAGGCCTCGTTGTCGTGACCAGCCGGGTTACCTCTGCCGAGGTGTGGGGAACTCGAGCTGTGATGCATCGCATCGATGCGCTGTCGACCAGGGACGCCGCCCAGGTCGTGGCTGACCTCGCTCCGCATGCCGGCAGCGAGCGTGACGCCGCCGCATTGGCGTCCCGGCTCGGTGGGCTGCCCTTGGCGCTTCGTGCGGCCGGCAGGTATCTGAGTTCCCCTCAAGCCCAATTGGAGGGAGTCGGCAGCTTCGCGGCGTACCAAGCGATCCTGGACCAGGAGCGCACGGCGCGGCCATGGACACGGCCGCTCGCGGCAATCGAGGAAGCCTGGGACGCGTCGCTGGACCTGCTCAGCCGCCAAGGTTTGCCGCATGCCCGGACGTTCGTGCGGTTGATCGGTGGGTTCGCTTCCGCGCCGCTGCCGGTGTGGATGTTCGACAGCCCGGCGCTGTATGGCAGTCGGGTATTCGGCACGACGGCGAAATACGGTCCTCTCCGCTGGCGGCGTGACGGCGCTTTGTCACCGGCAGGGGGAGTCGGGTACGGTCCTGCGACTCACCAGAACACGGTCGAGGCCTTGTGCCGGCTGGGGCTGCTGGATCTTGAAGGGTCCGGACCGGAACAGGTGGCGTCTCTGGTCGCACACCCCTTGGTGTTCGAAGTGAGCGCCGTCTGGCTGTCACAACACCCGGGCATGAAGCGCGATGTTCGCGCCACGGTGATCGCCCTGTTGGCCGCCGCGGTCCGCGATCGGGATGCACACGATGCTGCCCAGTACCATCGGTGGCCGCTACTGGTCGCGCATCTCATCCACGCTCTGACTACCGCCGAGACCGTTGTTCCGGCGGACCAGCTCGCGTTGCTCCGCGCCGCGAACATCACGAGTTGGGGTCTGACCCGGTCTGGCCACCATCTCACCGCTCTCGGCCTGGCCACCGCGACCGCCGAATCATCTCGCCGGCTGATGTCGACGGATCATCCGCAGTACCTGGCCGCCCGTCACCATATCGCGACCGCTCTTTTCGAGTTGGGCCGATTCCGGGACGCGGCCAACGAGTTCGCCGATATCGTCGCCGAACGGACCCGAGTGCTCGGGCCCGAACACGTCGATACTCTCTCCAGCCGAATGAACCAGGCCGATCTGCTGATGCGAACAGGCCGATATGACGAAGCCGAAGCCGAGTTGCGCGCGGTGTATGAAATACAGCACCGAGTACTCGGTGACGACTCTCGTGAAACCTTGCTGACTGGATCGGACATCGGCAAGGTACTGAACCACCGAGGCTGCTACGAGCAAGCGGAAACTCAGTTCCGTACCATCCTGGCTCGGCAGCGTTCGGCACTGGGGCGACAGCATTCCAACACCCTGCGCACTTGGCGGGGGTTGGCGCTAGCGCTGGCGGAGCAACGCCACTACGCCGAGGCAGAAGCCGAGTATCGAGCATCCCTCACCGTCGCCGGACGAGTCCTGGGGCCGGAACATCCGTGGACCCTGGAAGTACGGCAGGGGCTGGCCGAGGTCCTCATCCACAGACAGCACCACGAGTCGGCTGAACGCGAGCTACGTGCTGTGTTCGCAGCCCGCAAGCGGGTGCTTGGCGAGGCTCATGCCGACACATTGACGAGCCGATACTGGCTCGCCGAACTGCTCGCCAGGCGCGGCCGGAGCAACCACGCACTCGCCGAACTGCGAGCGGTACAGACCAGCCAGCGAGAGGTGCTGGAATCACAGCATCCAGACCTCCTACGCACCCAGGAGAGCATTAGCCGATGGCACGGTTCACACGAAGGCTAGTCGCGGATCAGCAACCGAGCGGCTACACCAGCGTAAGAAACCCAGGCCATGACGAATGCACTCTCATACCACTATGAGGACCTTCGGCGGGCGGCTGCACCAGCTCACGCTCCCCGGTCGCCGCAGCCGCTGGCTCGCCCGGCCGAGGAAATGCCAAGAGTTTGGGACTGATCATGGTGACGTCATTTTGAGACAACGGTGAATGCCCAGGTCGCCCAAGATCGACATGTCACGAGCGGTGAGAACCTACAGCGACGACCGCTGGACTTGATCATTCTTCGACGTATCACGAGCGCTGAGACTCTGCAGCTGCGTCGGTCGCAGATGCTGCGGCGAAAACGAAGCAGCAGTGTCCGCTCATGCCGATGAGCGGATGTTCGGCGCTACCGTGGACCGGTTCCATAACGACCGCACGGGGGCAGCTTTCAGGTCGTTCGCGTCCCGTCGAGGTTCGAGCGGATGATCTGGGTTGTGGAGTGGTCTGGTCTCGCTTCCGCCGGTGACCTGTGCCGACTCGACGCCAGCATGTCCGCGTAGTGGGTGGGCTGGGTGGTGGCTGTGGGGTTACGCGAAGGGGCCGTTGAAGGCGAGTTGGGCGAAGCGCTCGCCCATGCGCTGGTAGCCGGCTGGATCGAGATGGAGGCCGTCGGGCGGTGGGAGTTCCGTGTGGTCCTGCTGGCCGTAGAGGGTGCGGCCGTCGAGGTAGTGGAGGTGGGGGTCGGTTCGTTCGGTGGTGATGCGGGCGAGTTCGTCGCGGACGATCGTGAGGCTCAGCCGTCCGTTGGCCAGGCTGTCCGGGTGGCCGAGGGTGCGGAAGTGCAGCGTGGTGGCGTCGAAGTCGGGGACGGTGGGGCCGGGGGCGTTCTCGATGATCGGGGTGAGGATGGGCGATACGACGAGGAGTGGTGTGTCGGGGTGGCCGTCGCGGATTGTGTCGAGGAAGCCGTGCACGGCTGGGCCGAACGCGCGTAGTCGCATCAGGTCGCTGGTAACGAGGTTGGTGCCGATCTTGAGGCTGATCAGGTCGGCGTCGGCGTCGCGGATGGCGCGGGCGACGAACTGGTCGAGCAGCGCGTTGGTGCCGAAGCCCAGGTTGGTCAGTTCGACGCCGGCGAGCCGGGCGGCGACGGCGGGCCAGGTCCCGGTGGGACTAGCGGCCTCGGCGCAGTGGCTCAGCGAGCTGCCGTGGTGCAGCCATCGCCGGCCGGACGAGGTAGGCGCGTTTACGGGAGCGTCGGCGCGCAGGGCGATCAGCTCGGTGATCTCCGCGTGCGGCAACCAGATCTCGAGGTTCTTCGGTTTGGCGGGCAGGCCGGCGAAGCGGACGGTGCCAGGCTGGCCGGGTGTGGTGTGGAAGCGGCGCGCGGGCAGGTCGAGGATCAGCGTGTTGCCGGCTGGAGTGCTGGTCTGTGCGGCGAGACGGCCGTCGATCAGCAGGTCGTACACGCCGTCGGGCACGGCGGGCGCTCCTTGGTAGACGGTCTTGGTGGGCAGCACGTCCAACTCGAGGGTCGTGGCGGTGGTGTGGAAGGCCAGCCGTACGCCGGCGGGCTGGGCCTCGACCATCGTCAGCGGTTGGCCGTCGAACCGGGCGGCGTGGTTGTCGGGGAATTGGGCCCGGGCGGCGGCGGGCAGCCGGTGTGGCAGCAGTCCGTGCGGGGTGTGTTCGAGGTCGAGGGCGCCGCGGATGGCGACCGGTCCGTCGACGAGCGGGATGGTGATCATGACTGCCTCCTGATCAGATAATGGGTGAGGTTGGCGAGACGTTCTGCCGGAGCGGGGTCGAGGTCCGGGTCGATCCGGCGGCCTTCGACGAATGCGCTGAGTGGCACGCCGGGTGGCTCGTCGATGAGCGCGAGGATCGGCGCGATGCCTTCCGCGACAGGTTTGCCGAACTTCTTGAGCCTCTCGACGTGGGCCAGGGTCGCCGCGTCGTACTCGCCGGAGAAGCTGGTGGCCACGGCGCCCGGGTTGACCAGTACGTAGGAGACCGAGTCGTGCCGTGCGGCGAAGGCGGTGCCGAGCAGGTCGTTGGCCCGCCCGGCCTGCAGCTGGGCGGTGACGCCGTCGTAGCCACGCGTCAACCCGATGTCGTCCCAGTGGATCTCGGGTTTGGGCACGCCCGGGCCGGAAACATTGACGATGAGGGGTTTCTCGGCTCGCTTGAGTGAGCGGGTGAGGCCGTACCCGAGCAGGAAGCGGCTGAGGTACTCCAACGCGAACGTGCTCTCGAAGCCCTCGGCCGTCTGACGGCGGGTGGATCGGAAATGCCGCGCGCACAACACAAGTGCGTCCACGACCGGGAACGCCGCGGTGATGTCCTCGACGACCTTCCTGTTGTTCGCGACCAGGCTGAGGTCCGTCGAGACGAAGTGAGAAAACACCGCGCCCTTGTCAGCGTCGCGGCCGAGGACGATGACGGTGTCGCCGCGATTCTGGCAGTGGCGGGCGACGGCCCTGCCCATCCCGTCGGTGCCGCCGGAGATCACGATGGTCTTCATCGGGTTTCTCCTTGTGTCATAAGTGCTTTGCCGGGCAGCAGGGTGCTCGCGGCAAGGAGGACGAGGATCACGCCGATCAGGACCTGGTAGACGTTCTGCAAGCCCGCCTGCGTGTCGGCCGCGGTGTCCATGGTGAGGACGACGACGGCGATCCCGATCGATCCGCCGAGCTGGTTGAGCATGTAGAGCACCGAGCTTCCCTGCGGTACGAGCGGTCCCGGCAACGTGCGGTAGAGCGAGCCCATCGCGGGCGGGCCGACGAAGCCCAGTCCCACGCCGATGGCGAGCGCGGCGAGCGCTACCCACACCTCGCCGGTCCCCGGTCTGATCCGGGTGAAGGCGAACGCGGCCAGCGCGGCGACGAAACCGCCTGCCAGCGCGAGGTTCCTGGAACCGACTCGATCGCTGATGCGTCCGGCCAGCGGCGCGGCGACCGCAGCGCCCACCCCGAGTGGCGCGACAAGCAGCCCGGCGGCGAGTGCGCTGTGTCCGTGTGTCTGTTGGAAGTACAGGGGAAGTGCGACCAGACTGGCGAACATCGTCAGACCGGTGAGCGCCATGACCGTCACGCTCGCGGCGAAGCCGCCACGGGCGAGTAGCCGGAGGTCCACCAGCGGCCGGTCACGGCGTAGGGCGTGGACGGCGTAGCCGGCCAGCAGGGCGATACCGGCCATCAGAGGCGCGAGCACCGGCCAGGCGACGAACTCGGCATGCTCCGCCGCCTGCGACAACACGAGCAACAGGCTTGCGAAGCCGGGGCCGAGCAGAGCGACGCCGAGGACGTCGAGACGCGCCCGTGCCCCCTCTGCGGGGCGATCCTCCGGCATCACCCGCCGGGCGAGAACCAGTGCGAGCACGCCGATCGGCACGCTCAGCAGGAACATCCACCGCCAGCCCATGCCGGCCAGCACGACGCCGCCGACGACCGGGCCCAGCACCGGGCCGAGGGACAAGACCGCGGCCATCAGCCCCATCACCCGCCCGGCGTGCTGTGGCCCGGCGGCGCGGGCCAGGAGCGTCAGCACGAGTGGGTCGAGGATACCGGCTCCGACACCCTGCAGTACCCGGAACGCGATCAGGATTTCCGTGTCCCAGGCCAGTCCGCAGCCGAGGGAACCGAGCAAAAAGACACCGAGACCGACGAGCCACATCCGCTTCCCGCCGAAGGAGTCCACGGCCCAGCCGGTGACGGGGATGGTGACGGTGACCGCGAGCAGGAACCCGGTCGAGACCCAACCGGTCGTGGCCAGGGAGGCGCCGAACTCACTGGCCAGCCGGTCGATCCCGACCGCGACCATCGTGCTGTTCAGGATCCCCAGTGCGCCGCCGAGCAGGATCACGCCGATCAATCGGCGCAGCGCGGGCGCCAGCCGACGATTCTCGATAAGACTCATAAGTCTGTTGTACCAGACTCGTGAGTCTGGTTTGACGGGCGTCCCGGTATGCTCACGACATGAGTGGAGCTGTTGCGGCCCGTGGGCGGATCGACAAACGTCAGGCGATCCTGGGCGCCGCGTTTGCCGTCTTCGCGCGGGAGGGATATGCCCAGGCCGGGGTGGACGTGATCGCGGCGGAGGCCGGCGTGGCCAAGGCCACCGTGTACAGCCACTTCCACGACAAGGAAAACCTGCTCCGCCAGGCCATCGCGGCCTCGGCCGACCAGGCGCTGGCCCAGAACCTGGCGGCGGTCGAGCGGCTCACGGACCCCGGCAACCACCTCCGCGCCACCTTGGAAGACGTCGGCCTCCACCTGCTCCAGTGCTACTGCGACGACCGATCGTGGGCGCTGCGCCGGCTGCTCTCGGCGGAGATCAACCAGTTCCCCGATCTGCTCGACATCGTCCACACCCGCACAGCCGACCGCGTCACCGACGCCCTGGCCGACCGGCTCGCCCGCCTCACCGTCACCGGCCACCTCGACACGCCGGACCCACTGTTGGCGGCGGAGCAGTTCACCGCGCTGCTGGCCGGCCCCGTCGACAAGCGCGCCCGCCTCGGCACCCGTCGCGTCCCCATCACCGAGCTGCGCGTCGTGACACAGGCCGCCGTCAACACCTTCCTGCAGGCGTTCAGTTCGGTGGGATCGAGTCGATCACCCGACCCGGGTCCTCGTCGATGAGCAGTTGTTCCCTCACCGGCGTCGACTCCCACGTTCGTACCGCCGGCTCGCCGCCGTCTGCCCCTGCAGCCCGATCAGCGCGGTCCGAACGGGCGGCATGGCTGACTCCACCTCGCAGGATGAGCACCGCGTGCCGCTCACCCGTCGCGGTGGCCGTTGGCGGGTGAAGCGCCGACGGCAACTCCAGACACCCTCGATCTGGAGCTGAGTCGTCGACCGTGCCTGACGGATTGCTGGACAAAACGTCCGCGCATGCCGTGATGAGGACGCTTGGGCAGGCGGGTGGACCAGCCCATGCTGCCTGATCACCGCAGGCATCTGGCTCACACCCGCCGAAGAAATGCCACGAGTTTGAGGCTGATCATGGTGACGTCGCCGTGAGACAACCTAGAAGACCCGGAGCTGCGCCGTACTGCAGCACTTCCCAGCTAGACAACCAGGCTGTAGCCAGTGCCGTGTAACACTCAGCGACCTCAACGCGAGCTGAGAGTATGGATCCTCAATCAGCGCAGGTCGACCTTCAAGAGCTCGGGGTACACCTCAGGGTTGAGTGGTCCTTCACTTCAGCAGACCATGGCGCTGTAGGGTCCCAGAATTGATGACACTTTCCCAAGGATGTTGGCACCGAAATGGCACTGGTGCCACTAAAACTGGGATTGCCTATCCTTCATGCCCGCTGGTCCGTTTGCGTGGGAGTCTGCGACGCGCCTCAGCTCAGATGATTCCCTGGTTCCGATCGCCACTCAAGTAGCGTGCTCGCTGGCGGTGTCACACAGAGAACACGGTGTGGCCGGTTCTCTTGACGGGACATCCGCCGGCTCAGGGAGATGCCTCCGAAGCATGGGCAGACCCTACGTGGACTGAGGAGCGTGGCCATGAGGCGGCAGCTGAGACGGCGGATGGTGAGCCTGGCGGTTGGCGAGATGGTAAGTGTCGTGGTGTTCTTCGTCGTCTTTTTCATGCTGGCAGGGGTGCCTCCGACGGCCGCGAACGTGTCAGGATTCCTGCTCACCGCGATGATGCTGGTTCAGGGCAGCGTCTACTGGATGGGTAAACGCCGCCAACTCGGAGGTCACCGTGTGGCCCTCACCATCGTCGTTCGAGTGCTGCGGCTGCTGGCGCCGGTAAACGCGGCGCTGATCGCGATCGGTCTCGTTCCGATCGTGGTGGAGGCGCAGTCGGGATCTCTTGGTCGTTTCTGGCTGGGCGCGGCGTTGTGGAGTCTGGCCGTCGCCGAGTACATCAACTATTTCCATGTACAGCTGGCTTATGGACGTCGGGCGGATCGCGTCTGGATTCTTCGCAATCGACGGCTCAGGAGATCTCATCTGTCTCGTGACCTCTCGCGGCTCCGGTCGGCCGAACCTGTGGGCCACAGTGCGCTGCCACACTGAGGAATTGGTGTGGTCGGTGGCCACGCGACAGCAGTCAGCATCGGCTCGAACGAGCCCATGCCCAGGACAACCTGGATACCGAACCGAATGGGCCCGGCAGCCACGGCGGCTGGGCGATCGCGACACACCGACGATCGGACCGCTGAAGGTCTACCTCGCCCGCCTACCCGCCAGCCTGCCCCGTCCGCAGAAGCAAAGTCCGCCAGCTGCTGCGCGGTTGACGTAGCCGGCTCCGACAGGAGTCCGGAGGCCCCTCGGAAGCGGCGCTAGCCCACAACGTGCCTCCACCGACGGGCTTACCGCGGGGCCGATCCTCGTTGCCTGCGGGCGTCGGCGAAGTCAACGCGATCCCAGTATGGTTGGCGATCTCCACGGGCTGCCAGACCGGCAGCCGTCAGGACCTGATCATCGCCTGTCCGCGCGTAGCGTCCGGCCCGCTACGTACGGTGCACCGTGGCGGCGATCCGGCCGCTCGCGGCGTTGCCGAACGTCCGCGCATGTCGCGATGTGACCAAGACGCGCGTACCGGATGAGTTCAAGCTCGGTTCTCTGTGGCTAGATCGTCGATGATGCATCGCAAGGCGCTTACTGCGCTCGAGCACCGCAGGTACCTCGGGTTCTGGTTCGATTTGGGCTCGCATTGCTCCCGCATCAGCCTGAGTAGTCATGGAGCTTTCAGAACTCGATGACACGGTGTTACGACTAGCGGCCCTTGCCTACCTCGGTCGCTACACCGGTGTCTCACAAACGCATTCGGAGTCGGACCTGCGGATCTTCTTCGCCTGGTGTGAGGAACGCGAAATCCTGCCGCTTGCAGCGGGGAGGGTACAGATTGAGTTGTACGTGCGGGGGATGCAGGAAGTCCGGCGGTTCAAGCCGTCGACGGTGTCGCGCAGGGTGTCGGTCGTCACTGGTTTCTACCGCACCTGTGTCATCGACACGGTGCTCGAGCGTTCGCCAGCTGAGTATGTGCGGCGTCCGATCGTGCCTAGCGAATCGCCGACGCTCGGCTTGTCGCATCTCCAGTTTGAAGCGTTGCTGACCGCCGCGCGGAATCAGTCAATCAGTTCGACTTCGCGTCGGTGGCGATGCTGGGACTGCTGGGTTTAAAGATTTTCGAAGCCTGTGCCGCCGATACCGGCGACGTCGGTGAGGAACACGGACACCGGGTTCTACGCGTGGTCGGTAAGGACAGCAAGGTCGTACTGGTGCCGTTGCCGCCGGCGGTCGGGCGGGCTATCGACCGTGCCGTCGGTGAACGCGACCATGGCCCGATACTCCTCAACCGGCGAGGTGTGCGCATGGACCGGCACCGCGCAACGCGACGGCTGCGAGCCCTGTCCGACGCGTCGGTGGTACGGCTGCCGTAGATGCATCCACACATGCTGCGCCATACGTTCGTGACCACGATGCTCGACGCGGGCGTCGACCTCCCAGACCTTCAGATCGCGGCCCGGCACGCCGACCCACGCACGACCATGCGCTACGACCGAGCCCGCAAGAACCTCGACCGGCACCCGAACTGCATCCTGGCGGCATACATGGCGTCCGCGACCTTGACACCTCATGCACTGTCCTGCCGATGTGCGAACGGCGCTCCTTGTGGCCGGCGATGAGACCTGTCCCACTGGCGACGGTTTTGACTGGACCTCTACCAAAGTGTAGGTATGAGACTGGTCCTATGACGACATCGAGGACCGACACACCGTCGCGGTGGATCCACCAGTACGCGCATCCCCTGGTCACCCTCGATCCCGAAGGACCACTCGCCGATCTGGCACCACTGCACGACATGGTGCGTGACGCGAATCTGGTCGCGCTCGGCGCTTCGGCCCGCGACACGTACGAGCTTTCCGCTGTTTCCCAGCGGATACTGAGGTTTCTTGTCGAGGAACTGGAATTTCGTTCTCTTGTGCTCGAAGGTGACGACATCACGAGTATCGCGCTTGACGAGTACGTGCGAACCGGAATCGGTGACCCTCGAGCGTTGCTGGCCGGCGCCAGGTCATTCTGGCGAACCAGGGAACTCCTTGATGTCGTCGGCTGGCTGCGTCGCCACAACGAGCAGAATCCGGCCGACCCGGTCCGCATCGCCAACGTGGCGGGGAGTTCACGTCGCGTGGCACCTCTGCCCGACAATCTCGGCGACATCGAACGACTGCTGGCCGACAATACGATCCGCTGGCACGAACACACCGGGCATAAGATCGTCTACTGGGGTGGCATGGCGCATATGGTGAACGGCAGGACGCGGGCCCTTTCCGCTGACACGCCAGCGGACGTCGATCGCAGTGCGGGCAGTTACCTCAGGGAGCATTTCGGCTCCGGCCACCGTTCGGTGGGGCTGACCTTCCACCACGGGTCGGCGTCCTACGCCGTCCCCGCGCCGCCGGCCGATTTCGTCGATGCCGCGCTGGGAAGTACCGATATGGACGCCTATCTGCTGGATCTGCATGCCCCGAGCCCGGCCCCGGTCCGGGAGTGGCTGAACCGACCGGCGAAGACCCGATTGGTCGGCCCTGCCTACAACCCCGCCGAGGATGCTGTCCGCCACCTCTCCGGTGGTTCGCTCGCCGAATGGTTCGACGTCATCGTCCACTTCCAAGAGGTGACCCCGGCCCATTCACTCGACATCTGAGACCAGCCATCGTCGGCATCCAAGACCGGAGGGGTGCCACCCCGCCGACATCCTCGACGACCATCCGCTCATGCCGCGATGAAGGACCTTCGGACAGGCGGCTGCACCAGCCAACGCTGCCCGATCGCCTCAGCCGCCAGGCTCAAGCCGGCCGAAGAAATGTCAGGAGTTTGAGACTGATCATGGCGACGTCTGCGTGAGACAGCCGAGAACACCCTGGTCGCTCAAGATCGACATGTCACGAGCGGCGAGAACCGTCGGCGTGGCCAGAACGAAGTTTCTCGCCAAGGTGGCCGGCGGGGTTGCGAAACCGAACGGCCTGCTGGTGGTCCCGACGGAGGGCGAGCTGGACCTCCTGCATCCGCTGCCGGTGGAACGACTCTCGGGTGTGGGCAGGGTGACCGCGGCGAAACTGCGCGACCGGGGCATCACCACGGTCGCGCAGATCGCCCAGTTCTCCGAGGGCCGGCTGGTGTCGCTGCTCGGCCACGCCGCGGGCAGGCATCTGCACGCGTTGGCGCACAACCGGGACCCCCGGCCGGTGCGCACCGGCCGGCGGCGCCGCTCGATCGGTGCGCAGCGCGCGCTCGGGAGGCGGCCACGCACGCACGCCGAGCTGGACGCCGACCTCACCGCGTTGGTCGACCGGGTGACCCGGCGGTCGCGGGCGGCGCGGCGGGTGCGCCGCACGGTCGTGCTGCGGTTGCGGTTCGACGAGCCGGATCCGCTGGCGCTGGACTCGGTGCGGGACCGGTTCGCGTCGCCGCGGTGACGCGCGGACTGTTGCTTGGCAAGCCACAGCCGCCGCAAATGCCGATGCTGCCGGACTAGGCCACCTTGATCACCTTCTCCGCGGCCGTGCGAACCGCGTTCAGCACGCCGGTGGCCCACTCTCCGGTCGACTCGTCGGTGAAGTCGCTGGATGTGGTGCCGACAAGCATGGTGGCCGCGCGGGCCAATGCCGCTGCCAGCTGCCCGATCGCGTCGGCGCCCGGGTCTACCCAGCTGTCGCCGTAAGAGTCGGATCTGATCGCCACGGGCAGGTCGGTGTCGGCAAAACTGGTACTGGCGCGCCTTGACGCGGTGAGCAGATCGAGAAGCTGGTCGGCGAGCGCGTCACGCAGCCGCCGGAAGCCGTGGGCTTGAACACCGTAGCCGCGGGCCAGGTACTGCCGGTCGGTCGCGAGAATTACCCGCCTGGCGACCGCTATCGATTCTTCCCGGAGCATCTGGTTGGTCTGCTCGCACATCCGGGCGTACTCGGACTCAAAGGTCATGTCCCAATTCTGACCTGGCCTGCTCGCGCAGCCGATACCGCCGGATCTTGCTCCGCGCCGCCGGCCGTGGTGCCGAGCGACGCGACCCCGGGCCGCGAGGCGTCCGACCACTCCGGCGTGACCGGCAAGATCGTGCTGGTACAGCGCGGTTTCTGCCTGTTCGCGCAGAAGCAGACGGCCGCGGCGGAGGCGGGCACGGTCGGTGCGATCATCTACGACAACCCGCACGCGCTGCTGCTCTGTCACTACAAGCACGCACAGCCCTCTGCCACCGCGACGGCGTCAAGGACACCCCAGCCTGGACCACTGCGTCCCCGGCAGCACCAACGTCGTCCGCACCGATCAGCATGCCGCCCACGGCACTTTCGAGGTGTTCCACGCCGGGTCGCTGATGTCGACGTCGGCGTACCCGATGTAACAGCCGTCGGTGTGGTCACCGGGTTCGGGGACACCGCCGGTGCCGCGGTAGACATCGGCGTAGAACTTCCGGATCCACGCCAGGTGCTTCGCGTCTTCCGCGGGATCTGTCCAGTACGTCTGGTCTTGCAGCTTCAGTACCGAGTCACGCTGGGCCACAGCGGTGTCGACTGGTTTGTTGACGTTGCAACCGTAGGAATCGTGGTGGCGGCGTCGGCCCGCGAAACCGGCGAGTGCCAGTGCGCCACGACGACTCCGCGGGCCTCGGCCCCCTGATGCGAAAGAAGTCGATCTGGCGCTGTGGGAGGGCACTCAGAGGTCAGGAAGGTTCAGATCGATGTTGAGCGCGTGCAATCCGCCGTCGACCTCGATCACCTTCCCGGTCAAATAGGCGCTCGCGTCTGTGGCGAGGTAGAGGACGGCGGCCGCGACGTCCTGCGGATCGCCGATACGCCGTAGCGGTGTTGACGCCTCGGCAAGCTCGCGCGCCGACCCCTCGCCAACGAGCTTCTGTAACGCCAAGGTGAGCACGGTGCCGGGGGCCACGGCGTTGACCCGGACCCGGGGCGACAGATCTGCGGCGGAGAGCCGCGTGTAGTGCGTCAACGCCGCCTTGGCCGTCCCGTAAGCGAGGAACCCGCGACCGGCGATGCGTCCGATCACAGACGAGATGTTGACGACCGCGCCGCCGTCGCCGCGCAGCATTACTTCAGCCGCGGCACGCGTCAGCGCGTCCGCAGTGGACACGTTGAAGCGAAAAGCTTTTTCGAGGGATTCCGTTGAACTGCGCCCCAGCGGACCGGGTCGGCCCCCGCCGACGTTGTTGACCACCACGTCGAGCCGGCCGAATTCGGCTTCGGCGTCCCCGGCCAGTGCCGCTCCGGCGTCCGGATCGGACAGGTCGCTGCACACCAGGTGGGCTCGGCGACCTTTTCGCCGCACTTCCTCCGCCACCGCGAGCAGCTGTGACTGTGTGCGCGCGGCGAGCACGACATTCGCTCCTGCTTCGGCGAGTGCGATCGCGCTCGCCGCACCGATGCCGCGACCGGCGCCGGTCACCACTGCCACCTTGCCGTCTAGGCGAAACCGGTCAAGAATCATGAGTCGCCGCCTTGGTGTCGTTGTGCCGCGGAAATCGGGGGTCTGGCGGACAGGGGCTCCGTGCGTGGGGAACCTTTGCCGCACGGTGGGGCATAGCTGAACACCGGGCTTACCGGTCAGCGCGACCGCACGTGCCGACCTGGCGCGAAGTCGCCCGCGGGATGCCGGGTGCTCCCCGGGGCACGGGCGGGGACATCCGGTCCCGAACGGGGCGCGAGCCACCGGGTCCATGCCTGCCACCAGGATTCCTGATGTGGCGCCGAACCGGCCCACCACACCGTGGGGTCGCCGGGCAGCGGCGCCGGTCCCGTCCGGTAGGTGGCGTTGGGGCGCGGCGGGCTGATGATGCTGCCTACGTGTCCGGAGGGCACCAGGTGGAAGGCCACGTCACCACCGAGCAACTGTGCGCTGCGATACACCGTCTGCCAAGGGATGATGTGGTCCCGGACGCCGGCGACCACGAAGGCGTCCTGAGGGGCGGTGGCGAGGTCGACCGGCCGGCCCGCGAGCCGTAGTCTGCCACGGGCCAGCGTGTTGTCGATCGACAACCGCAGCGTCTGCTCGAACAGGACGCGGGGCACCCCCACCCCGTCCTCGGTCCACGCCCAGATGTCGAAGGGTTCCGGCCGCTCACCCAGAAACCAGCCCGAGATCGACGGCTGCCACAGCGTGTCCCGTGAGCGCGCCAGGTCGAACAGCAGGCTGATGCGGTGAGCATCGACCAGACCCTTGCGGTTGGTGAGGATCCGGGTCAGCAGCTTGATTTCCAGGTCCGACCACCGGTTCACACCATTGTCGGGTGAGGGGTGATCGAGGGCGGAAACCAGCAGGGTCAGTGACGCCGCACCCGGCTCACCGGCCGCGTCGAGCCAGGCGGCGAGGGAGGCCGCGAGCATCCCGCCCGCGCACACTCCGGTCAGGTGGACTTCCGAGGAGCCGGTGATCTCCCGCGCGACGTCCAGGGCGCGTAGCGGAACCCGTTGGAAGTACTCGTCCAACCCCGTCTCCTTGTGGTGGGGCAGTGGGTTGCGCTGGCTGACGGCGAACACCGTGAACCCTTCCTTGACCGCCCACTCGACGAGGCTGCGGCCCGGAGCCAGGTCGAAGATGTAGAACTTGTTCACCCAGGCGGGGATGAGCAGGAGGGGAACCTGATGCACCTCGGTTGTCTGTGGCTCGTACTGGAGTACTTCCATCAAGTCGTCGCGGTACACGACCCGGCCGGGTGTGGTGGCCAGATTCGTGCCTACGCGGTAGGCCCCGATGGGCATCTTGGCCGGGCGGCCCCCGCGGTGCACCACGTCGTCGAGGAGGTTGCTCGTGCCGCGGATCAGGCTTGTGCCGCGGGTGGTCACGACCCGGCGGAGCGCTGCGGGGTTGCCGATGAAGGTGTTCGCCGGCGCCGAGGCTTCGGCGACGAGTTCCGCCAGGAGCCGCACCTGCGGCCGACGCCACGCCGGGACGAAGGGGACCTCGGCGCTCGCCAGCACCAGTCGGCGCCACACCAGGTATCCCCGGAGAAGAAGCCGGTAACCGGGGGAGTCCCAGGCGGCGTCGCGAAACCGTTCGTCACCGGGATCCGGCCCGGCCTCGACCGCCTTCAGCAGCTCGCGATACCACCGCCGTGCTCCGGTATTCGGTGGTGACACCGGAGGTTTCGACCCATCTTGGGTGTGCTGCTCGAGGTCATGCGCTTCCACTGCTCGTGCTCCTCACCGGACGGCGGTCAACCGAACCTCGCTGTGGCGGCGGATGCCCGGCCGGGGGGAACGGTGGGCGGGCTCACGAGCCTCTGGCATCCACTTCTCTGCAAGACCGTAGAACCGCGTGGTGCGCATCGGCAGGCACGTTGGCGGGGTCGCGGCTTCGCCAGGAGCCACAGAGGTGTGAAAGGCGCAGCGAGGTGGCTCGCCGTGGGACCCGTGCGCCGACCACGAAGCCGTGTGCGCCAACAGAGCGCTGTCTCACGTGGGCGTTGGGGCGACGTGCCGAAACCGTTGCGCCGCTTCGCTGTCACAGGGCCGCACGCGCGGAACTCAGGACGACAAGTTGTCCGGACAGGGCGGTGGCGAACGAGTGCGCGCCACGTGGCGATGGGTTCACCACGCGGGACGGCCGCGATGGGCGACGTACGTCGCGTCACCGCATACGGTCGGTGGCACGGACCGCAGATCCCGGGTCCGTGCTCCGGAAGTGACATCGGCCTGGAGGATTTCCCATGCACAGCAGCATGCCCGCCGAGCCGCTCGCCATCGCGCGTATCGCTGGGTACGGGCCCACAGCCCGCTACGGGCAAGGCCGGCCGGACGCGGGCGACAGGAGAAGGTGATGGCGGGGAGCGCATCCGACGAGCGGGAGGCGGCGGGCACGACGATGCGGATCAACCGCGGTATTGCGCCCGGGTGAGCGCGATGTCGACGATCGCCACCGCCCACTCTTGGTCGTCGCCGAGAGCGGAGCGCTCCTCCAACGTCCGTCGCAGGCGCTCCCACATCCCCGCCTCGGTCCAAGCGAGGAAGCGACGGTGCGCCGTCGCGGGGGAGACGCGGAACGTGTCCGGCAACCGGCGCCAGGCGCAGCCGCTCACGAGCACGAACACGATCGCCGTGAAGACGTCCCTGCCCTCCAGCGGGGTGGTCCCGCCTCCTTGCGGCCGTGGACCGAATTCCGGGATCAATGGCTCGACCACCGCCCACAGCCGGTCGGGCACCAAGCGCCGGGACAGCTCCTCTCCCATGCCGGAAAGCATGGGCAGCGGAAGAGGACCCCACAAGGCGCAGCCGGGGCACGCACGCTCGACACCGCGCTCCGGCGCGCGGTCCGTACGAACCGGGTGCGCCGCGTCCCGGTGGAACACCGGTGCGATACCGGATTCCCACGCCCAGAGAGGAAGCAGATGACAACCAGGACACCGGAAACGAGCGCCATGGTGATCGACCAGATCCTGGATCGCTTGTGCGCCTTGGGAGTACGGCACCTGTTCGGTATGCCGGGTGACTACAACCTGAAGGTACTCGATCGCGTGGTCGCCCATCCGCGGATGAAGTGGGTCGGGACGACGAACGAGCTGGGAGCCGCCTACGCCGCCGACGGTTACGGACGGGTCAACGGCTTCGGCGCGCTGTTGACCACTTTCGGTGTGGGCGAGCTGAACGCGATCAACGGCGTGGCGGGCAGCTATGCCGAGCGCGTCCCGGTGCTCCACATCGTGATCGGACCGACCACGGACACCGAGGGGGCGGACAGTCCGGTCCACCACACGATGGGGGACGGTGACTTCGACCGGTTCGCCCGAGCGCACCGGCAGGTGGTGTGCGCGGACGCGGTGTTGCGCGCCGAGGACGCCCTGTTCGAGGTCGACCGCGTGGTGACAGCCTGCCTGCGGGAGAGCCGGCCGGGGTATCTGCGCGTACCGCGCGACGTCGCCCTCGGTCCGGCGCCGCCGCTTCCGTCGCTGAATCGGCCGGATCCGAAAGCCGCCCACCCGGGCAGTCTGGACAATTTCCGCGCGGCTGCCCGGGCGCGGCTCGCTGAGTCGGACGACGTCGCGGTTCTGGCGGACTTCCTGGTGGACCGGTTCGACGCCCGCGCGGAGCTGGCCGAACTGCTGGCGGCCGGGCCGCTCCCGCACGCGACGGTGATGGCAGGCAAGACAGTGGTGGACGAGCAGGCCCCCGGCTTCCTCGGGCTGTACGCCGGTGCCATGAGCGAGGCGGAAGTTCGCGCCACCATCGACCGTGCGGACCCGCTGATCATGGCGGGTGTGCTGCTCACCGATCACGCCACGGGCAAGTTCACGCACGAATTCGATCCCGAGAAGGCCATCGAACTCGGACCGACGACCGCGCGGGTGAACGGCGTCGAGTTCCCCGGCGTGCCGCTGGCCGCCGCCCTGACAGCGCTCACGGCGCTGATCAAGGAGCGTCCGCCGGCCCGCGCGTTCGTCACGGCGCCGCGACGGCTGGTTTCTTCGACGGCGAACCCGCCGGTGGGGAATCTCCCGGCGGCGGTGAAGAAGTCCGCCAAGGCGCTCTTCCGCACTTTCTGCGGACGCTGGACGCCGCTGACCCAGTCCTACCTGTGGAAAGCCGTGGGCGAGGCCGTGCGGCCCGAGTACATCGTCTACGCCGACAGCGGCACGGCGCTCATCGGCGCGGTGGAGCAGCGGTTTCCCGACGGCGCCCGCTTCATTTCCCAGCCGCTGTGGTCATCCATCGGGTTCACCGTCCCCGCGCTGCTCGGCGCGCAACTCGCCGATCCGACCCGGCGCGGACTGCTGCTCATCGGCGACGGCGCGGCTCAGCTCACCGCACCGGAACTGGGCGTCCTCGGCCGCCACCGGCTCAATCCCATCGTGGTCCTGGTGAACAACGACGGCTACACGGTCGAGCGGATCACCCACGGGACGAGTGCCGTCTACAACGAGGTGGTCCGCTGGCACTGGTCCGACGTTCCGGCCGCACTCGGCGTACCGAACCCTCTTGTGCTGTCCGCCCGCACTCCCGCCGAGCTGGACAGGGCGCTCATCCGGGCCGCCACCACCACGGACCGGCTCGTCCTCATCGAAGCGTTCCTGCAGAAGGTCGACGTGCCACCGGCGTTCCACCGCATGACCGCCAACCGGCCCGACAAGGCCAAGTGGGTACCGTGAGCCACCCCGCGCGCGAGCCGGTCCGGCGCGGTCCCATCGCCGGGCCGGCTCGCACACCGGGCAGGTCAGTTCGCCTCCGGTGCGGCGGCGAACTCGCGCGCTTCCTCCGGGTGGCCCAGCGCCCCCAGCCGCCCACTGAAGTCGACGAGGTCGACGGCGCATTGGGCGGAGTGCACACCTTTGAGCACCTCCACCGCCTGTTTGGCGGTGCGACAGGCGTACTCGACGTCCCCCACCTGCAACTGTGCCGTGGCCAGGAGCATCAGCCTGAGCGCACGGCGCCGTGACCAGCCCGGAGGACATCCTTGAACCGCTTCGCGAGACCAGCGCACGACGGTCGCGAGCTGATCGAGGTCCCGGGCGCACCGGGCGAGCTCCTCGGCCAGGTAGGCCTGATCGACGTGCGCGACCCAGGCCGGCTCCCGGCCCCGGCCGCCGCGCTCCAGCGCATTGATCGCCTTGCCTGCGGCTCGCTTGCAGGCCTTCGCGTCGCTCAGCATGGCGTGGCCGCGCGCCTCGGCGACATGGCAGACCGCTTCGACCTCAGGGGTGGCCCCGCCTCGCGTCCCTTCCTGTGCCACCCGGGCGAGTTGGACGGCCTCGTGGGGACTGCCGAGCGCGAGCGCCATCCGGCTCATGCCCGATGCCAGCAGATACGCGCCCATGCTCCGGTCGTCCGCGGCTTGGGCGAGCCGCAGAGCCTGGATGTAGTAGCG
Organism: Amycolatopsis sp. NPDC034160; assembly: GCF_055575355.1. Classification (NCBI taxonomy): domain Bacteria; kingdom Bacillati; phylum Actinomycetota; class Actinomycetes; order Pseudonocardiales; family Pseudonocardiaceae; genus Amycolatopsis; species Amycolatopsis sp. NPDC034160. The sequence goes on along the minus strand of NZ_JBVISU010000005.1, from coordinate 262,650 downwards.
CTGCGCGAGGCCTGGCTGACCGGTGTCGACCGCCATGTACCCGGCCAGCTCGGTGAGCCGGGCGGCGGTACCGAGCAGTTGCCGACCGGCTGAATCACGGTGGGAGTCCACGAGCGGCCGGGCGACGACGCTGTCGAGGTAGTGGACGACGACGGGCCGGATGCCGGCGCTGCCATAGCGGTGGTCGAGATCGGCGAACGCGGCTGTCGTCGCGCGCACCGCCTCGACGTCGTCGGCGGCAGGCCCGTCGTCGGTCCCGACGTCGTCCGGGACACCGATCAGCCAGTCGCGACTGGGCTGTACGAGCACGGAGGCCGGCAGCACCTCGCCCGTCAGCGGGCCACTGCGCTGAGCGTCGCTGTGCCACAGGGCGCGCACGTGGCGGAGTGCGTCTGTCAAGACGGGCTCGAACCGCAGCCCCGCGGCGGGTGCCGTGCTCGTGTCCGGCGTCATGCCGATCTCGTCCACGGTGACCGGGCGGCCCAGCTTGTCCCCGAGCGCCTCGGCGATGACCGCGGGCGCCGGGCCGCGCGGTTGCTGTCCCCGTAGCCAGCGGGCCACCGATGTCTTGTCGTAGCGCAGATCCAGCCCTCGCCCGGCGCCGCACATGTTGACCCGGCGGGCGAGCCCGGTATTGGAGCACCCCGCCTCGCCCATCACGGCTCGTAATCGCTCGTTCGCCTTCCGACTCGCTGGCGGTCGGCTACTCATGACCTTTGTCTCCTTCGTGTCCTGGACGAGTGAAACCGTGAACTCGGTGTCGGTGGCGGCTGCGTTGCTGGTCAGACTGATCTCACGGGCCGCCGACCGGCGACGGCAGGGCGGGCAGGGGTCGCGCGACGCGGGCGAGCACGCCGGGCAGGGCGCGTCCGCTGGATCACGACGCAGAGCCAGCGGAAAAACCCTTGTCCACCAACGACATCTGCTCGTCGCGGAAGAGATTCCGGTACTGGCCGAGCAGGGTGGCCCGCGCCTCGCACCGCGTTGCGCAAGGCACCGGGGCGACATCGGTGATCCACGGCTCGACGAACCACGCGTGGCGACCCGCTTCCGGCACGATGATCGCCTTGCACCGCAACGGTTGGGCGATCCTACGTCGCTGATTCCGGCGTCCCCCACGCCATAACGCTTCAGTGCCGGCGCCACGGCCGTCATCCGCTTCACTGCTCGCACAGCAGCCCCTTATAGAACCACCCGGAAGGTGCCCTCGCCGGACGGCCGCGGCGAAACCAGACGGTCCGATGGCCGTCGGGTGGCTCCGACGTCGAATCCGGATTCCCCGCCGAGAGACAGCCGGGCCGGATTTATTTCCCGGGTACGTTACGAAGGTCGTAGAAGAAAGTCGTCACGCATCCGAACAGCGCAATCAAACGTCGCGAAGCCGCACGATCGAGGTGACTACTCGGAAAATCCAGCTTCGCCACTGCGAAAACCAGGAGAACCGCCAAGGAATGGAATTGAGAGCGAGGTCACAGTTTTCATCGTACATCGCGCCAACCGTGGGATCGGACGCCGCACCGTTCGCGAGCCCTGCTCTGGCGCTGTTTCACCCCTGTAGGCATAGGTTGAAGGCATGGAAAGTGATGTTAGGCGCAGCTTCGAGCCGCTTAGATAAGCCGTTGGAGTGAAAATCTCCATTTCTCTCTAAACGTGCGGAAATCAACCCATTCGGACTCATATTCGGCACGACCCCGGCTTATGGCGACCGCGATCTCCGCGCATAGGCAAGAATCCCGCACCGTCGACGGCGGCGGTGGCCGATTGATTCCGTGTGAACGGCGCGCGGCCGCGCGGTATCTGCGCCCTCGGGCGCCTCAAGTGCGCCTGCCCGCGCCGCGCGTCGCGTATTACGGTCTGATCGTCGGCTTTCCCTGGTTGTCGCGGGAGAGCCCGTGCAGTGTCGAGCCTCCGCACCATGTGGTCCGGAGTGGCCGCACTCCGACGCAAGGAGAACTCCATGACCACTTCCGTCGTCGAGCAAGCGCGAGAGATCGGGGAGCATTGGACCGACGTGGACGGCGCGGCCACCCGCTACCTGGCTGCCGGCGCCGGTCCGGTCGTCCTGCTGCTCCCGGGACAGGGGTCCGTGTCCGAGGAGTGGTACGACGTCATCCAGGGCCTGGCGAGCCATTATCGGGTCATCGCGGTCGATTTCCCGGGGTACGGCTACACCGAACCGATCGCCGACGTCTCGGTTCCGGCGCTGGCGGCGTTCGTGTGGCGCTTCGCCCGTGTCATCGGCTTGCAGCGGCTCGTGCTCGTCGGGCATTCACTGGGAGGAGCGGTGGCGGTGCACGCGGCTCTGGAACAGCCGAGTCGGGTGTCGGCTCTGGTGCTGGTCGACTCCGCCGGCCTGGGACGCGCCGTCAACCCGTACACGATCCTGCAATCCGTCACCCCTCTGGGAGATCTGACCCCGCTGCTGGTCCCGGTGCTGCCGCTGGGCCCCCGGCTGCTCGTCACGGCGGTGGCGCTGGTCGGATCGTGCCGGCCCTGGCGCATCCACGCGGCCTGGTGGGAAAGCCAGACCCGGGTGGCCTCCACCCCGGTGGCACTGGAGACGAGCCTGCGCTTGCAACGCTCCACGATCGGGCTCTTCGGGCAGCGCGGCCCCTTGCTGCGCCGATTGCGGGAGTTGCCGATGCCGACCTTGGTCGCCTGGGGTGTGCATGACCGGCAAGTGCCTTTCTGGCATGGAATCGCGGCGCGGCGGAGACTGCGCCACGGACGGCTGGCACTGGTCACGTGCGCCAGCCACCTGCTGCCGTCGGAGGCGCCGGAGAAGCTGGTCCGCACGGTTCGTCGATTCCTCGCCGACGTCGGCGAGGACCAGGCACACGGGGAGATGCTGTCATGAGCGATGCGGCGGACGTCATCGTCGTGGGTGCCGGACTGGCCGGTCTCGTGGCGACCTTCGAGCTGTCCAGGGCCGGACGGCGGGTGCTCGTGGTCGAGCAGGAGAACGAAGCCAACCTCGGCGGGCAGGCGCACTGGTCACAGGGTGGCCTGCTGCTGGTGAACAGTCCGGAACAGCGGCGAATGGGCATCAAGGACTCGCTGGAATCGGCGTTGTCCGACTGGCTGGGCTCAGCGGGATTCGACCGCGACCGGGAAGACCACTGGGCTCGCGCCTGGGCCGAGGCGTACTTGGGCTTCGCCGCCGGTGTCAAGCGGGACTACCTGCGCATGCTCGGGCTGACCCTGATGCCCAACGTCGGCTGGGTCGAGCGCGGGGCGGGCACCGCGACCGGGGCGGGCAACTCCGTGCCCCGGCTCCACCTCACGTGGGGCGCCGGACCCGAGGTCGTACGGGCCTTCCGTGACCCGGTGCTCGACGCCGCCGTACGCGGGGCGGTGAGCTTCAGGCACCGGCACCGGGTCGACGAGATCGTCGTCGAAGGCGGAGCCGCGGTCGGTGTGCGCGGTGCGCTGCTGGCACCTTCGGACGCGCCACGCGGCGCGGCCTCCACGCGGCAAGAGATCGGCACGTTCGATCTGCGAGCGCAAGCGGTGGTCGTCACCTCGGGCGGTCTCGGCGGCAACCTCGACCTGGTGCGCGCCAACTGGCCGACCGACCGCTTCGGTGCCTTCCCGGAATCGATGCTCGTCGGCGTCCCGGCGCACGTCGACGGGCGGATGCTGGAGATCACCGCACGTGCCGGCGGTTCGGTGGTCAACCTGGACCGGATGTGGCACTACCCCGAGGGGCTCAAGCATCACAGCCCGACCTGGTCGCGCCACGCGGTGCACTTCCTGGCCGCCCCCTCGGCGCTGTGGTTGGATCCCGCGGGACGGCGACTGCCGCCACCGCTGTTCCCGGGCCACACCGCCGGAAACACGCTGCGGCATCTGACCATGAACGGCCACTCCCACTCGTGGCTCATCATGACCCAGACGATGGTGGACAAAGAGTTCGACCTGCTGGGATCGGCGGAGAACCCCGACATCACCGGCAAGAACTGCGCCCTGTTGCTGTTGCGGGCGAAGAAGAGCCTGATGAAGCCGGTGCACGACTTCCTCGAACGCGGCGAGGACGTCGTGGTCGGCCGGACGCTGCCCGCGCTCGTGGCGGCGATGAACGCGCGCACCCCCGCGACACCGCTGGATCCCGCGCGGGTGGAGCACGAGGCCGCGACGCGCGACCTGCAGCTGCGCAACGACTACTCCAAGGACCTGCAGCTGATGTCCTTGCGAAACCTGCGCGAGTACAAGGTCGAGCGGCTGATGCGCACCGCACGCCCGCACCGGTTGCTCGACCCCGCGCACGGGCCCCTGTACGGGATCCGCCTGAACATGTTCACTCGCAAGACCCTGGGCGGAGTGCAGACCACCCTCGACGCACAGGTGGTGCGCCCGGACGGGTCCGTCGTCGACGGTTTGTACGCCGCCGGTGAGGCGGCCGGATTCGGCGGTGGGGGAATGCACGGTTACCACGCCCTGGAAGGCGCGTTCCTCGGCGGTTGCATCTTCTCCGGCCGGGTCGCCGGGCGTGCGCTCGGCATGAGACTGGCCTGAGCCGTCCCACGATCGCCCCATGCTGAAGCAAGGCGTCGCCCGGCGGCCGGGTGACCGAGGAAAGGACTGAACCATGAAGCGGTCGGAATCGCGGGGGAGAACGCGGTGGGCCCGGTTCGCCGGGATCTTCGGACTGGCGCTGGCCGGGGCGGCGCTGTTGCTCACCGGGCTTTCACAGGGAGCGCTCGCGGCGTCGTTCGCGGTGTCCGGTGGCTCGTTCAAGATCAGCGCGGACAAGCTGGTTGGCGAGGGTTTCGTCCAATACGGGGATGTCGACCAGGGCAGCGGTCAAGCCCACGCCGTCGCGGTGGGCGCTTTTCGCAAGGCCACGCTGGACAACTTCTGCCAGTCGGTGTTCTTGCCGAAGGTGCCCATGGTCGGGGACGTCACCCTGGTACTCCTCTCGGGAGGGCCCGGCGGGATGGAGTCGACGGACATCATCATCGGCATCGCCTCGCTCACCGGCGATCTCCGCCTGACCGACACCCAGATCGGCATCGACGCCGCTCAGCTGACCAAGGGGCCGGAAGCGGCGAAGGGCAGGCCGGGAGCGTTCGGGCTGCAGGCCACCGGCGCGACCATCGGCCAGCTCCGGCAAACGGCGTGGAGCACCAACGCGCAGACGTTGCGGCTGAAGAATCTCGCGTTGTCGCTGAGGAGTGGCAAGAATGAATGCTTCTGAGTTGGCTGACGGCCGCGGGCCGGACCGATGATCGGCCGCCCGCCCGGGCGGATCAAGGCCGGATGGCGGGCATTCCGCGGCTGGCGACGGCACCGGCCCTTCGGTGCCGGGATGTTCCTGCTACCCGCCTCCGTCGTGATAGGACTACCGCCGTACGCCTCCTTCCGGCTGGGTGACCTGGTGCTCTCGATCAACACCATCGGCGGGGTGTCGGCGCTGCTGATCGGCGCCCTGCTCCTGATCTGCGCGGTGTCGCTGTGGTTCAGGCCGCAGTACCGGGTCGCCGCCGGCGTGACCGCGATCCTCGTCTCGCTGGTCGCGCTGGTCACCAGCAACCTCGGCGGATTTCTGGTGGGCACCGTGCTGGGACTCACCGGAGGGGCCCTGGCTCTCGCCTGGGCCCCTCCGGCCAACGGCGAGCGGGATCGGGACCAGGAAGACGGGCCGGGCTCGACACGGGCCAGGGCCGCGGGGATCACGGTCCTGCTGGTCGCCGCACTGGCCGTCGGCCCGGCGGACGCCCCCTCGGCCCGCACCACCGCTGCTCCGGCCGGCCGGGTGTGGGTGCTGACGGCCTCCGTCCTGCAGTTGACCGGTCTGCAGTACCACGGCGTCGGCACCACCAGGGTGGGCGGCGTGCCGGTCGAAGTGCTCAGATTCACCGCCAGCCGCATCGACATCACCAGCCTGGTCCAGACGAGCGAACTGGTCGACGGCCACCTCGGCAGGATCACCGCACCACCCGGAAGCGTCTCGACCGCGACCGGCCATCCCATCGAGCTGCTCACCCTGCGGCTGAAGGGGACCTTGAGCGTGCTCGGGCTCATCGGCCTCCCGGTCGATTTCACCCCGGACCGTCCTCCGCCGCTGGTGTTGCCCAGCCTCACCTTCACCGACGTGACCGTGGTCAACACCGACCTCAACCACGCCCGCCTGACCATTCCCGCCGCGAAGATCACCATCACTTGACCCGGCTTCCCGGACCGATGCGTCGGGCCGGGCTGCTTCCGCCACGGTGTCACCGGGGCGGGATTGGTTGTACCGCACGTGTTTCTCTCGCTTGACGTGTCGACCGCGCGCAGAACACAGTGCCGGTGGCGGCGAACGGCCGTTTCGTGGCTCCGAGGGATCTTCCCCCTGAGGTCGACGTGCTGCGGTGCCTCGTGAGCCTTCTTCGGGAATTTCGCGACGCAGCGGGCCGATACGTGCCGACCCGGACGGGCGGCGGCCTTCCTGTCCGGCACCCAATCCCTCAGGACGGCAACCGTTGCGCGACAGGGCATCGATTGCATGGCCTCGAGCCGTCGTATCGGCCTACCCGGACAGCGCGCGCGGAGTTCGCGCGCAGCAGGCCCGGTGAGTCCGGGAGTGACTATGCCCCAGGAACCATTGCGAGGTAAGGCAAAGGTGCCTTGTCTTGGGTGGGTTGGTGGCCAAGGCGGCGCTGGGGTCGTGACAGTCGGCCGATCGGGTCTCCCGCCCAGTACACGCCTTTCTGGTCCGACGGAGCGTGGCCCAAGTACATGAAGGCCCCCTTCCTGTACCTAGGCGCAAGGAAGGGGGCCTTCATGTACTTATGGAGGGGTAGGGCGGAGGTGGCAGGTGGCTTTCGCGACACCGTCACCCCACGGCCGCGAGCGATCCCCACGACCCGACACCTTTGCGTTACCCCGCAATTGAACCCGAATCGCTACTCACGACCACCCCGCGAGCCGCTCACCGGAAGACTTCACGGACACGCCACCTTTGATCGCCTCAAATGAACGTAGACGTATGTCCTGCTCGCCGGTAGGCGCATTCGTTGCCAGGGCGCCCTTTTGGCGCGCGGGTGGTACTCGGCACACAGCGAAAGCGAGCTGTCGCTTCGCGTCACCCCCGCGCGCCTCCAATGCGACAAGCGGATCTCGTCTCATGTGGAAGCGGGAGAAAGCCGGGTTCACCTCGAGTCCCGATCCTCTCTCGCCGTACTTTTCCGTGTGCTGGCAACGATCGCGGAGTTCCGGGCGTAGTCGCCGAAGAGGGCATTGAACTGCTGGGGAAGGGTGCTGGAACGCCTGCCGGCGACCGGTTGCGGGACCCCAGGCCAGCGGCCACGCAAGACAACCGCGCACGGTTGCCGGTGACGAGAACACCGGAATATGTTTCCTGTCAACGGATCGCGCCGCTCGGCGAACCGCCGCCCGATGCAGGCACCCAATTCCGGAGGCACGCTATGCACAGCACGATGCCGGACACACCACTGACCATTGCCCGCATCCTGCGGTACGGCGCTACGGTCCACGCTTCCTCTCATGTGTCCACTTGGAACGGAACGGGGTTCGACAGAAGGAGTTACGCGGAAGTCGGTGAGCGGGCCGCCCGGCTGGCGCACGCGCTCCGTGACCGGCTGGGGGTGCGCCCCGGTACCCGGGCGGGGAGTGAACAGGGCGTCGTGGGCACCCTCATGTGGAACAACGCCCGTCATCTCGAACTCTTCGTCGCGGTTCCCGCGATGGGGGCCGTGCTGCACACGCTGAACTGGCGGATGCCCGCGGACCAGCTGCTTTACACCATCGGCCACGCCGGGGACGAGGTCATCATCGTGGACGCAGGGCTGACGGAATCGCTCGCCCCCGTACTCGCGCGGTTGCCGGAAACCGTGCGGCACATCATCGTCGCCGGTCGTGGCGGCCGTGAGGCGCTGTCCGGATTCACCGGTGAAGTCCATGACTACGAGGAGCTGATCAGCGACCATCCCGGGGACTACCCCTGGGAGGAGCGGTTGGACGAGCGTGCCGCCGCGACGATCTGCTACACCACCGGAACCACCGGCAAGCCCAAGGGAGTGGTCTACAGCCACCGTTCGATATTCCTGCATTGCCTCCAGGTGCTGTCGCCGAGTCATTACGACATCAGCCCGCACGACACTCTTTTCTCGATAGCGTCCATGTTCCACGTGATCGGATGGGGCATCCCGCACACAGCCTTCTTCACGGGCGCCGACCTGCTGCTGCCTGACAGGTTCACCCAGGCCGAATCCCTCGCCCGCATGATCGACAAGGGGCGGCCCACCTTCAGCGCCGCCGTCCCCACCGTCTGGTCTTCTCTCTTGGAGGAACTGGACACCCGCACCTACGACACCGAAAGCCTGAGGCGGGCGTACGTAGGCGGTTCCGCTTGCCCACCGGCTTTGATGGCCGCGTACCGGGACCGGCATTCCATCGAGCTTCTGCACGGCTGGGGGATGACCGAGACCATGGGGCTGGTGAGCGCGGCGGTCCCGCCCCGGGAAGCGGACGCCGACGAGGAATGGGCCTACCGGGTCAGCCAGGGGCGGTTCCCGCCGTCGGTGGAGTTCCGGCTCGTCGGCCCGGACGGCGCACTGGCGCCCTGCAACGGTGTGGCCACGGGGGAACTTCAGCTGCGCGGCCCCGAGGTGACGTGTGCCTATCACGGCGGTGACGAGGCTGCGTGGGTTCGGCCGGCGGAGAACTTCACCGCGGACGGCTGGCTGAGGACCGGTGACGTCGGCGCGATCACCGCGAACGGCTATCTCAGGCTGACTGACCGGGTGAAGGACGTCATCAAGTCCGGCGGTGAGTTCATTTCCAGCGTGGGATTGGAGAACACGCTGATGGAACACTCCGCGGTGATCGAGGCGGCCGTCATAGCGGTGCCCGACGACCGGTGGGGCGAACGTCCGCTGGCCACCGTGTCACTGCGCCACAACGGCATCGACCCGGCGGAACTACGTGATTTCCTGGCCGAACGTCTCGACGCGTGGATGGTGCCCGAACGCTGGGCGGTCCTGCCGGCCGTGCCCAAGACCTCGGTGGGCAAGTACGACAAGCGAGCCATCCGTGACCAGTACGTGCAGGGTCTGCTCCCCATCGTGCGGCTCGGCAGGCACCGCGGCGGCCGCCCCGCCATGAAGCAGTGACAACTCGTCGGCAGGTGACGTCCGCGTTCCTGCCTTCACGGTGAAGCCTCGACGGCGGCGGGTCTTCCGGCAGGGGCGCCGACCGCGCTCCCGCCCGGAACGTTTTCGCGTTCTCGTGCCGGAACTTCGCCCGCACCGGCGGGGGTTATGGCGCCATGGAAATCCAGGAAAGAGGAAAAGATGAGCCCTTCACCACATCGGCACCGCGCCTTCCGCGCCCAGGACATGGGCGCGCAGACAGCCAGCGAAATGCCCGTGCACAAGTACGCTCCCTATCAGCCGATCGGGCTGGAAGACCGCACCTGGCCCAGCCGCCGGCTCACCCGCGCGCCGCTGTGGGGCAGCGTGGACCTGCGTGACGGCAACCAAGCACTGCTGGAGCCGATGGATGTCGCCCGCAAGCGCGTCATGTTCGAGCTCCTGGTGGCCATGGGATTCAAGGAGATCGAGGTCGGCTACCCAGCCTCGTCCCAGGACGACTACGAGTTCGTGCGGCACCTGATCGAGACGGACTCCATCCCTGACGACGTCGTCATCCAGGTCCTCTGTTCCATGCGGACCGACGCCATAGACCGGAGTATCGACGCGGTACGCGGAGCCCGCAGGGCGGTGCTGCAGTACATCAACCCGACTTCCGTCGCGCAGCGGCGGGTGGTCTTCCGTGCCAGTCGCGAGGAGACCGTGGCGCTGGCCCTCGAAGGCACCCGGCACGCCGTCCGGCTCCAGGAAACGTTGGCGGAGACCGAGCTCTACCTGTCCTACGTGCCGGAGTCCTGGAGCCAGACCGAACCCGACTTCGGCGTGGAGATCTGCAACGCGGTACAGGAGTACTGCGCCCCCCGCACCGACCGCACCCTCCGTATCGCCCTGCCCGTGACCGTGGAGTGCTTCCCGCCTCATGAGCTGGCGGACCGCATCGAGTACACGTGCCGGAATCTGGCGTATCGCGACCGGACCATCCTCACCCTGCACCCGCACAACGACCGCGGCAGCGCCGTCGCGGCGACCGAGCTGGCCCTCCTCGCCGGCGTCGACCGGGTGGAGGGCTGCCTGTTCGGAAACGGTGAGCGCACCGGCAATGTCTGCCTGCCCACCCTGGCGATGAACCTGTTCTCCCAGGGGATCGACCCCATGCTCGACCTGAGCGATCTGGACGGCATCCGTGCCGTGGTGGAGGAGTGCAATCAGCTCCCGGTCTCCGCTCGCCATCCCTGGGTGGGCGAATTCGTCTACACCTCCTTCGCAGGCACGCACCAGGACGCCATCGCCAAGGGGCTCAAAGCCCGGGAGGAGGCGGGTGATCCCGATGCCGTCTGGGAAGTGCCCTACCTCGCCGTCGACCCCCGCGACATCGGGCGCAGCTATCAGGCGCTGATCCGCATCAACACCCAGTCCGGCAAGGGTGGCATCGCCCACCTGCTGCACAGCACGCAGGGGCTGACCCTGCCCCGGCCGTTGCAGATCGACTTCGCCCACGTCATGCAGAAGTTCTGCGAGCAGCGTGGCGGCGAAGTGGGCGCGGACGAACTCTGGGAGCTTTTCACGGAGCGGTATGTGGCACCGGGCACGGAGTCCGACGAGGGGACGACGGACGCCGTGGAGATTTCCGCCGCCGACTGGACGCCCGCCGACTGGAAGATTTCGGTGTGCCGGGCGTTCTCCGCTCTGGAAACCCCCGGCGCGGTCCAAGGCGTCAACGTGGAGCGGCTCCAGGGGCGGCCCGGATACGCCGCCTTCTGCGAGACCGTCCTGAACGGGCATTCCTTGTGGGGCGTGGGCATTCACGAGGAGGAGACGGAAGCGGTCCGGAGGGCCGCGCTCGCCACAGCCCGGCGAGCCTGGGACGAGAAGCAGTCCGCACCGTATGCCACCTCGACCGCGGCCGCGACGGAGCCGGCCGTCTGAGTGCTCTGGAGTCCGCGGCCACGCGCGGACCAAGGGAAGGCGGCAGCGGTCTGCCGCCGGTCCGGGGCACATCGGGCCGGTTCCCGACCAGGGACCGGCCCGTCCCGGGCCCAAGAGCGAACCTCGCGAACAGCTGCCACCACCCGAATGAAGGAGAGAGATGCCATGCCGACCAGTCGTAGCATTCGCCTCGCGGTGATTCCCGGTGACGGCATCGGCCCGGAAGTGGTGGCAGAGGGACTGAAGGTCCTGGCCGCCGTGCTTCCGCCGGACGTGAAACTGGAGACCAGCCCATACGATCTCGGCGCGCGGCGGTGGCACGCCGGCGGGGAGATCCTGCCGGACGCCGAACTGCAGTCGCTCAGGCACCATGACGCGATTCTGCTGGGCGCCATCGGCGATCCCACCGTTCCTTCCGGCGTTTTGGAACGGGGCCTGCTGCTCAAGCTGCGTTTCGCCTTCGACCACTACGTGAATCTGCGCCCAGGCAAACTCCCTCCGAACACCGGCGACCGCCCGCCCGTCGACTTCGTCGTGGTCCGGGAGGGCACCGAAGGTCCGTACACGGGCAACGGTGGCGCGCTGCGCGTCGGCACTCCCGCCGAGGTGGCCACCGAGGTGAGCGTCAACACCGCCTACGGGGTGGAGCGGGTGATCCGCTATGCCTTCGAACTCGCCGACGCCCGGCCGCGCCGGAAGCTGACGCTGGTGCACAAGAACAACGTGCTCGTGCACGCCGGCAACCTGTGGCAGCACACCTTCGACACGGTCGCCGCCGAGTACCCCGGCGTCAGCACCGATTATCTGCACGTCGACGCCGCCACGATCTTCTTCGTCACCCAGCCCGAGCGGTTCGACGTGATCGTCACCGACAACCTCTTCGGTGACATCCTGACCGACCTGGCCGCGGCCGTCACCGGCGGCATCGGCCGTGCCGCCAGTGGCAACATCAACCCCACCGGCACCCATCCCTCGATGTTCGAGCCGGTCCACGGCTCCGCCCCGGATATCGCGGGCACCGGCAAGGCCGACCCGACCGCCACCGTCCTGTCGGTCGCGCTGCTCCTGCGCCACCTGGGCTACGAACAGGAGGCACGGCGGATCGAGGCCGCCGTCACCGCCGACCTCGCCGAACGCGACGCGGAAGCACCCCGCAGCACCGAGCAGATCGGCGACGCACTCACCGCTCGCCTGGCGGGCTGAGCCGCTCAAGAAGTTCCTCGATGTCTCGTGAAACGAGGCATTACGCACGGGCACAGCGTGAAATCCGGTGCCGGCCCGGCTCCGGTTCCATCCATTCGCTCGAAGGGAAGTCCATGGCCAAGACATTGGCGGAGAAGGTCTGGGACGACCATGTCGTCCGGCGCGCCGAGGGCGAACCGGATCTGCTCTACATCGATCTGCACCTGCTGCACGAGGTGACCTGCCCGCAGGCGTTCGACGGGCTCCGCAAGGCCGGTCGGCGCGTGCGGCGCACCGACCTCACCATCGCGACCGAGGACCACAACACCCCCACGATCGACATCGACAAGCCGATCGCCGACCCGGTCGCCCGCGCAATGCTGGAGACGCTGCGGAAGAACTGCGCGGAGTTCGGGGTCCGCCTGCACCCACTGGGCGACGTCGAGCAGGGCGTCGTCCACGTGGTGGGGCCGCAGCTGGGCTTGACCCAGCCCGGAATGACCATCGTCTGCGGCGACAGCCACACCTCCACCCACGGCGCCTTCGGCGCCCTCGCCTTCGGGATCGGCACCAGCCAGGTCGAACATGTGCTGGCCAGCCAGACGCTGCCGATGGCGCCGTTCCGGACCATGGCCGTCACGGTCGAGGGCGAGCTGCCCGCCGGTGTCACGGCCAAGGACCTGATCCTGGCCGTGATCGCCGAGATCGGCACCAGCGGCGGCCAAGGCCACGTCATCGAATACCGCGGCCCGGCCATCGAGAAACTCTCGATGGAGGCCCGGATGACCGTGTGCAACATGTCGATCGAGGCGGGAGCCCGGGCCGGCATGATCGCCCCGGACGAAACCACCTTCGCCTATCTCAAGGACCGCCCGCACGCGCCCAAGGGCGCCGCCTGGGACGCCGCCGTCGCAGACTGGCGTGCCCTGCGCACTGACGAAGCCACCTTCGATCGCGAGGTCGTCATCGACGCCTCCGCTCTCTCTCCGTTCGTCACTTGGGGCACCAACCCGGGGCAAGGTGCTCCGCTGTCGGGCTCCGTCCCCGACCCGGCGGACTTCGCCGACCCCAGCGAGCGGATGGCGGCGGAGAAGGCGCTGGAGTACATGGGCCTGAGGGCGGGGCAGCCGCTGCGGGAGATCGCGGTGGACACCGTCTTCCTCGGCTCCTGCACCAATGGGCGAATCGAGGACCTGCGCGCCGCGGCCGCCGTGCTCCAGGGCCGCTCGGTGGCCGACGAGCTACGGATGCTGGTCGTGCCCGGGTCGGTGCGTGTCGCGCTCCAGGCCGTCGAGGAGGGGCTGGACAAGGTGTTCACCGCCGCCGGCGCCGAGTGGCGCCACGCGGGCTGCTCCATGTGCCTGGGCATGAATCCCGACCAGCTGGCCCCCGGCGAGCGGGCCGCGTCCACGTCCAACCGCAACTTCGAGGGCAGACAGGGCAAGGGCGGCCGCACCCACCTGGTCTCTCCGCAAGTGGCAGCCGCCACCGCGGTCCTCGGTCATCTGGCCTCGCCCGCCGACCTGTCCGAACTGCCCCTCACCACCGGAGTCTGAATCCCATGGAAGCTTTCACCACCCACACCGGCCGGGTCGTCCCGCTGCGCCGCAGCAACGTCGACACCGACCAGATCATCCCCGCCCACTGGCTGAAGAAGGTCACCCGGGACGGCTTCGAGGACGGGCTCTTCGATGCCTGGCGCAAGGACCCGCAGTTCGTGCTCAACCAGCCCGCCCGCCAGGGTGCCACCGTGCTGGTCGCCGGGCCGGACTTCGGGACCGGTTCCTCGCGCGAGCACGCCGTCTGGGCACTGCAGAACTACGGTTTCAAGGCCGTCATCTCTTCCCGCTTCGCCGACATCTTCCGCGGCAACTCCCTCAAGAACGGCCTGCTGACCGTGGTGCTGCCGCAGGAGACCGTGGACCGGCTCTGGGAGCTGACCGAGGCCGACCCCGCGGCCGAGGTCACCGTGGACCTGCTCGACCGCCAGGTTCGTGCCGAGGGGATCACGGCTGATTTCGAGTTTGACGACAACGCCCGGTGGCGTCTGCTGGAGGGTCTGGACGACATCAGCCTGACCTTGGACCACGAATCCAGCATCGCGGAGTACGAAGCGCGGCGCCCTTCGTACAAGCCTCGCACCCTCCAGCAGTGACGGATGCGGAGCCACCACAGCCAGCGGTGCGCCGGTCAGGTCGTCGGCCAAAGAGCGGTGAGCCCCCGCGGTCGAGTCCACAGCTGGACTGATGTTGTCGCAAGTCGGACCGTCGTCCCATGATATTCGCTGTGGTACAGCCCTTCCGGCGCAAAGCCCCTGCCGCTGATCCTGCGCTGCGCAGTCGCGCGACGTCCTGGCCCGGCCGGCTGCGTCACCGGCCGTGGAGGGCACGCGGATGACGGATGACAGGTCGCAGCGCCCCCGTCGATCTGCATGAGGTTCTGGGCGAAGGAACTCGGGCAAGTCCGGCGCATGATGCAGGGTATGACGACGGGGCTCGCGGACTACGCCGCGGAAATGCGCGAGAGTACGCAACGACCCGGCGATATCGGAGCCAGGGAGGCCCCTGTCGCTGTCCGAAGTGGACGGGGGTCTCACTGTCGTGGGCACTAAGCCAGCCGACGGCGTGGCGGGCCGCGGGGCGGCCGCCAGGCGCACTGTCCGTTGCTGCGGTCGGTGTTGCTGACTGGTTTGGCGATACGGCGCGGTTCGAGGCCGAGTTCGTACGCTTCGAGCAGCGAGTCGACGGCACGGTCCGGGCGTGGTTCGCCGACGGCAGTGCGGACATCGCCGACGTGTTGACCGGCGCGGACGGGGCTGTTCGCCGTCAGTACTCGCCGCACGTGCGGGTGTGGTCGGCGCTGGACGGCGGGCGGCAAGTACAGACGGCGCACGATGCCGCGGCATCGTGATGGCGCTGGCGATGCTCCGGTCCACGAGCCGCCGATGGCGGCACGACGACGATGGCTGCCACCTGGCGCCGGTGCGGTCACCGGGGTCGAGGATTGTTCCTGTGGTCCTTACCCGTTACCCGGAGCAGCTCCGGTCGACCGTCGCCAAGGCGTGGCAAGACCTGACGGTCGCGCTGAGGATCGGGCATGATCCCCGCCGAGGCCCGCTCGGCCGACCGCCCCGGTGACTGTCATTGGCGATGCCATCCATCTCGACCCCCTGGCTTCGGCGGCGATCTGGCGATGGGGCACGCACGCCACCTCTGTGAAACGCTGGTCCAGCGACGGCTTCCCCACGCCGATCGCGACGAAGGCGAGCGCATGAGCCTCCGGGCTGTTGGCAGAAAAGCCTCTCGGTGTCCATGGTGATGCGATGGCCGGTCATCGGAGTGCTGGTCGGAGCCTCGGAGGGTACGGTCCAGCTGTCGGCGAGATCCGGTCCGGCGACGGCATTCTCCGCTCTGCACTGCGGTTTTCCTGGCGAAGTACGCCCTCGCCGCGGCGGTGCTGGTACCGCTGTACTCGGCCGGACAGGTCACTGCGCTCGGCATCGCCGCCACCCTGGTGGGAGGGGCGGGCCCGCGGTGGGCGTCCGCGTGTACCTGTGCCGGCGAATCCTGCGTGCCGGCGCGATCTCCGCCGCCGGCACCTCGAACCGTAGTTGAGGGCCGCGTTCAGTTCGGCTGCGGTGGTGCAAGCGTATGACTTCTCTGAATTCCGCGCGCGCTCGTCCTCGGGCGAGTCCCGGGATATGGTCCGCTGAACCGGTGTGAACTTTGTCAAAAGAATGGTTGTCTGATGATTTCACTTGTTCGAATGACGGATGCCTGAGGTGCTGGTGAAGTTCCTTGATATCAGATGGCCCAAAAGTATCTCGAATAGGGTAGGTCGTCATGACCAACAGTCACGTCGACGCTTGAACTGCTGCAACGCGAGGTGTACGCCGTTAGTTCGTCTGTTCTGGCTCCTTTCCTCAAAGTGTTGATCTTGAGAGTTGCGGGGCTCTCGACTTGTTTAGACCGAATGATTCCAGCTTTGCTTGTGGCATCGATGTGTGCTCAGATGTGATCGTTGAAGGGGGGCTAGTTGGATTTCCATGAATCGACGGTCGGCAAACGTATAGAGGCGTTGCGGCGAAGGCGGGGCCTGTCCCGCAAGACACTCGCCGGGCTCGTCGGCCGAAGTCAGGAGTGGCTCCGCCAGGTGGAGAAGGGTTCGCGGCGGATGGACAGCATCGAAGTCCTCGTCCGCATGTCCGAGGTCCTCCGAGTGAACGATTCGTCCCAATTGCTGCCGGGATTCGCCGTTTCCGGCGGCCGCCCGGGTGAACGGGTCAGGGGGTCCCTGACGGAGCACCTGCGGCGTTCCCTGTTCCTGCTGGATGCTTGCCCCGAGAACGTGCCGGAAAAGCGGCCGGCCGCGCAGTCGGTGTCCATCCTGGCGAGGGAGGCCGATTGGCTGTGGCGAGATTGGGCGTCGTCCGGTCGTCGGTTCGATCCGGTCGGGCACAAGAGTTCGGAACTGCTGTCGCGGTCGTGGCAGGTGTGCGAAGTGCTGTCCTGTGAGTGCGGTGACGGGCTCAGTCCGGCTTGCCGGACTCATGTGCGGATGCTCCTGCTTATGGCGTCGTTGTTCTCGCGTCTCGGTGAACACGAACTCGCCTACTTCGCGGTCCAGCAGGCCACGCGCCGCGCAGGCCACCACTCGGCCACGTCCCCGGACATCGAATGTGGACCCGCGCTGGCGCACGTGTTGGCGCGGCTGGGCTATTCCACCGAGGCGTTGCCGATCGCCTTGGGAGCGGTCCGCCGTCACCACGACAGCCCGGCCGGTGTCCAGACCGCCCTGCATTTGTCCGTGGCCGAGGTGGCGGCGATGGGCGGTGATCACCGGACGTGTGAACAGTACCTCGCCTCGGCGGAGAAGCTGGCCTTGAACCGGACCGGAGGGCCGGGAGAGGAACTCGTCATCGGGTCTGCGTCGGTGTCCGCTCGGAGAGCGTTGTGCATGCTTCGGCTCGGCCAGGCCGATCTGGCCCTTCATGTCGCGGAAGAGGCCGACGCCGAAGAGGGGCGTCCGGCGGATGAAGTGGTGGATCTGTACCTCGCGCTCGCCCAGGTGTGGGTGGCGCGGCGTGAGGACGTGACGGCGCTGCTCACCTTGCTGCGGATCGAGCGGGTTTCGCCGGACGACCTGTACTACAGCCGGTCGGCGGCGAAACTGCTGGACACCCTCCAGCAGTCCGCGCTCCCGACGGTACGGGCAGAGGCGACCAGTCTGGCGGACCGGATCGTGCCGCGTTCCCTGAACCCGTCGTGAGGAGCCGTACTCCGGTCAAGTGAGCACGGCCGCCGCTTTCACCCAGTCGGCCCCAGTTCGTCGAACGGCCAGAAGTCCTGCAGCAGTACCGTGTCGTGGCGGAGGATCGCCGTCATCCACCGCTGCAGAGCGGGAGTCGGCTCGACGCCCAGTTCTTCGGCCAGCCGCGAGCGGGCGTGGTGGTAGGTTTCCAGCGCGTCAGCCTGCCGCCCCGCGCGGTACAGCGCCACCATGAGCTTGGCTTGGAGCCGTTCCCGGAACGGAAACGACAGGGCGAGTCTCCGGGCGTCGCCGATGATCTCCGAGCACCGGCCGGCGGCCAGCGCACTCTCGATCAGGACTTCCCACAGGGAAAGCCGGGTCTCTTGCAGGCGAAGCCGCGCCGCCTGCCCCTCCATGCCCACGTCCAGCCCGGTGAACGGCTCGTCGCGCCACAGGCCGAGAGCTTCCTGCGCCGTTTCCATGATCGCGTGCGGGTTGCCGCGCGGAAGACGGCCGGCGATCTTCGCCAGCCGTTCGAAGCGGGCCGAGTCGACTTCGACCCGCGCGTCCAGCTCGAGACGGTATCCCGGGTACCGCGGCCGGAGGGTGACCAGCCCACCGCCGCACCAGCGGTCGAGGTCGCGCCGGAGGCGGCTCACGTGGGCGTGGATGGCACCGACAGCATCGTCGGGAGGCACTGGCCACAGCTCGCGGATCAGCTGATCCTTGGACACTGTGCTGCCCGGGTTCGCCAACAGGGCGACGAGCAGTCTCGACCGCAGGGAACGGTGCGCGACGACATCGCCGGACAAGGTACGCAACACCAACGGACCGAGGCACAGGATCTGCACGGGCGGGCCTTCCAGTCGCACGGATAGTGATTCTCTGAGTACTGATTGTGCTCAGTGGGTGGTTCACGACTCCAACCCGAATTGCGTGCGAAGACACCCGTTTCGCGGGATCGCGGCTGCCAGTCCAGTGGAGCCTCGCCGTGCTCCAGCGCAACCGGAAGTGCTCGTGCCAGGTCCAGCCGCGGTGTCAGCCCCGATGTCCGCGTCGTTGTCAGCCGAGGTGTCAGCGACCGTGGTTAGCGTCGGTGAAGTCAGTCCGACAGCGCCGGAATCCGGGGAGATCGTCTCGTGTCTTCGTTGTCCAGCGGCGTACCGCCGACTCCCCTCCACACCGGGGGGCAAGGAAAGCCCTTGCTGCTGCTGCACGGGCTCGGCTCGGTCTGGCGGACCTGGGAGCCCGTCATCCCGATGCTGGAACAGGATTTTTCGGTCATCGCGCCGACGATGCCCGGCCACTGGGGAGCGCTTTCGCGTCGTCCGGCGGATCGGGCGACCCCGCAAACCGACGCCGACGAAGCCGAACACTGGCTGGACCACTTCGGCCTCGACCGGGTGGCGGTGGTCGGCCATTCGCTCGGCGCGTGGACCGCGCTGGAGCTGGCCCGTCGGGGTCGGTGCGAGACCGTGGTGCTGCTGACCCCGGCCGGAGCGTGGCGCTCACGGGCGGACCTGATCAAAGGTGCACTGCGCTCGGCGGCCGGGCATGCCGTGGCCCGCGTCATGGCGCCGTTCGCGCAACCCTTGATGCGGCTGCTCCCGGTCCGCAGGGCGTACTTCGACTTCTTGGTCCGAGACGGACGGCGCATCGATGTCCCGGACGCGGTGCTGGAGCTGAGGGCGGCCGCCTACTGCTCGGTGATGATCGCGGCCCTGTGCGCATTGGCCAGAGCCGAGAGGATGCGGCCGTGGCACGACCACGAGAACCCCGTGCACGTCGTGCTGGCGGAGAAGGACCGAGTGCTGCCCTTCGAGGGGTTCGAGGCCCCCTTGCTCGAGCTCGTCGAACCTGTGGACTGGTTGATGCTGCCGGGCACCGGCCACATGGTGCATCGGGACGCACCGCAGCTGGTCGCCGAGCTCATCCGCGGCGCTGTGCTCGACGGCCGCATGCCCGGCGTGGACGTGCGACATGGCGGCCGGGGCCGTCAGCTCCGTTCGGTGCCCGCGGGGGATCTGTGATGAGCCGGGAGGTCGGGCTGATGTCCGCGGGCGGCAAAACGATGAGGAAGCAGGCACGGGCGGGCCGGAAGGCCACGGTGTCGGCGGTCCTGGCACCCGCACTGGCGCGGAAAGCGGTGGCGTCACTGGCGAAGTCGCTCGGCCGGACGGAGCGAGAGGTCCATCGGGAACTGGCCGTTCACCTCGACGAGCTCGTGGTGGCGGAACGCCCGTGGGCGGCCGAGGCCCTCCGGCCGCTGCTGTGGCTGCTGGGTTCGCGGCCCTGGCGCATCCGCACCGGGCCTGCCACCCCGGACGGGCCGGAGACCTTGGCAGGCCGGGGGCCGGCGGTGTTCGTCGTCGCCCATCGATCCTATGTGGACTCGTTGGTGGTGAACCGGGTCCTGAACCGGTCGGGGCTCGCTCCGAGCTACATCTTCACCGGGGACAATCTGCGGTTCTGGCCGCTGGGCCCGCTCGGGCGGCGGAGCAACCTCGTTTTCATGCGCCGTCACTTCCCGGACGACGCCTGCTACAAGCTCGCTCTGCGCCTCTACGTCTCCTACCTCCTCCGCGAGGGTAAGAACCTGATGTTCGCCGTCGAAGGCGGACGTTCCCGCGACGGCGGCTTACAACCGCCGCGGCTGGGTTTGCTGCGCTACGTCCTGGACGCGATCGACGGAGAATCCATTCCCGCGGTGTCCCTGGTTCCGGTGGCCCTGACCTACGAGTACTTGTTCGAAGCCACCGCCTTGGTGGACCAGCAGGCGGGTGCGGTCAAGCCGGCTGAGGACCTCGCCGGGCTCCTGCGGTTGGCGTGGGCGCACCGGCGCCGGCGAGGCGCCGTCGACGTGCGATTCGGTGAGCCGCTGCGGCCGGCCCGCCGCCCGGGGAACACGTCGGCGGGCCACCCCGGAGACGACGTCATGACGACTGCGCTGCGGCTGTGCGCACGCATCAACGAGGCGACGCCGATCACGCCGATGGCGTTGGTCGCGATGGTTCTGCTGGGGTCGCCCGGTGAGTCGTGGACGGTGCCGCGGCTGCGCGAGCGACTCGCCGGGGTACTGGAGTTCGTCCGGTACCGGGAACTGCCGGTGGCGGTGTCGGTGTCGGTGGAGCATGTTCCGGCCCACGTCGTGCGTGAGTGGCTGGAGCACTTGCTCGCAGCGCGGGTGATCGAGCGGGATGGAACCGGGGCCGCCTACCGGCTGCCTGCCGGAAACCGTCGGCTCGCCGCCTACTACCGGAACATGTCCTGCCACTGGTTCCTGCCGCGGGCGCTCGCCGAGATCGCGTTGCTGCGGGCCGCGGCTGCCGAGGCCGAAGACCGTGATTCCTTGGTGGTGAAGGAAATCGAGAGCTTGGCGAAGGTGCTCACGTGCGCTGTGACCGGGCTGTCCGCGGAACACCTCGGTGCTTATGCCGCCAAGGAGACGGACCTCGTCGTGACGGGATGGCGGGACCTGCCGTCGGTGGAACTCTCGCGACGTCTGCGCGCGGTCCCATGCCTGTTCGCTCCGCTGGTGCTGCGTCATGTGGCGGAGGGGTTTTCCCTCGTGGCGGCGCGGCTGGCCTTACAAGCGCCCGCCGTGCCGGTCGACGAGACGATGCTGATCCGCTACTGCCTGCGCGACAACGACAAACCGCCGGGTGGCGACCACCACGTGCTCCCGGAATCCGTTTCGCTGCCGTTGTTCTCCCGCGCCACATCCTTCTTGCGAGCCGAAGGGTTGTTCGCCACGAACGTGGATCCGACGTCGCTGCGCAGGCAGCGGCGCGACGCCGAGACCGCGCTGACGGCGCTCCGGGACGAGATCGCCGCGTTGGCCGTCCGGTTCGATGAGGAAGGGAAGCGATGAACGACGTCGACCAGCGGCTGGAAGAGATCGAACAGGGCCCCAGTGGCCCGCGAACAGCCGCCGTGTTCGACTTCGACGGCACCGTGATCCGGGGATACTCCGTCGAAGCCTTCCTCCGCCGCCGGTTGCGCGCTTTTCCGGTGGAGCTGCCCTTGCTCACCGGAGTGCTCTTGTCGCGGTTCCGGACGGACTGGACCGAGAGAGACGTGTCGAAGTTCGTGCGTACGGTCGCCAAGGCGCTGGCCGGCACCCCGGAGCGAACCGCCGAGAAGATCGCGGGGCGAGTGCTCGAACGCGACATCGCCGCCCGGTTGTTCCCCGACGCGTGGCGGCTCATCCTGGCGCACCAGCGTAAGGGCCACCTCGTGGTGCTGGTTTCCGCCGCGACGAGGTTCCAGGTGGCTCCGATGGCGGCGGAACTCGGTGTCGACCACGTGCTGTGCACGAAATTGTCCACCTGCGACGGGGTGCTCACCGGGATGGTGGACGGCGAGGTGGTCACCGGCTGGGCGAAGGAAGAGGCTCTGCGGAAGTTCGCGGCACGGCACGACGTGGATCTCACGGAGAGCTACGCCTATGCCGATGACGCCGCCGACGTGCCGTTCCTGGACGCGGTGGGACACCCGTGCGCGGTGAACCCCCAGCCGAGGCTTCAGCAGGTGGCCCGCGAACGGCAGTGGCCGTCCTGCCGTTTCCGCGTCGATTCCGGCCCCGGGTTGCCCGGTCTCGCGCGGACGGTGAGCGCCTACGGGGCGACCGCGGCCGCGATGGCCTCCGCCTTGGCCGTCGGCCTGGGGGTCAACCATGACCGGCGGCAGGCCGTCGATCTCGCCCAGGGGACGGTGGCCGACCTCGCGCTGGCCCTGACCGGGGTGACGGTCACCGTGCGTGGTGAACACCACCTGTGGGCCCACCGGCCCGCGGTTTTCCTGTTCAACCACCGCAGTTCGCTGGATCTGCTGGTGGTGCTCAAGGTGCTGCGCCGGCATCTCACCTCGCTGGCGAAGAAGGAGCTCAAGTGGGCTCCCGGGTTCGGCCAGTTCCTTTGGCTCAGTGACGCCGTCTTCATCGACCGCGGCGGGCCGGCCACGGCCGGAAAAGTGATCACCGAGGCGGTGGAACGGCTTCAGCGAGGAGTGTCACTGGCCATCGCCCCCGAGGGCACCCGGTCCCTCACCCCCCGGCTCGGCCGGTTCCATCGGGGCTCGTTCGTCATCGCGATGGCCGCCGGGGTGCCCGTGATCCCGCTCGTCATCCGCGACACGGGGAACCTGCTGCCCAAAGGAGCGCACATTCCCCGTCGCGGACACGTCGAGGTCGTGGTCGGGGCGCCGGTGGAGACCACGGGCTGGCAACAGGACGGCCTGGAACGCGGCGTCGCGAGAGTCCGTGACTTCTACCTCGAAGTGCTGGGGCAGCAGCCCGCGCCGTCCCCGATCCCGAGGGAGACCGGCTCCTCGCGGGCGCGGGACCTCGGCACGTCGACGCCGTAGACAGGAGCAGTCATGTCCAACGGACAACCCGATGGTTTCGTCGGCAGCGACGCGTGGGGTGCGGCACGGCGGATGAACGGACTCGACACGGTGATGTGGCGCGCGGAGGCCGATCCTCTGCTGTGTTCCACGGTCATGGCCGTGTACACCCTGGACCGGGTGCCGCCTTGGGCGGACGTCGTCGCCGAGCACGAACGGATCGTGAAGAGTGTTCCCCGGCTGGCCCAGCGGGTCAGCGAGACCTGGCTCGGCGTGGGAAACCCCGGCTGGCGGCACGATGCGCAGCTCGACCTCGGCTACCACCTGCGCCGGGTGCGCCTGCCCGAACCCGCCGACCACGGCGCACTCCTGGCGCTGGCGCAGACGATGGCCTGCACCCCGTTCGATCGGCGCCGTCCGTTGTGGGAGGCCGTGCTCGCCGAAGGGCTCAACGGGGACCAAGCGGGCTACGTGCTGAAGCTCCATCACAGCAGCATGGACGGCGCCGCGTTGATGTGCCTGGACGCGCTGATGCACCCGCCGTACGGCAGCGACCCCCCGCAGCCCGGGCTGTCCGTGGTGAGGGACGAGGGCAACGGAGCGGGGAACCGGGCCCGGTCGGCCGGCTGCCTGGCTGCCGTGGGCGGGAAGTTGCTCGGCCACGCGACCGGCGCGTTGCGGCACCCGGTGCGTGCCGCACGCGAGGGCGGCAGACTGGTGGAGTCTCTTGTGCACGTGTTCTCCCGGCCCACGGCGGAACCGTCCCCGTTGCTCCGGGGAAGGGCGGGTAGCTGGCGGTTCGTCACCGCGGACGCCCCGCTGGCGAGCGTGCGGGCGGTCGCCAAGGCGGCGGGCGTGTCCCTCAACGACGCGGTCGTGTCGGCCGTCCTCGGTGGACTCCGGCGCTATCACGAACACTTCGGCGTGCCACTGTCCACAGTGGCCACCGCGATCCCGATCGCGGGCGGCCGCCCAGGACAGATCCGCGGCGGCAACGGGTTTTCGGTGGCGCGGATGGCGATGCCGATGGGCGAGCAGGACCCGGTCCGGCGCATGCGGATGGTCCGGGAGCTGATCGCCGGAGTGCGTGCCGAACGGGCGGGCAAGGCCCCGGTGCTGCTGGCCCGCTCGATGGGGGTGCTGCCGTCGTTCGTCGTCGCGCCCGTGCTCAAACACACGACCCAGGCCCACGACGTGCAGATCAGCAACCTGCGGGGTGCCGAGTCGCCGCTGAGCCTTGCCGGGGCGCGCATCCTGCGGCTCTACCCCTTCGGCCCGCTGCCCGCCATCGCCCTGTCGGTCACCATGCACACCTACGACGGAAACTGCTGTTTCGGCGTCAATTTCGACGCCGCTGCGGTGCGCGATCCCGCCGTGCTGGCTCGTTGTCTCCAGGACGGCATCGACGAAACCACCACCGCCGGCTTCTGACCCGTTCCCGCGCCCTTCCTCCCGGAAAGCAGGTCGACTGTGCACGCCTACGCCCCGAACACTTCCACGCACCCGGACATCCCGGCCGGCGAAGCCGCGGCGTTCGACCCGGTGGGTATCGCCGACTGTGTACGGCGGCCCCGGGCGACCCTGCACGTGGTCGACGGCGGCCCGGACCGAGGGCACGGCGTGCTCATCGGCGACCGTCCCGCTGGAGACCTGCCGGTGGTGGGCACGTTGCCGCCGCTGTACCCGGAATGGCTGGGCGACCGCTCCTTCTGCACTGACCACGGTGTGCGGTTTCCTTATGTGGCGGGAGAAATGGCCAACGGCATCGCCACGGTGCAGATGGTGACCGCCCTCGCCGAAGCCGATCTGCTCGCCGTGTTCGGTGCCGGCGGGCTCGGCCTTGGCGCGATCGAGCGTGCGGTGGGCGAACTGGGCACCGCGTTGGCCGGACGGGCCAACTGGGGCGTCAACCTGATCCACGCGCCGGGCGAACCGCTACTGGAGGAGCGCACCGCCGACCTGCTGATCCGGCGGGGTGTCCCGACGGTTTCCGCGTCGGCCTATCTGACGCTGACCCCCGCTGTCGTCCGTTGTGCCGTGGCAGGCCTGCGCCGGGAGCACACCGGCCGGATCGTGCGGGCGCGGCGAATGCTGGTCAAGCTCTCCCGGCCGGAAGTCGCCCGGCTGTTCCTGTCGCCGGCGCCGAGGGAAGTGCTGCGCGAGCTGATCGGCCGCGGCCAGATCACCCCGGAGGAGGCGGAGCTCGCCGCGAGCGTGCCGCTGGCCGACGACGTCACGGCCGAGGCGGACAGCGGGGGGCACACGGACAACCGGCCGCTGACCGCGCTGCTGCCCGCCGTGCTCGGCCTGCGTGATGAGCTCACCCGGCAGCACGGCTATCGCCGGGTGATCCGGGTGGGAGCCGCGGGCGGGCTCGGCACCCCGGCCGCGGTCGCCGCGGCCTTCGCGGCGGGCGCCGCCTACGTGGTGACCGGATCGGTCAACCAGGCCTCCGTCGAGGCGGGCCTGTCGGAGCAGGCCAAGGCGCTGCTGGCCGAGGCCGATCTCGCCGACGTGGTGATGGCTCCCGCCGCCGACATGTTCGAGATGGGCGTCAAACTTCAGGTCCTGCGCAGGGGAACGTTGTTCGCCTCGCGCGCGGGCCGGCTCTACGAGGCCTATCGCGACTACCCCGCGCTCGAGGCCTTGCCCGCGGACTTGCGCACCAAGCTCGAACGCGAGGTCTTCCGGTTGCCGGTGGACGAGGTCTGGCAGCAGACCCGGCAATTCTGGCAAGACCGTGATCCCGCCCAGCTCACCCGGGCCGAAACCGATCCGCGGCACCGGATGGCCCTGGTCTTCCGCTGGTATCTGGGCCAGTCCAGCCGGTGGGCGATCAGTGGTGAACCGAGCCGGACCGCCGACTACCAGATCTGGTGCGGCCCCGCGATGGGTGCCTTCAACCGGTGGGTCGCGGGAAGTTTTCTCGCCGCGCCACGCAATCGGACGGTCGCGCAGATCGCACTGAACCTGCTCGAAGGCGCCACCGTGCTCACCCGCGCACACCAACTGCGCACCTTCGGCGTGCCGGTTCCCCCGGAGGCGTCGGTGTTCGTGCCCCATCCGCTCTCCTGACCGCCACGAGAGCCAACAGACCACAGCGAAGGAGAAGGCCATGACCGAGTTCTCACGGGAGCGGCAGGTGCCCGTCGCTATCGTCGGCGTCGGCGCCCTGCTGCCCGGAGCGACCGACACCGGCCGGTTCTGGCGGGTGGTGGTGTCCGGCCGCGACACCATCACCGACGTACCGCCGAGCCGTTGGCTGACCGAAGACTTCTACGACCCCGACCCGTCCCTACCCGACAAGACCTACGCGCGGCGCGGCGCGTTCCTCCCGGAGGTCCCGTTCGACCCGGTGGCCTACGGTGTCCCGCCCGCCAACCTGGCCGCCACCGACACTGCGCAGCTGCTCGCCCTCATGGTGGCCGAACAGACCCTCGGCGACCTCGCGGGAAAGCTGGACGCCGAGGCGCGGGAACGGGTCAGCGTGGTGCTGGGGGCGTCCGTCCTGCCGCTGTACGGCCAGATGGTCAACCGGCTCGAACGTCCGGTGTGGCTCAAGGCCCTGCGCGAAGAGGGTATTGAGGAGCAGGCCGCGCAAGCGATCTGTGACACGCTCTCGCGGCACTACGTGCCCTGGCAGGAGGCGACCTTTCCCGGTGTCCTGACGAACGTGGTCGCCGGGCGGATCGCCAACCGGTTCGACCTGCACGGCATGAACTACACCACCGACGCGGCGTGCGCGAGTTCACTGTCGGCGGTCTCCGCCGGGGTGGCGGACCTGGCACTGGGGCGATCGGACCTGGTGCTCGCCGGCGGGGCCGACACCCAGAACGGTGTCGAGATGTTCATGTGCTTCAGCAAGACGCCGGCGCTGTCGCCCACCGGCGACTGCCGCCCCTTCTCGGCCGACGCCGACGGCACGATGCTGGGTGAAGGCGTGGTGATGCTCGCGCTGAAGCGGTTGAGCGACGCCGAGCGGGACGGGGACAACATCTACGCGGTGATCCGAGGGATCGGCTCGTCGTCGGACGGGCGCAGCACCGCGGTCTACGCACCGTTGCCCGAAGGGCAGGCACGGGCCCTGCGCCGCGCTTACGAGGAGGCCGGGTACGGACCGGAGACCGTGGAGCTGGTCGAGGCCCACGGCACCGGCACCAAGGCCGGGGACCGCGCGGAGTTCACTGCCCTGCGCGCGGTGTTCGACGACTCCGGCCGACCGGACCGGCAGTGGTGCGCACTGGGTTCGGTGAAGTCGCAGCTGGGCCACACCAAGTGCACCGCGGGCGCCACCGGTCTGCTCAAAGCCGCGCTGGCCCTGCACCACAAGGTGCTGCCGCCGACGATCAAGGTGGACCGGCCCAACCCCGCGCTCGAGTTGCCCGCCAGCCCGTTCTATCTCAACACCCTGGCGCGGCCCTGGATCAGCCCGGCCGACGAACCCCGTCGCGCCTCGGTTTCGAGCTTCGGCTTCGGCGGCAGCAACTTCCACGTGGCTCTCGAGGAGTACGTGCCGCGGCCCGGCACGGCCGCCCGGCGGCCCTGGAACCACCCCGCCACCGCCACCGAACTCCTGCTGCTCGGGGCAGGCACCGCGGAAGCGCTGATCGACCGGGCCCGGGAACTGGCGGCGGCCGCGCGCGAGTCCGGCGGCGAACTCACCACCTTGGCCCGGCGTACCCAGTGCGAGTTCTCTGCGTCGGACGAGGCCCGGCTCGCGGTGATCGCCGCCGACCCGGGCGACCTCGCGGCCAAGCTCGACCAGGCCACCGAGCTGATCGCGCAGAACCCGGCCGGACCGATCTCCCTGCCGTCCGGCACGTACTACCGCGTCGGCGTGGCGACGCCCGGTCGCGTCGGCTTCCTGTTCCCCGGCCAGGGCTCTCAGTACGTCGGCATGGGTGCGGACGTGGCGGTGCACGTCCCGGCGGCCCGTGCCGCGTGGGACCGGGCCGCCGCCACCGACCTGGACGGACCGCCGGTGCACCGGGTCGTGTTCCCCCCGCCCACCTTCGGCGAGGAGGAGAGCGCCGAGCAGGCCCAGCGGCTGAACGCCACCGAGTGGGCGCAGCCCGCCCTGGCCGCGCACAGCACCGCCCTGCTCGCGGTGCTGCGAGAGCTCGGGCTCACCGCGGACTGCGCGGCGGGCCACAGCTTCGGCGAACTGATCGCCCTGCACCACGCGGGTGCCTTCGACGCGGAGACGCTCCTGCGGCTGGGGCGGCGGCGTGGCCTGCTCATGCGTGAGGCGGCACAGCACACTCCCGGTGCCATGCTCGCCGTCGCCGCGCCGGCCGAAGACGTCCAGCACGCCATCGACGAACTGGGTGATCCGGGCGTCCTGGTGATCGCCAACCACAACGCTCCCCGGCAGGTCACTGTCTCCGGCGACCGCGATGCGGTCACGAAACTCGCGCGAATGCTGGAGGAGCGCAAGGTGACCAGCCGCGAACTGGCCACCTCGGGTGCCTTCCACAGCCCGCTGGTGGCCGATGCGGTGCCGAAGCTGACCGCGTTCCTCGACGACCTCGACGTTTCCGCGCCCCGGATACCGGTCTACGGGAAGGCCGGTGGAGCGATCCACCCCGCGCAACCCGGCGCCGTCCGCCGCGGCATCGCCGAGCACGTGGTGTCACCGGTGCATTTCACCGACACCGTGGAGGCGATGTACGCCGACGGCGTGCGCACGTTCGTGGAGGTCGGCGCGGGCGCCACGCTCACCCGCCTGGTCGGCCGGATCCTGGACGGCAGGCCGCACACGGCCGTGGAACTCGATCGCCCGCGCCGCGACGGGCTCACCTGCCTGCAGGACGGGCTCGCCCGGCTGGCCGTCGACGGCGTCGACCTCGCGTTCGATGCTCTCTGGGAACCGTACGGTCCCGCGCACCAGGAAACCGCCGAGGCGGAAGCGCGGCCCGGCCGTCCCGCGATGGCGGTGCCGATCGACGGCGGCAACCACGGGCGGCGCTATCCGCCGCCGGGCGGGCACCGGGAACTGCCGCGCCCCAACCCGCCTCTGCCGCCCGCACCCCCCGCCACTCCGGTGGCTCCCGCACCGCAAACCGTGAAGCCCGAGAAGAACGGAAGCCACGCCGTGCCGACGACCACCCCGCCGAACGAACCGAACGGCCTCCCGCCCGCGCTGAAGCACCTGCCCGACCTGCCGGGCCTTCTCGACGACGACTGGCTCACGGTGCTCCAGAACACCCAGCAGCAGACCGCCGACGCCCACGCGGCCTACCAGAAGATGGTGACCGACGCCCATCTCGCGTTCCTGCGCCTGTCCGAAGCCTCCCTCAACGGCCTGCTGGGACAACGGGAAGGGGCGAATGGCGAGTACGCCACCACACCGATCACCGGCCACGGCGACAGCGGTGCCGGCCTGCGGTGGTCGACGATCCGGCAGGGCAATGGCACTGAACCGCCGGCGCTCACGGAAGCTCCCGAGCGTAGCCAGCCGGCCGCCGAGCCTCCGGCGCGGCGGCCGGCACCCGAACCGGTTCCCGCTCCGCCGGTGCCGATGCGCGAACCGGTTCGCGAGCCGGCCCCGGCTTTCGAGCCCGCCGCCGCGTCGGCCGGGCACCTGAACGGCGCGACGGCCGTCATCGACGCCCCCGCCCCGGCCCCCGTTTCCGGGGCGAGTGCGGATTTGACGGATTCGTTGTTGTCGGTGGTGTCGGAGTTGACGGGTTATCCGGTGGAGATTTTGGGTTTGGATATGGAATTGGAGGGTGATCTGGGGGTTGATTCGATCAAGCGGGTGCAGATTTTGGCGGCTTTGCGTGAGCGGGTCGGGGGTTTGCCGGAGCAGGATATGGCGGCGTTGGCAGAATTGCGGACGTTGCGCGAGGTCGTGGAAAGCGCCGGTGGCCTCGGCGCCGCTTCGTCGATTCCTTCACCGCGCACTGAACTGCTTCCGGAGCCGGGCGCGGACTTGACGGATTCGTTGTTGTCGGTGGTGTCGGAGTTGACGGGTTATCCGGTGGAGATTTTGGGTTTGGATATGGAATTGGAGGGTGATCTGGGGGTT